>DUQE01000091.1 GCA_012837925.1 Bacillota bacterium
TTAGAAGAAAAGATGGAGCTGCTCCAAGACGAAGCTGCTGCAACTAGTTTGGGGGAATAAGGATGAAGCGCTTACGGGAGATTGTTCCTCATTTTTCCTTTGAGGGAGAATATGTCGGTGCGGAAGTGTGCACAGACGGACATATTAATGATACATTTTTTGTCTATTACAGAGTGCATGACAAACCAGTGCGTTATGTTCTCCAATGCATTAACCAACACGTCTTCCGGGATCCTGAAGGCGTGATGGCGAATATTGAAGCGGTGACGCGTCATTTGCGCAAGAAAGTGATCGAACAGGGTGGTGATCCCAGCAGGCGGGCCATGCGGGTTATTCCCACTGTTACCGGCTATTCGTTCTTCCGGAGTGTGGGAGGCGAGTATTGGCGGGCCTATGACTTCATCGAAGGGGCTCGAACCTATGAGCAAGTAGAAGACCCGATTCACTTTTACCACTCGGGTCGTACCTTCGGGCAGTTCCAATACTTACTGAGTGACTTTCCAGCCGATACTCTCCATGAGACGATCGAACGCTTTCATGATACCAGGAAGCGCTTAGGAGACCTGCTCAACGTCATTGAGACGGATCCTAAGGGACGGGCGGCCGGCGTTCGTGAGGAAATCGACTTTATTCTAGCACGTAGCCATGAGACGGGAGTTATCGTAGACTTACTTGCTGCAGAGGAGATTCCACTACGCGTCACCCATAACGACACGAAGCTCAACAATGTCATGATCGACGATGAGACTGGTGAGGGCATCTGTGTCTTGGACCTCGATACAGTGATGCCCGGTTCTGCTCTGTACGATTTTGGCGATGCGATCCGTTTTGGAGCTAGCACCGCACGAGAAGACGAGCCCAATCTCGATCTGGTTTCCCTCGATCTGGAACTCTTTACCGCCTTTACACAAGGGTACCTGAGCATGGCCAAGGGATTTTTGAATCGAGTCGAACTGGACCACTTGGCCTTCTCAGTAAAGCTGATGACCCTGGAGACGGGTATGCGGTTCTTAACGGATTACATTGATGGAGACAGGTACTTTCGTGTGGAGCGCCCTGACCACAATCTCGATCGGGCCCGTACCCAACTTAAACTCGTTGCAGACATGGAAGCCAAGATGATGCGGATGGAAGCCATCATCCGAGATGTTCTAAACGATGGTCTCAAAGAGGGTGCATAGTATGGGAAGGATGAAACTTCTCATCGTTGTGGCGACGTTCGTTGTGCTCTCTGGTTCCGTGGCTATTCTAGCCTTCCTACCGCATCTAGCCACCGGCAGTGTGATTAACAAGCATATTGCCTTTGAAACAACCTACGATCCCATAGATTGGGGGCTTGATGTCAAGCCTCTATCTTTGATTACCGTAGATGGTTACCATCTGGCCGCCTGGGAGCTTGAGGTCGATAATCCTCGGGCGACAATGGTCTTTTTGGGTGGACTCACGCATCCGCCTGTAAGCGCTTTCTGGGGTCATGCACAGGTACTGGCTGACTACGGATACAGTTCACTCTTGATTGAACTGCGCAGTCATGGGGAGAGCTCCGGCGAGCAGGTGTACCTGGGCTATGCCGAGCACCTGGATGTGCTCGCAGGGCTCGAGTACTTGAAAAAGCAGAAGCCGGGTTTGCCCGTTATCGCTTTTGGCGCGGACCTAGGCGGTGTGGCGGCGATCAATGCCGCGGGCTTGTACCCTGACCTGGATGGTGTTATCAGTATCGGAGCCTTTTCGTCATGGGCCGATTTGTTCGGCGATAATCTTTATTTCAGCGGGGCTCCTCTTGCCCTAGCCGTAGTCGAAAAACCCTTTGTATCGCTGTATACATCGTTTAAGTTTGGCTTCTCCAATAGCTCGTTGAATCCAAAGAAGCAGATAAAAAACGTTGGAGACAGACCCGCCCTACTTATGCACTCCAAGGACGACCAGTTTGTCTCCGTGCTCAATCTAGAGCGGATCATGGAGAGCACTCCTCGTTCTGTAGACAATGTAGAGTTTTGGATTAGAGAAGGTGAAGAGCACTTGGTGGCCAAGGACTTTCTTAATCCCACGAATGATCCCGAGTATATCGGAAAGATACTAACCTTTTTGACGACATACTTTTGATTTGAGAAATGGGGTGAAGCAGATGATTCGAGTAGCCGTTGTAGGCTATGGAAACATAGGAATGTATGCGGTAAGGGCCCTACAGGAAGCTCCCGATCTTGAACTGGCCGGGGTGGTTCGCAGAAAAGTCAACCCAGCGCAATCTCCTCCCGAACTTGCGGACGTTCCTGTTGTAACGAACATTGCCGAACTGGGCAAGGTGGATGTCGCACTTTTATGTACGCCCACTCGCAGCGTTCCAGAACAAGCACGAGAACTAGTGGCCTTGGGAATCAACACCGTTGATAGTTTTGATATCCATGGTGAGCCTTTGTTGGAGTACAGGGCTGAACTTGGAGAACTAGCCAGGCGTTACGGCGTAGCTTCGGTACTAGCTGCAGGATGGGATCCAGGGAGCGACTCGGTGATTCGCGCTCTCATGGAGGTACTGGCCCCTCGGGGACTGACCTTTACGAATTTCGGACCAGGAATGAGCATGGGTCATTCGGTAGCTGTGAAAGCCATAGCGGGGGTCAAAGATGCTCTATCTATGACCATACCTGTCGGTTCAGGTGTGCACCGCCGTCTTGTCTACGTTGAACTGGAGCCTGGAACGGACTTCAAGACAGTGGAACTCTCCATCAAAAACGATGCGTACTTCAAGAAGGATGAGACCCATGTCTATCAGGTTGAGTCCATCGCAAGTCTAAAGGACGTAGGACACGGTGTTCTCATCGAGCGAAGCGGTTCATCGGGTCAAACAGCCAACCAGAATCTCACCTGGGGGATGCGCATTAACAACCCGGCCCTCACAGCCCAAGTAATGGTGGCCGCCGCGAGGGCGAGTACGAAGCAAAAACCGGGCAGTTACACGCTTTTAGAGATTCCGTTAGTAGATTATTTTTTCGAGGAAACTGATGAATTGATACGGCGTTTGGTCTAGCTCGAAGCGGAAGGCGAAAGAACCGAAGGGTCTTTTTGCGGAAAGGCGCCTGAGGTTCTCTTTTTTCCGTCTTTCTTGTTCAGAAAGTGTTAATTTCCGAATAAACACGAAAGGGATTTCGTAGTCGTATGCGAATAGTATTTGTATAAATTAAAGGACGGAGGATGGTTGATGAAATACGCTGGTTTGACTGTAGGAGTACCTAAGGAGATTCTCGCGGGTGAACGCAGAGTCTCGGCAACACCTGAAACAGTTGGTCAATTTGTGAAAGGTGGAGCCAAAGTATTGGTTGAGGCAGGGGCCGGATTGGGTGCCTTTTTTAGTGATGAAGCTTATCAAGAAGCAGGCGCCACACTATGTGATGTGAAAGAGGTTTACGAGAGTGCTGACCTGATTCTCAAGGTTAAAGAACCTCAGTTTAATGAGGCGCTAGGCGTACATGAAGTAGACCTTATGCGTTCTGGACAAGTTCTCGTCACATTCTTGCATCCAGCGTCGCCAGGAAACCACAAGATGATCAAGGATCTAGCAGCCAAGGGTGTTACTTCCCTAACGCTCGACTCCATTCCTAGGATCTCCCGCGCCCAGACCATGGATGCACTAACCTCTATGAGTACTTGTGCTGGCTACAAGGGGATTCTTATGGCAACCAATCATCTTCCTAAATTTATGCCTCAA
>DUQE01000092.1 GCA_012837925.1 Bacillota bacterium
AAAACGAAATCATCGACGCGATCGCCCCGATGCTTTATGAAAAGACGAAAAGAAGACCGATGATTTTGCCGATTATCATGGAAATCTAACCCGATCGGGTTTAAGTGCCCTCCTTTCTTACCATACTAGTTGGTAGGGAAGGAGGGAGCTTTTTGTTTGAGCAATATGAGCCCGAGAATACAGACGAAGCGACAGCTCCAGACGACACGACAATCGAAAATATAAGGGAGCTTGGGCAGGTTTCTACACCCCAAGCTCCAGAGTTAGAAGCCCAGCCGTTTCATTGTCTCAGCATTATCGGACAAATTGAGGGTCATATGGTCTTACCACCACGAAACAAAACGACTAAGTACGAACACGTCATCCCACAGTTGGTGGCCATCGAGCAAAATCCCAAGGTCAAGGGCTTGCTGGTGGTCTTGAATACTGTGGGAGGCGATATAGAAGCTGGCTTGGCCATTGCAGAAATGCTGAAGACCATGGAGACTCCCACGGTCTCGCTGGTACTGGGAGGCGGTCATTCCATAGGTGCTCCAATTGCGGTGGCAGCCGACTACTCCCTCATTTCTGAAACGGCTACCATGACTATACACCCCATTCGCCTTAGTGGCTTGGTTATCGGTGTGCCACAGACGTATGAATACTTAGATAAGATGCAGGACCGAGTAATTCGGTTTATCGTTCAGCATTCGCGAGTCGAACAAGAGGTCCTTAGGGACATGATGTTTCGCACCGGCGAACTCGTACGGGACGTGGGGACAGTTCTTGTCGGTGAAGAGGCTGTACGCGTAGGACTCATCAATGAAGTAGGTGGATTGGGCACGGCCATAACTCGTCTGCACCAGTTGGCGCGACCTGGGGGCAAAGGGGGCATCCAGTGATGATTCTCTATACGGTACTTCCTCTGGAGGACGTTTTAGATGGAATTGAAGAAGATCCCACTCCCACGATGATGATTAGTGTAGACGGGATTAGCCTGGAGGTAGAACAACTTGGAGGGTTTGAGGCTCGAGTTGTACGTGTGTTGAGCACCGATCCTGAGCACTACTTATCACCGCACTGCCAGCCCGGTACAGTAATTAATCTAGCCGGATTCTAAACCAGGAGAGATTCTCATAGAGTCGCATATGAGAATCTCTTTGTTTTTGACCAGTTTTGCACTAGGCATTAGCATCTTTCTCTTGGGTCTACAGCTACTCGGTCGTGCGATGAGTGGCATTCTCGGGGCTCGTTTGCGCGCGTTTTTGTTGAGGTTCACATCAACAAAGGTCCGAAGTCTCATGACGGGCCTAATTACGACGGGTTTAGTGCAAAGTAGTAGTGTAGTAAATTCAACAATGGTCGTCATGGTGGACAGTCGCATCCTCAGTATGAGGCAAGCACTCGGTGTGATCCTCGGAGCCAATATCGGAACTACCGTCACGGCCCAGATTATGGCGTTACCGGTCGAGAAACTTGCCTTACCGCTTGTTGTGGGCGGGTTACTTCTGGTTTTCTTGGCCAAGCGGCCAGCCCTAGGTACGGCCGCCTGTAGTCTGGGTGCAGTTTTTTTTGGTCTCGAGTTCACTACGAGGGTGCTGGCTCCTGTTTTGAAACATCCTGTGGTGCAAGCTTCCTTAGTGCAGTTGACAGAAACCCCCATTCGCGCATGCTTCGTGGGAGCGATGTTGACAGCGCTCGCACAGTCAAGCAGTGCAGTTACGGGACTGACGATAGGCCTTACTAGACAGGGCGTCCTAGCGCTACCGGCTGCCATTGGCGTCGCCTTGGGAAGCAATGTAGGCACAGTGCTCACGACTTTGTTGGCGAGCATAGGGAGGAGCAGGGCCAGCAAAGCGACTGCCTATGCGGACTTTTTATTCAACCTCGGCGGAGTAATCCTAGTGCTTCCGATCTATCCCTTGTTTCTACGTTTAGTGCAACTCCTGTCCGCGCAACCTGCAAGACAAGTAGCCCACGCCCATAGTGTATTTAACGTGATTACTGCTCTGGTTGCTCTTCCCTTGTTGGATAATCTAGCTACTCTAGCTTGGGCTGGGGCAGGAATCCGGCTGAGAAACAAGAATAAGTAGGAATACTCGGAAGGAGTGAGAGCGTGACTGCGGTTCAAGCAATTGTTTTGGGGGTTGTTCAGGGCCTCACAGAGTTCTTACCGGTGAGTTCCTCTGGACATCTTGTTTTGTTCTCGAAATTGTTTAGTATTCAGGAGTCATCCCTTGTGTTTGAGGTAATGGTTCATGTCGGTACATTGATGGCGGTTCTAGTTGTCTTTCGGAAAGAAGTTACGCTCCTGATTGAGTCTTTTTTCAAGTTACTACGTAATCCCCGGGCCGCGAAAAAGCTGGTGAAGGAGGATCCGGGTTCGCGACTTCTCTTGGCCATCATTATCGGCACTCTCCCCGCTGTAGTGGTAGCGTTGGTCTTAAAGGACCAAATTGAGCAATTGTTCAGCAGCAGCCTTTTTGTGGGCTTCATGTTGCTTGTAACCGGAACGATTCTCTATGTTACAGATCGACACAAGGTAACAGCCAAGGGACTGGAGAGACTTTCAATAAATGACGCGCTGGTGATTGGGTGTAGCCAAGCGATCGCGATACTTCCGGGAATTTCGCGATCAGGTACCACAATTGCTGTGGGCTTGTTTAGAGGTCTTGATCGAGAAAGTGCTGCTCGTTTCTCGTTTTTACTGTCGATACCGGCGATTCTTGGAGCGCTCGTGGTTTCAGTCGATGACCTCTTGGCGGGCAGCTCAGTGATGGACTTCGGGATACTCGCGGCAGGATTTGTTGCGGCAGCTCTCACTGGCTATCTTGCGATTCACTTTTTACTGGATCTGGCAAGAAAAGGACGCTTGGTATGGTTTGCGTATTATACGTGGGTTGTTGGGGCCTTGGTCATCGTCCTTCATCTAGCTTAATCAGGCAGGAAAAAGAATGATAAGGTGGAAATAATGAGTATTAGAGAGAATTTGGAGAATGTACAAGCCCGTATCAAGAAAGCAGCGGGCCTGAGTGGTCGTAGCGACTCAGATATAAGGTTGTTGGGAGTCACTAAGTACGCTTCGGACGAGGAAGTACGAGAACTCATTCGTGCAGGTTTGACGACTTTAGGTGAGAATCGCGTTCAAAACGCTCAAACACGTCTGGCGAGTTTTCCAGAGGCCGAATGGCACTTCATTGGAAGACTTCAGACAAACAAGGTTCGTTATTGTCAACTGTTTTCGCTGATCCATTCCCTTGATCGCTGGAATCTGGCCGAAGCCTTAAATGACAGAGCGGAGCAGTGGGGGAAGGTCCAGGACGTACTGATTCAAGTGAATGTCTCTGGTGAAGACAGTAAGACGGGGCTTTCCTATCAAGACGCAGGTGCCTTCGCCAGAAGAGTGCTTCAAGAGTGCAAGAACCTACGTGTTAGAGGTCTGATGACGATGGCTCCCCTTGTTGAACCAGAGGATACACGCCAGTTTTTCAGAGAGACAAAACAGTTGTATGATGAACTACAGAACGAGTTAGGTGTCGTATGGGATATCTTATCTATGGGTATGACGAATGACTTTGAAGTAGCTATCGAAGAGGGAGCCACATTAGTGCGAATCGGGTCGGCTCTGTTCTCGAAGGAGGATTCAGTATGAGTGATTTTGTCCATAAGTTGAAAGTCTTATTGGGTGTCACTGAGGACTATGACGATGAAGAGAACATGGGGAAGATCCAAGAGGTCGCTGACGACGAAGTAGTGCCTTTACGGCGCGAACGGAGCAAGAAACAGACGGAGATTCCCGTGAAGGGAAAACCTGCGCTCGTGGGCTTGTCCGGGGGAACGAGCGCTCAAAACAAGATGTATATTGTGGAACCCCGAATGTATGAAGATGTGAAGGACTATGTCTCGCATCTGCGGAGTCGTCGTTCTCTGATCGTGCGTCTGCACTTGGTGGACAAACGGGAGGCACAGAGAATTGTTGACTTCATGAGTGGTACTACATACGCGCTCGAAGGTAATATGCGAAAGCTCGGTGAAACCATCTTTTGTTTCACGCCGGCTTCCGTGGCTATCGAAGGAGATTTGGAGTCGGATTTCTTTGAGATGATCAAGAACGAAGGCGAGTGACACAATGATGCGTCTTGTAGTCCTAGCTGATCTACTCTTTGAACTCTATACTTGGGTCCTGATCGCCCGGTTCCTCTTGACCTGGATTCCCAATGTAGA
>DUQE01000093.1 GCA_012837925.1 Bacillota bacterium
AACAAGAGCGCCGTATCTCCGTATTCGTTGCTGTAATTTACATCAACACCCGTTTCCAAGATCATGCGGATGACCAAAGGACTCTCTTCGCTGAGTAGAGCCTGCATGAGTGGGGAGTAACCCCAGGGGTCATCACCATGTACCACCGACGAATTACTTAGAGACGCCAGGATGAAACAGGCAACAAACCAAACTGTTAGCACTTTACGACGCTTCATTGAAATACCTCCTTGCCTATCCGCAGTCTAAAAGATGGAGAAAGGAATGAAAGATTCCTGTAACCAAGCATGCGATGAGAGAGACGACCGTGAATTGCGTTTTGACTGATGGTCCTGCAGTGAAAACCAGTTCTGTTTTTCAATATTCTTCCAAAACAGCCAATCGCCTGCCGACCCCCCACGAGAAATATTAGGTTTCAAGACGAAAACAGACAGTAACGTCCATGTTGTGGTCGATTTCTGCAAAAAAGAAGGAGGTATTTAAGAAAACGGCCAGAAAGTCTTTGGAATCCACAACTGCATTCCACCAACGCTTTTCCCCCAAGACGAAAGCACCAACCGTAATGGCTGGTGCTTTGCTGTAGGTATTATCGTTTCGCTTTAACCCTAAATATGAATAGAAGAAGTGGTATCAGATAGACGACGAGCAGACCGAGGGTTATGAAGGTCATTCGTGTCGACACAGGTGCAAGTCCGATCAAAAGTAGCATGGGTGCTCCCATCACAATGGCAAAACTGCTACCTGTCAAGAGATTGTTGGCCGCTGGAGTTTCGAAGTCCGGATCGATTTCGCGAAGCAGGAGCACTCCAGAGCTAATCGTACCTGTAAGCATGCCGTACATGGAGATCATTCCTTCGTAAAAGTAGCTTGGATAAAGCTTTTTGCAGATCCACTTAACCCAGAAGAAGGTTCCCAAGCCACCGGCGATGGACAAGAGGATGAAAGGGATCCACAGCCCTGAGAGATCCGTGATGTCGATAGATGCTATCCCTGCAACGATCATGACGTCGAAAGCCAGACCTGAGATGCGGCTCAAGAGGTAGTTATTTTGATACTGGCGTGTCATCATTCTCGACTTGCGCAGTCCGCTAATGACAACCCGTACGAGGATGGCCATCAACGCACCAACGATGAAGTTAAAGCCCCACAGAAGTGGATCGAGTGTACTCGAGAGTCCTGGAGCCACGGCACCAACAAGAGATGAGAGCCCGTGTATTGCCAGATAGGTAAGTAGGTACACGATAAGGACCAGGGCAAACTGTACCGAAAATCTATCGATGGATTCTGCAATGGGAATCTCGTTTTGGTCCTGAAACTTTTCTATTGTCACCAGTTCTTCAACTTCCTCATACTGGTGCATTTTGACTTTGTCTTTGCTTACCAGCCAGTTCAGATAGATGACCCCGACAATGCAGGCACAAAGATACCCTGAGGCAGCAACGGAGAGTCCAAATGATCGGCCTCCTAAAAAGCCTAGGGCTTCATACATGCCACCAACGTTGTTGGCCTGACCGGGTCCTTGACCAAAGCCCATGGGTAGCAGGATGCCTGCGGCTTGGAACATGTTGGGCATAATAGTATAGGACAGCAGAAGCGTAACAAGCAATCCCATCATGCCCTGGACAACATAGGTCGAGATGATCAGTGCACCGCTTTTCGGCGCGGTGAGACGATCGGTAGTTCCTCCCGTTTCGATTTGGGGAACGCGCAACGAAAGAGCAATAAAACCAATGGCAATCCCATGGTAGGTGATCATTTCCAGGAACATGGCATTAATGTCCAGAAGATTGGCATTCCGCAGTAGAAGGAGGACAAATCCCGCCAAAACGGCTGTTGGCATTAGGGTCTTGCGTACGAACGGGAGCTTTCGCCTTAATACATTAGCCCCCAGGATTGTGGCTGCAATGATTCCCAGTTGGATTATGGCACTCCATAAACCTGTGTTTGCTGACGAAAAGTCCATAGGTCACCTCGTTGTCTGTAGTTGATTGTATAGTTCCAGATACTTGCGTCCGCAGAACGACCGACCGCCCACAAGGGCATAGTGCTTTCCACCGCTGGTAAAGGCTATGTTTCCGCGACCGTAAAGCGCCATATCCGAAATCTCGTCAAGGGCAAAGTTCAGGGTGCCGCAGACAAGCTTGTCCCGGTACATGGCAAGTGTACCGGAGCCGCTATCAACCCGCTCTCCTCTGTGATTTGCTTGAATAAGGTTTAGTGTCACATTCCCGTCAGAGAAGGCAGGCTCATCTCTAAGGTCTGTGGCAATGCGGGTGAGCTGTTGGTTTTGCCAGGCATCCCATTCTGTGACTGTCCTATAGGGCCCATTTAGGTAGCCATACTCATCATAGACGGTCTTAAGACCACAGCTGCAGGAAAACTCGCTGCCCTGGCTTCGCAGTGTGCCGATCTGCTCGCATTGGGGGCAAATAAACAGCGCCGTCTCCAAGCCTTCTGCGAGTCTCCGCCCTTTGAAGCGTATTCTTTCCTCATCCTGCCGTGCATAGGCGTCTTCAAAAAGGTCAGCCTTGATGACGTCATTCACTTCATCAGCGGTCATGTTCGCCAACTGTTCTGCGGAGTAAACCTGAACAACGTAGCCCCGCATCTTGCCCCTTCGTAACGTGTAGGCCCAGCGCGGTGTGGTGAAGTAACCACCCTCAAGCTTGTAGGTAACAAGGGGAACCTTGCAGGCCTTGGCCAGTTTGCCTACAGAAGGCGGTATAGGTCCCGTGAGACCATTGAAAGAACGGTTTCCCTCTGCAAAGATGCAGATGTTCTTTCCATCCTTGAGCCTGCGCATGACATCCCTTACCGTGCTCATATCTGTACTGCCCTTAAGGCGCGAAATAGGGTCAAAGAGGTACACGAGCAGGCGCGATGCCAGGCCAACGCGAAAGATGTGCTCGCTGGCCACAAAATACAGAACCTCTTTAAAACTCAGCTGCACGAATGCGGCATCGAGGTCTCCGTTGTGGTTTGCATAGACAAGAAAAGGACCTTTCAGACCCGAGGCGGGCTGTGCTTCGAGTCTAAACAGCCACTTGAATACGGGTCTTAGGACCGTTGTTAGAACACCATAGACTCTGGCGTGACGCCTATAGTTTCTGTATCGTTCCTCCGACATCGTTTGTCCTCCCTTTTTGGTCTAGCTATTGGTTCGATAAATCGCGGTGTATTCCTGTTAAACCAGCGTGAGCTTTCTGTGAACTCCTCATCTGGATCAATCGAAAGAAGAAAGGAAAATCCCCTGGGAAGCTGCTTCCTAGGGGATTGTTGGGCAGTTAGCGCATGATGGTCATGTAATAGCCTTGAAGTTGGGTGGGAATGTCTCCCACGTACAGGTTTGTGTTGTCAAAGGTGCCGATATAGTCTTCTCCCAGCATGTTGTTGAGATGAGAACGCATGGTAAACTCAGGTAACTTGCCGATGACCCGTTTCCCATCAAAGAGGAAGCTGACTTGCACTGGCGTAGCGTAGCTGCCGTCGGCGGTGAAATCTCCACCGGAGCAGACCAAGGCCAAGATGGCGGGCTGCCCCTTCAGCGCGGCAGCGACATCCTCGCTGTCGGTTCTAAAGGCCAGTGCTCGTCCCTGAGCACCATCAATGGTGGGTGGATCGTCGTAAGAGCCTGTAGCGGCTCCAGTATGCTGTAAGTTGTAGAGATGGGCTGTCTTCTTGTCCGTCAGAACCCGGCTCAGTCGTCCCTGTTCAATCAGGGTCAACCGGTCATCTGGCAAGACGACTCCTTCTGTGTCAAAGAAGGGGGCTATGGTTGTGCGAGGATCTCTGAGCAGTTCGATGTTCACCCGGTCTGAAAACAGTTCTTCGCCCATCTTTCCGCTGAACAACGAGCTTCCTTTGGCAAAACGTTCGCCATGGAGTTCCCGCCCAATAAAGCGAAGCAAAACAGACGTCTCCATGGTGAACACAGGAAGCACATCCCCTTCGGGAAGATCTACTTTATTGCGATACGCCTCGAGGAACTCGCGGTTAAAGGCCAGGAATTTTTCGGCATCAAACTGACGACTCAGACAGCTCAAGAAACCATCAAAAAGATTCGCCGTGGCCTTTTCCTTGAGAACCAACTGAACTGCGAAAAGAGCATCTCGGTATTCCAGATCCAAACCTTCGCTATTACGCATCTGGAAGGTGATTTCGTTTGAGGAAATCAGTTCGCTGAAACTAAAATCAGAATATTCCTCGCGCAGAATCGTCAAAATCTTCTCCGCGTGATTCAACAGCTCCTGAGCAGCCATGGGTTTGTCATTGTAGCAGCGATGGTCTGTGCGATCTGTGCTGAGGGGATAGGGGTATTCAATGCCTGCACTGAGGTTTTGCACTGCACTGTCCAGTAAGAACGCGTCGGAAACGTCGCCAATGGCTCCGGAAATCCCGATCTTGCCATCCCTATAGACGCGGACGCCCTTCTTCGTGATGTCCTTAAGACGCATCGCCTGGACCTGGCTCATCTGGACTCTCGCCGTTGTTTCTTTCTCACGGATGGTGATGAATTCTTGTTTCATTCTGCTACCCCCTTATTGCACCTTTAGTTTTCTGACCCTAGTATAAGGGCCCCCAAAGCCTACTGGCAGTGGGTATTGCTCCATCTTACCGCAACCGCCTCCAACAAAACTGGTTAGTTCAAACTCCTCGCTCACAGCATCAACTTCCTGGAGAGTGCTGAACACATTTCCTGTTACGACCGAGATCTTCACGGGACTCGTGATCTTTCCGCCCTCGATCTTATATGCTCTGGCTGGAGCCAAAGTGAAGGTTGACATGCCCGATCCATGTTTCAACGTTTCGAGGTAGATACCAGTGTCCATCTCAGCAATGATGTCCTCGAGGGGTCTTGTTCCCTTCTCAATATAGGTGGTGGTCATGCGTACGATGGGCTCAAACTCGAAATCCACGGCACGCGCATTGCCCGTGAGACCTTCCTCCAGAGCTACACTAGTGGGAACACTATGCAGACGACCCGTGAGAAGTCCTGAACGAATGATATCTGTCCTTCTTCCCTTGGTTCCTTCGTCATCAAAGAGCGTGTAGCCAGTGCCTGTGATCGTTCCGTCGTCAATTATATTTAGCAGATCTTGACCTACACGTTTACCCAGAGCCCATTCGGCTCGCATGGCCTCATCGCCGACCATGAAATCTGATTCGCTCTTGTGTCCAAAGCTCTCGTGGGTGAAGATGCCTGTTGCTTCTGGACTGAGGAGTACCGGGTATTCACCGGGAACCACCTTTTCGGCGTCGCGGACAAAGGCGACGTTCTTGGAGATCTCCTTGTGAAAATAGTCCATCGACCGCTCTAAGTCAGCAAAGTAGCTAACGCCTTTGGATATGCCCATTTGGTCTTTGTTCTCGCCGCAGACAATATCCAGGGAAAGGCGAACACCGCATATTTGCTGGTCAAAGGTAATGGCCGCTCCTTTTGATGAGTAGAACGATTTGATGGTCTTCTTATCCATGTAATAGGAGTTGTGGTTGACGATTGCGTCGTCGGAAATGCGACCTAAGATGGTCTCGAGCAGTGCCTGTTTTTCCTGAATGGGCACGTCGGTCACCGAATGTTCCTCATAACGCAGGGCACGTTCCTGATGAACCTCGAAAGCCTTGACAATGGGGTGAGCCAAAATATCTGGATTGGGTTTCGCCATCGAGCACAAGGTCTCGATGTGGGTTTGCAGATGCTCCGTATCGGTGGTGGAGCTGTAGTACCAGCGCTGTCCATCAAACACCCGAATAAAGGCCCCTTTCTCCCTGCGGACCTTTTGCCCCTGAAGTTCGAGGCGTTTAAAGCGGATTTCGGTTTCAAAAGATTCTTCTACGCGAACGTCAACGTACAAATCACGGGGGAAACTATACATTTGCGACCTCCTCTTATCCCGTTCCTAATGGACCCGGGGTTTTTCAGCTGATTCCCCCAGTAATTTCTGGAAATTTCTACGATTTCCTCCCTAAAACGCAACATTGTACTGGTGGCAGGGATTTCAATTTGCATCGCCAAACAAACAGTAACACCTACACACAAGCAAAGGAGTGGACTTGCCATGGGGAAGTTACGCAGACAGACGGTGCTCTTGCTCGTTATTCTTTTTACTTTAGGTAGCGTTGCTTTAAGCACGCAGGCCGGGGGGTCTGTACAAAACGTGATCTTGCTCATCGGCGATGGTATGGGTTTCAACCATATTACAGCCGCGAGAATCAGTATGGAGGATGGAGCGTACGCAAAGCTTAACCTCGATACGATGCCCTATACGGGTTTTTCTATCACCTTTTCCAGCGATAATCTGGCCACAGATTCGGCTGCGGCAGCCACCGCGCTGGCCACAGGCTATCGGACCGAGAATGGAAGGCTGGCCACCCTGCCCGATGGCACTGCGGTTCAGAGTATCATGTTGAAGGCGAAGGAGAGGGGCTTAAGCACCGGTATTGTCACAACCGCTAGTCTTACGGATGCAACGCCTGCAGCCTTTTTAGTGAACGCCGACTCCAGAACCTTTGAGCGCACCATCGCGGAAGGCATCCTAAACTCACAAACAGACGTGCTGTTAGGAGGCGGCGCAGACGCTTTTGGCATTAATCCCTTTACGAGGGAGCCTAAAGCACGAGCCATCTTACATCAGGCTTTGGCCGATGGTTATGTTTATGTGCAGGATCGAGAGGGGCTGCTTGGCGTGGAGATTACTCCGGATCTCAAGCTCATTGGTCTCTTTATGGGAGGCAACATGAGCTTTGAACTCACTCGCTTTTCCATCGAGCCCACGATCGCCGAAATGACGGCACGAGCCTTGGACGTAGTGGGGCAGAACCCTGAAGGATTCTTCCTCATGGTGGAAGGGGCCAGCATCGACAAGACCAGTCACAGCCAAAGCACTGCAGAGATGATCGGGGACTTGCTCGCCTTTGATCAGGCGGTGGGGTTGGCATTAGACTATGCGAAGGCACATCCGGGAACATTAGTAGTCGTAACGGCAGATCATGAAACGGGTGGATTCGGTGTAACCAGTGGGGTTCCTTCTGGAGAGGTTGTCAATTATGGCTGGCTTTCTACAGGGCACACGGCCGCCATGGTACCGATCTACGCGTTCGGCCCTGGCGCAGAGCAGTTTACTGGTACGCTTGATATTACAGAAATTGGGGTACGCATCGCTCAGTTGATGGGAATTACTGACTTTCCAGCGGTGCTCGAGAAAGGACAGAATGAGGAATGATCATCAAGGCAGG
The DNA here is from genome assembly GCA_012837925.1 of Bacillota bacterium. GTDB lineage: Bacteria > Bacillota > Limnochordia > Darwinibacteriales > Darwinibacteriaceae > UBA5420. Next base: position 7,234 of record DUQE01000093.1, read on the forward strand.
AGACCGAGTTTTGTTTCAAGGTGACAGCATTACCGATACCCATCGTGATCGGGTCGCTGATACTCTTGGAACGGGTTATGCATACATCGTAGCCAGTTTGTTTTCTTCCCTGTATCCGGAGAAGAAAGTACACTTTGTCAACCGCGGAATCAGCGGGAACCAGATTCACGACCTAGAAGCACGCTGGGATGAGGATTGTCTGGATTTAAAGCCCGATGTTCTTTCGATCATGATAGGAATCAACGATTGCTGGAGGCGCTACAGCCGTAACCTTCACACTACCACGGAGAGCTTTAGGGATAGTTATCAAAGGCTCTTGACTAGAACAAGGGAGAATTTGAAGGACACGAAACTTATTTTGCTGGATCCTTTCGTAGTTCCAGCTCTACCTGGGCAAGAAGCTTGGAGGGAGGATTTGGATCCGAAGATTCAAGTGGTGCGGGATCTCGCCAGGGAGTTTGGGGCGGTGTATGTTCCTTTAGACGGGCTCTTTGGTGCAGCCTGTGCCAGGCGTGAACCGGCGTATTGGGCGCCCGATGGTGTGCATCCTTCACCGGCGGGGCACGGTCTGATTGCCAGGGCTTGGCTGGACGCGGCGGGTGTATCCCTTAGCGATCTGTAGTAGTGCGGCAGAACTTCATGCATATCTACAGGGCGTTCTTGGAACCATAATAAGGAACTACGCCTGGAGGAGGTCATGTATGGAGGTCCATTGCACCGTAAAGAACTGCCAGTGGTGGGATGACAACTACTGTTCAGCAGATGGTATTCTGATCACCAGTGACGAAGTGGGAGAAGCTCTACCTGAACGCTATGACTATCAGGAAACGCAGAGCATTGTACAGCAATTTGGGGAGACGTCTGTGGATTCTTGTACAGCCACATGCTGCAAGACCTTTGTGGCAAAAGGAAGCTAATAGTTCAAGGCAAAACGCAAGACGCGAAAAAGACACCAAGAGCGGTGTCTTTTTGTCATCAATCTAAAACTGTACTTCTCTTAAGAAGGGATAGCCATCATTGATGGAGGCCTCCATGTCCCAGACGCTTTCAAAATCCCAACCCACATACGTTTCTCTTTGTTTCATTTGCAGTGTCGACTTGTGTTCTCCAGCACCGTAGGTGATGCCTGCAGCTTCATAATCAGAGTAAGAAGCTGAGACTGAACCAAAACTCAACCCGGTTAGTCCACCGCGGTTTTCGACACCCGCCAAGGAGACGGCGGCATAGCTTTCCGTGATGACGCCTGAGCCGTGGTTTTGATTGCGCCCCACCAGCCCGCCAACGGGTGATCCCGAGGCCCAGCCCAGGGCATAGCAGCGATTGATGTGACCCCGGTTGCTGCCAACTACGCCACCGGCGTATGAAGAAATACCCGAGGCCGATGTCCGTCCACTAGCGTAGGAGTACTCGATTAAGCCAGCGTTTGTACCGGCCAGTCCACCCGCATCGGACCGCGCCGCCACCTGTGCATGCGAAGCGGAATGCGTTATTGTGCCCCGATTGTCACCCACCACGCCACCGACAGCCTGATTGCCATCAACCTGGCTCTCCAGGACGCTACTTTGTGAAATGCGACCGCTATTGCGACCCGCCAGAGTGCCAACGTTGTCTTTTCCGGTGACAGTAGCTCGGGCCAAGGTGATGTCACTGACGACTCCGTCTGGGGCAATGGTGGAGAAAAGACCCACCAGGTTGTCAGAGGATCGGTTGATGTTTAGATCGTAGATGGTATAGCTATCGCCGCTGAGGCTTCCTGCAAAACCTTGAATGGGTACCCAGCCACCTGAAGAAAGCGCGGTATCTGCGGCGTCAATGTCATTGGCCAGCTGGTAATGCGCGTTTAGGTCATTTCGAATAGTATGTAATCCATAGAGATTGTGGATTTGATAGGGAGCATAGGCATCACCGTAACCTTCGTAGCCCACTGTAACAGGCGCAGAGACTTCGAGATCGTCATAAATAAAGGTTAGGGTATACTCACCTTCATATAATACCAGGTCAGAAAACACGGCTAGACCGTCCGAGTCGGTTGAGACAAGTTCCGTACCGCTCACGAATCCTCCTGAGGTCTCAACCCTGATCACGTGATCGCCTTCGGTAATCACGTTGCCAAACGAGTCCACAAGAAACGCCGTCGGAGGACCTGACAGGGGTTCATTAGCCGTACCTCTTTCTGTAGGAACCACAACTTCCAGCCCAGAGTGTTCTGCGGGTACGACTGGGATGTCAAAGGAGTAGTGGGAGCCCGCTACCTCTACGATCAGCACGTGTTCTCCAGCTCGCACGAGCGGCTCAGCTAAAAGGATGTCCGCTCTGCCATCTACGAAGTAGTGGGACTCTCGGTGTAGCAAAAGGACATCGAACCTGCTCCAGACTTCCACCATGTAATCGCCGTCTGCGGCCGGTTCACCTCCTTGTGATAGGTGAACAGTGAGATATAAAGGTTCTCCCGCTACGTGTACCGGCACCATGGGTTCGGCGTATACATCGATCAGTTGCAGTGGTTCGATTCCTTCTTCGACAATGCTGTATTCCTCTATGTGGGGTTCGAGGCCATCAACAGACACCATGACCTGGTGTTCACCAACGACATGCGCCGGAATAATGAGGGTCAGTGTCGCGTGATCTCGTTCTATGTTCTGGGTCTGAACAATCGCGGGATCAAGACTGAGGCCTTCGTGGTCCAGAAGTTCAGCTTGGACAAGGGTTCCGTCGGCTACATTCCATGTATCAACGGCAATATCCAACGTCCGTTCTTGTCCCGCAACAAGTTGTGCCGGCCAAAAGCGAACATCTTGTAAGGTAGGAAGCTCCGTCTCGTAGACCGTAACATCAAAGGAAAAGACACTATCCTTATAACCTTGCCGTTTGGCGATAACCCTTACCGTAGCTGTCCCCCCTTTCAGACCCTCTACAGAGAGGCTATCACGATCAAGTGCTGTCACGGCAATCACATCGGTCCTATCCGTTGTATACGTCAGTGTGGCGTCCGCGGGTTCCATGGACAGGTCGACCGTTTTCTTGTCGGCAACGGGCAACCGAATGTCTGCCATGCCCCCTTGCTCCCGAATGGCCACGGGATGGCCCCCGGTACCTAGACAGCCGGAGAGTGCTGTAACCATGAGGACGAGAAGCAATAGGATTCGACTGGGTTTTCTGCGAATAAGCACTGCGGACACCTCCTGGAAT
>DUQE01000094.1 GCA_012837925.1 Bacillota bacterium
TGATCCCGCGCTCCGTGGACAGAAGTAGATGTCAGAACCACAATCGGAAAGAGCTGCAAAAAGCCCTCACGGAGGGCTTTTTTCTGTATGCTGGGAGAGCCTGAATAGCCGATTGTCAGGATGCCCACTTCCTGATACCATGGTAAGAGAATGTCGTAATTATGATAAAGGATGACAAAACGATGAAAAGACTTGTCATTGGAATACTAGCCCATGTGGATGCGGGTAAGACGACTTTGTCTGAGAGCATGCTCTATCTTAGTGGCAAGACCCAGAGATTGGGTAGGGTCGATAACAAGGATGCTTACCTTGATACACACGACTTAGAGAGAGAACGGGGAATTACCATCTTCTCGAAACAAGCCATTTTCCATATTGGGCAAACGGAGATCACCTTACTGGATACCCCAGGGCATGTGGACTTTTCCGCCGAGATGGAGCGAGCGCTGCAGGTCCTAGACTACGCTATCATGGTTATCAGTGGTGCAGATGGTGTTCAGGGCCACACCGTGACGTTGTGGCGTTTGCTTAGTATGTACAAAGTGCCTGTTTTTCTCTTTGTAAACAAAATGGACCAACATGGAACGGATCGCGAAGCACTTATAGACGAACTAAAAGGACAGCTCAGCAAAGACATCGTCGCCTTTGATCGTCAGGATGAGCAATTCTTAGAAGAGCTCGCCATGTGTGATGAACGTCTTCTCGAGACCTATCTGAATAGCGGGAAAATGGAAAAGTCACAGATCAGAAGCTCCATTCTCGAAAGAAGAGTGTTTCCTTGTTTCTTCGGTTCCGCTTTAAAGCTTGATGGCGTGGAGCCCTTTATGGAGGGAATGGCCGACTTGACAGTCAGTCCCACCTATCCCGAAGCTTTTGGTGCAAAGGTGTTCAAGGTTTCCAGAGACGAACAAGGCAATCGCCTGGTCCATATGAAAATTACGGGTGGGCGGCTTCAGGTGCGAGATGCGATAGGTAATGGCGATTGGGAGGAGAAGGTCCACCAAATTCGTCTCTATTCTGGAGAACGATTTGAGACGGTCGACTATGCCGAGGCCGGTACCATTTGTGCTGTAACGGGGCTTAGTCGCGCTTTACCAGGAGATGGGCTGGGAGCAGAGCGAGGTTCAGGACGCCCGATTCTAGAGCCGGTTCTTTCCTACACGATCTCCCTTCCGCCAGATCAGGATGCAAGGGAGTTCCTCCCTAAGTTGCGTCAACTCGAGGAAGAAGAACCAGAGTTGCGGATTGTATGGGATAACCAATTGCAGGAAATCCAAGCCCAGATTATGGGGGATGTGCAAGTGGAGATTCTTCAAAGCTTAATCTTGGGGCGTTTTGGAGTAGAGGTGTCCTTTGATGCAGGGCGAGTATTGTACAAAGAGACCATCACAAGCACGGTTGAGGGTGTTGGACACTTTGAGCCGCTCAAGCATTATGCTGAAGTACATCTGCTTTTGGAGCCAGGAGAACCAGGATCGGGTCTCAACTTTGCTCTCAACTGCAGTGAAGATGTGCTTGCGAAGAACTGGCAACGGCTCATCTTGACGCATTTGCAGGAAAAGGACCATAAAGGGGTTTTGACGGGTTCAAGCATTACCGATCTGAAGATTACGCTTGTATCCGGTCGAGCGCACAACACCCATACGGAGGGCGGAGATTTTCGTGAAGCCACGTATCGGGCAGTGCGTCAAGGTCTGAAAGAGGCTACATCGATTCTTCTGGAACCGTATTATAGTTTCCGCCTGGCCGTACCCGAAAAGCTTGTTGGAAGAGCAATCAACGATGTGGAAAGAATGTATGGTACTTGGGAGATCGTTGAGACGAATGCTGAGTTTACCGTTCTGGTGGGCTCTGCCCCTGTGGTGACAATGCGCAACTACCACCAAGAGGTCGTGAGTTATACTAAGGGTCTGGGACGTCTTTCCCTCCGCCTCGAAGGCTACAAGCGATGCCATAATGAAGAGGAAGTCATTCAGAGCATAGGATACGACGCGGAGCGAGATGTAGGGAACCCAACTGGTTCGGTTTTTTGTTCCCGAGGGGCAGGTTTCCATGTTCCTTGGGATCAGGTCAAAGCACACATGCACGTTGAAGCGTACTTGAAGCCGGAACGAGAATCGCAAGACTCGGACCTCCGTGCTCTAGATCGTGATCACGGAGACGATCTCTACGATGGGGACTATAGTTTCCTTAACACTACGGCCAACCAGGGAAAGAGGCTTGGCTGGAACAGGCGGACGGTAGAGTCCGATCAACAACCGAAGCCTAGCGTTAAGATACAGTTTGTGGAACCCAAGGAGACCTATCTCTTGGTCGACGGATACAACGTGATCCATGCGTGGCCCGAACTCAAGGAACTTGCTGATCAAGATATGGATGTGGCTCGCATGAAGCTACTGGATGCTCTCAGCAGTTACCAAGGAATCAAGAACTGGCAGATCATTGCGGTTTTTGACGCCTACGCGGTACCGGGGCGCCTTGAGGAAGTCAGTCGTTACCACAACATCTATGTTGTGTTCACCAAGGAAGCGCAGACGGCTGATGAGTATATCGAAAAATTCACCTATGATCACAAGAAGACATATAACATTGTCGTGGCCACATCAGATGCACTGCAGCAGGTGATTATTCGAGGAGCAGGTTCCACGTTATTATCGGCAAGAGAACTAAGAGAAGAGATGCAAATATCCCACGACCAGGCAAGGAAGGCGTACGAATCCAGACAACGTCTGCGCAGAGCGAACCTGGAAGAGGTCGTCTCTTCGGATGTGAAGAAGCGAATCGAAGACATCACTGAGTGATCTGGAGTGACAAATCTCGAATCTGGCGGTACAAGGCATTGCGATGCGCACCCTGCAGTATTCGGGGCTGGACTCCAAAGATATACGCGGGAGTTATGGTCATCTCCTTCGGTCCGGTAGAGGAGAGGGTAAACTCTAGGATCATGCTCTCCCAAGTATTGGCAATATTAAGGTCGAAGACGAAGTTGCCCAAACTGTAGGCAATCACACCCTCTTTGTAAAACTCGATCCCCTGCAAGACATGGGGATGATGTCCTAAGACAAGATTAGCCCCTGCATCAACGGCCCCTCGGGCCAGTCTTTTTTGCTCTGCTGTGGGGTGTTGATCATACTCCTTGCCCCAATGCATACTGACGACAATGCAGTCGCATGCGGACCGCAGCTTGCGAATGTCCTCAACCATCATCTCCAATTCGGCAGGAGCAACACCTGCTTCCTCATCGGTAGCCCTCCAACTAATTGGCTCTCTGGCGTGGACAAACCACATTTCTGTATAGGCAAGAAAACCAATCCTTACGCCGTTCACTTCCTTGATTAGAGCTGTTCTTGCTTGTTGGATGTCCCCGCCCGCGCCGACCCAATCAATGCTATGTTCCGCTAAGAGCCGCATCGTTTCAAACATTCCAGCATGGTGAAAATCCAGGGTGTGATTATTAGCCAAAGATACCACATCAAAGCCTGCGTAGGCCAATCCTAAGACTGCTTCCGGAGGCGCCTGGAACATGTTGATGAAGTGTCCCTTATCGCCGATAGGCGACTCCAAGTTAGCGAAAGCGAGATCGGCCTGGCGAAGGTGGGGCGCAACTTCAGCAAAGATAGACTCCCATCCCTTCTGCAGCCCAACCTTCTTTACGTCACGATCTAACATAATATCTCCTACTGCAAGGAGTCGGACCTCTTCGTCCGCCACAGGCATAACTGTTTCCATTAAGTCTTTATGACCGGTGTAGTGCTTTTTGAGTTCTTCATGCCAGCTCGGTTTGCGCCGGCTCAGGTAGAGTGAACGTTCTAGGTTGGGGTTGTCAATTAACGGTACGACTCGCACAGCAGGCGAGCGATCCCGAAAGGGAATGATGCCGATTTTCGCGCTCCCTTCCGTAAGCTGCCTAATGATCTCGGCCGATGAGTAGTAGGTGACTTCATGGTCAGACCAGGGAAAGCCCGGTAACGCCAAAGTGTCGGCTTCCA
>DUQE01000095.1 GCA_012837925.1 Bacillota bacterium
GGCTACATTGTAGATTCTGTGTACAATGGTCGTCGTGGCATAACCGGGTCCCCCTTGGGTCATCAGCATTACCTGGTCAAATACCTGGAAGGAGCCTATGGTGGATACGATCATCAGATAGAGCGTTGTAGGTTTCAGCAGGGGAAGGGTAATCTTCCACCACTGCACAAAACGGTTCGCTCCATCAATTGTGGCGGCTTCGTAGAGACTCTCTGGAATGGAAGCCATGGCGGCCAGGTAAAGAATAATGCCCATACCGGGAGGAGTCAAAACCGCCATAATGATCACAGAGCGCATCGCCCAAGCCGAACTGTGCAGCCAGTTGATTGGTTCAGCACCAAAAAGACTGAGGAAGTAGTTCGCCAAACCAAAGCGGGTCTGAAAGATCCAGCGCCAAACCATGGAAATAACCACACTAGAGGCTACAGTGGGCAAATAAAAGCTGGCGCGGAAAAAGGTTTGGGCACCGCGTTTTAAGGGATTAATCAGCGAAGCCAAGATGAGTGCACTAATAACGGATGAAGGCATAACAATTACGGCATAACGCAAAGTGTTGCCCACAGCGGTCCAAAACAGGTCATCATGGAAAACATCCTGGAAGTTGAGTAAACCGACCCATTCCGTTCCGAAAACCCGATACTCCTGGAACGAGACGAAAACGGACCAGATAATTGGAATCAACACAAAGATAGTAAAGAGAATATACTTGGGGAGAATGAAAAGGTACCCAGAACGGGCTTTCCAGATTCTCTTGAACATCTTAGGCCTCCTGTTCATAGCGGAAGGGGCGTTTAGAAAACGCCCCCGAATACATCGCTTCTACTACCGCAACAGACGCTGAATCTGCGCTGCTGCACTTTCCATACCATCTTCTACCGATTTCTCACCGGCAAAGATCAACTGCAGCTCAGCCTGAATGCGCTCATCAATTTGAGCCCAGGCCGGATGCTCTGGAAGGGGTACGGAGTGCTCTACCATTTGGGCTGCTCTTGCCATATGGGGCTTGTCAGCAAATGGGTTCATAGCTTCGGCAGACTTACGAGCTGGGAATGTTCCGTATTCTGTTGCAAAGGTGTATTGCTCTTCTGGCGTAGAGAGGAATTTCGCAAATTCCACAACTACGTCGCGTTTGTCTTTGTTGCTTTGATGCATGACGACCCAACCGCCTGCGCCACCAATGGTTACAGGTTTGCCCAGATCGCCAACGGGGTATTCTGCTACCATGACGTTAGGCAGATGGTTCACGCCTTCGCCGGTCACAGTTGCGATAGCCCAGGTGTTCCAAGGTTGAATCGCTACATAACGTTCGCCTTCGCGTGCTAGAGCTCTGAAGGTTCCACCAACGTCGGCACTGCCCATTTCGACAGGAGCTGCACCGTGTACGAACTTTAGGTCAACAAGCTTTTGAATAGCACTGATGGCTTCTGGAGAAGTAAAGCCAAAGGTGTTGTCGACGAGGGGTACTCCGCCATCCATGTAGAAGAACGGCCAGGCTTCATAGTAGCCTTGCAGGATATAGGTGGAGAATCCGTACTTGTCAATCTTACCGTCACCATCGCTATCAAAGGTGAGGGCTTTCGCCTTTTCAACAAACTCATCCCATGTCCAGCGTCCATCTACTGGAGGTTCTACTCCGGCTTCTTCAAAGTGATCAAGGTTGAGAAGCATGACGTGTACAGTCATGGACATTGGAATTCCGTAGAGCTTATCTTTGTAGGTGTAGGCTTGCAGTGCACCTGGGAAGAAGTCTTCGAGTTCTTCCTCGGTCATGTATGCGTCGAGGGCTTCCACAACACCTTGTTCCAGGTGGGTGCGGTTAATGGCTCCACTGATATCTACAGGAACGATATCTGGCCAAGCCCGACCGGCAATCGCGATGCTGAGCTTTTCGCCAAGCTCTGCCCAGGGAGTCTCAATAAGCTCGATTTTTACGCCAGGATGGAGAGCTTCAAATTCAGCAATTTTCGCCTTAACCCAATGGAACTGATCATCATTTTCATCCCGCCACCTTGGTGCATCCCAAAGTGTGATCGTTCCTGTCCAGTTAGCAAAGGCCGACGCGCTTGTCACCAGAACCAAGACCAGGACAAGCATGACACTAAGTTTCTTACCCATCTCTTTTCCTCCTTATTTTTGTTCGACTATGCGTATCAAGCAATCGTATGGATACCGATCCCGCTTGCGGGCTGGGCGTTGAGCATTTTCACCCCCTCAGAGATCATACCTTATATCTACCAGTAAACTTCTTTGTCGTAAGATAAACTCCTTCTTAGTTAAGAATATATCAAAAAAATATTCTACTGAAATTCTCGTTTTTCTTCCTTGTTTGAAAAATAATTTTATAAAAAGTGTCCGATTATGGAGGGGTGTGTAGGAAGATGGAGAACTAGATGATTAGAGTATGCTACAAAGTGAGGGAAAGGATCATGATCCAATACCGATATTACGCACCAGGTGATGAGGCCGCCATTGTCCAGTTGTGGAACGACGTGTTACGTCGCGATCCCATTAACCCAGAGCGGTTTCGAAATCTTGTTCTTCTCGATGGTAACTTTGATCCGGAAGGAATGCGTCTAGCCTTTGCCCATGATCGTCTGGTCGGTTGTGTGTATGCCGTCCGCCGCCTGACACCCTTAAGCGGGACAGAGCTGGAACCGGACAATGGTTGGATTCCTTTCTTCTTTGTAGACAAAGAGTTCGAACGGCAAGGTATCGGTGAGGCCCTTATGAAGCAGGCCTTCGAGTTCCTTAAAAAGCACGGACGCAAACATGTCTTTTTTGCCTCCTATGCACCCAATTATATTTTACCAGGCATTGATGTAGAAGCCTATGAGAGTGGCTGGGACTTCTTACAGCAAATGGGCTTCGAAAAGCTTTACTCGCCTGTGGCCATGGACCGGGATCTGGTGGGCTACGCCTTGCCGGATGATGTGCGCCAGCTCAAGATGGAGCGGGAGGCCGAGGGCTATACCTTTGAGACCGCTAAAGATTCGGATCTGGTGGAGCTGATCCAGTTTGCTAATGATGCGTTCAATCCCGATTGGGGTAGGGTGATCCGAGTGGGAATCCTATCAGGCTTGCCTCTTGAGTGGATCTTTGTGGCCAGAGCACAGGGAAAATTGGTGGGGTTTTGCCTCCACGGTGCTTATGAAGGGATTCCTGAACGCTTCGGTCCCTTTGGTGTTGATGAAGAGCAGCGGGGGAAAAGTCTTGGGAAGATCCTTCTGCACATCTGCTTAACGTCCATGCGGGCCCAAGGTTTGCATGGTGCCTGGTTCTTGTGGACCGGGGAGAAGAGCGCCGCAGGGCATCTCTACACGAAAGCGGGCTTTACGATCACTCGGCGCTTTCACGTCTGTAAGAAGGAGCTGGAATAACATCTGACAAGGTGATTAGGAGGACGACCATGACAACGAAGCATAAGATAATGGTTGTAGGAGCCCACGCAGGTGATGCAGAAATTATGGCGGGGGCTGTAGTAGCGAAGTATACAAGCCAGGGACATGAAGCTGTCTTAGTGCATCTTACTCCTGGGGAGAAGGGCCATAGAACGCTCGCACCGGAAGAGTATGCGAAACAAAAGGAGGAAGAAGGGCACAGAGCGGCTGCCGCCTTAGGTGCCCGGGCCATCTTCTTGCCTTATAAAGATGCTGAACTTCCCATTAATGATGAAGTGAAGTACGCTCTCGCCGATATTATTCGAGCAGAGAAACCCAACATCATGATCACCCATTGGAAGGGCAGTATCCATAAGGATCATGAGGCTACCCATCATATCGTGCAGGATGCCATTTTCTATGCAGCACTTCCTGCTATCAAGAGAGATCTTCCAGCTCATGGCTGTTATACGCAGTATTTTGCCGAGAACTGGGAAGATCCCAATGGCTTCGAAGTTGACACCTATGTGGATGTCACAGATAGTTATGAACAATGGATCGCCGGAGCGCTCGAGTATGAGCTTTTCAGCGGCTCCATCTCTACCTTCCGCTACATGGACTACTATAAGGCCTTAGCGGTAATGCGTGGTTGTCTATCGGGCAAGAAGTATGCGGTGGGTCTAATGCGTCCGAAGGGAGCGAAGATTCACAAGGGAGATTCTTTGCCTGGCAAACCGCTCTAAAATCGAAAATACAAGTGAAGGTGGATAGTCTCATGGAGCTGAATGGAGAACTGAATAAACTTACGACAGAAGGACGTAATCCGGCAACCCTCAATATTGATACACTTTCAACCACTGGGATTGTAACTTTGATTACGCAAGAGGACCAGCAGGTTTTAGAAGCGGTGCAGCGAGAGATACCCCACATTGTGGAAGCAGCTGATCGACTCGCCGACGTGCTCAAAAGGGGTGGACGCATTTTGTACATGGGTTCCGGCACGAGTGGACGCTTAGGTGTGCTCGATGCTGCCGAACTCTTACCTACCTTTGGAGTGGGCGAAGACCAGGTCAAGGCACTTATTGCCGGGGGCCATCGAGCCATGTTTGTTCCTGTAGAACAGGCTGAGGATGATTTTGAGGCTGGTTTACGAGACTTTTTGGCGGAAAATCCGAGCAGCAAAGACGCCTTAGTCGGGATCTCGGCAAGCGGCCGCACTCCCTATGTGATGTCTGCCCTAAAGCGCGCCAAGGAGATGGGGCTCGTCACCATAGGGCTAACCTGCAACGATGACTCTCAATTCAGCAAAGTAGCAGACGTAACGATTGCTGCCGTAGTGGGACCAGAGGTTGTCACTGGTTCCACACGCATGAAGGCTGGTACCGCCCAGAAGATCATTCTAAATACACTGAGTACGACGGTGATGATCAAGATCGGTAAGGTATATCAAAATTTCATGGTGGATATGTTGCCCACCAACGCCAAGTTGGTTTCGCGGGCAGAAAACATCGTGCGAGAAGTTACGGGTGCGTCCTTAGAGGAAGTACGCCAGGCTCTAGAGACTTCTTCCTATAATATCAAAGCTTCGATCGTGATGCTTAGTCGCCATTGTGACCTGCAAACGGCCCATTCTCTCCTGGACAGAGCGGAAGGCGTCGTGGGTCGAGCATTACAGGTGCAAATAGGGTAGTAGACTGATGAAGGGATGGGTTTTGTGGAACAGATAGCTAACACCGTGCTGACAATCAAGAGTGCGTATCCTATGTTTCGACCTGCCGAAAAGAAGGTGGCTGATGCCATCCTTAAGGATCCCGGGGATGTTGTGCACTTGTCCATTACAGAACTGGCCTGGGAAGCAGGTGTCAGCGATGCGACGGTTGTGAAGTTCTGCAAACGACTCGGATACAAGGGTTTTCAGGAATTCAAAATCTTCCTGGCTCAAGATGTGGCCGTGAAGCAGGCTCCCATATATGGCGAGGTCCAACTCGGAGACAGTGTACTTACAGTGAAAGAAAAGATCTTTCAGGCCAATAGTACGGCTCTACAGGACACCGCGCGGGTTTTGGGCGCAGCAGTGTTGGAGTCCTCCGTAGAAGCCATAGGAAGTGCACATCAAATTCACTTTTACGGGTTTGGTGCCTCGGGTATTGTAGCCCTCGATGCCGAGCAGAAGTTCTCGCGAATTGGCTTAAACGCACATGCCTTTGTCGATGGTCACACGCAGATTACTCGGGCGGTTCTCCTCAAACCTGGAGATGTAGCCGTGGGGCTCTCCTACTCTGGAGAAACCGATGAGATTGTGGAAGCACTGGAGTTTGCCCGTGCAGCAGGGGCTGTGACAATCGCCATCACGAACTACCCTGCTTCTCCCGTCGCTGACACGGCCGACCTCGTTTTATTGACCGCTTCAGAAGAAGACATTTTCCGCAGTGGCGCAATATCGTCCCGTATCGCTCAGTTAAGTGTAATTGATACACTATTTGTCTCGGTAGCCATGATGGACTTTGAACATTCCTTGCAGTCTGTGAAGCGAACAAAGGAAGCCCTATCCCAACGCAAAATCAAACAAGTGAAGGCGTAGATCAAGCGCTCGGATAAACAGCCTAAGACCATGTTGTTGAAATGGTACGGGCTGTTTTTTGTTGGAAACATGGTCGCTTCGTCTTACCTGCCACTTGTACGAATTTCGTATTTCTAAAAGGGTTTTTTCTTAGAAGTGTATTGACATTTTTAACATTTATGGATAAAATTAACATGAATGTAGTTTTTTGTCGAATGGGGAAGAGAGCTGGGACATACCCACCGGAAGTCGTAACAACAAAGGGTTTTTTCTAAAGAAAAGGGATTTTCGTGCCGTTAATGGGAGTAGGTAGCCCAAGATATGGAAAAGGGGTGACAGGAATCGAACAGAAGCA
>DUQE01000096.1 GCA_012837925.1 Bacillota bacterium
GTTGACGATATACTTCGTTGTTCCACTTCTCCACTAGACGTTCTTTTTGTGCAGCAGCCCACAAGTCGTCTTGGTCAATGACGTTAACTTGCGAAATGGGTACAGCACCTTCGTTTAGAGGCACATCAATGATGGGTACTACGTTTGTTGAGGCGAGCAAAATGGCTGCGCGTTCTGTTAGAGCCCAATCATAAAGCTTCTTAGCAGCTTCCATTTCTTTGCCACCCTTAATCAGGGAGATAGTAGCTACTTCGTATCCGGTGCCTTCTTCGGCAAACGTGATTTGCACGGGATAACCTTCTTGCACAACAGTAACCTGGTCATGAGCATAACCAATACCTACAGCAACCTCGCCGAGTCCTGTTGCAGGGTTGGGGGCGTTTCCGGAGCGGGTATACTGCTGCACATTCTTGTGGAACTCTTTGAGGTACTCAAAGGCTTCATCTTCGCCCCAGAGTTGCACCAAGGTGGCGATAAAGTTGTACGCTGTTCCAGAAGTACCAGGGTTAGCAACTTGAATTTCGCCTTTTAGCTCTGGTCGTAACAGATCCGCCCATGATCTTGGCGCTTCGATGCCAAGTTCAGCTAAACGCTCTGTGTTGGAAATGAAGCTCAGCGCTCCTACGTAAATACCTGTCCAATAATGCTCTGGATCTCTAAACTGAGGCAGAATATTCTCTGCATTGGGAGAAACATAGGGCTCTGTGAGACCCATGTTCTTGGCGGTCATGTGATCCAGACCGACGCCACCAAACCACATACTGGCTTGAGGGTTACGACGCTCTGCATCCATACGTGCTACAGCTTCCCCACCAGAAAGACGAACAAAGTCTACTCGAATTCCAGTATCTTCTTCAAAGGCTTCAAACAGAAGCCGTGCGGTGGGTTCAAACAATGTGGTGTACACGGTGACTCGGTCTTGTGCACTGACAACTGCCGAAGCCATTAAAACCAGGGTGAGAACAAATACTATGGTTCTTTTCATTTTCTTGTCTCCTTTACTCTGTTTTTGCTCTCACTTTACATTCTCCCTTATTCCTACATTTCCTCCCTAAAAGACTAGGCAAAAACCTGCTCCCATTCGCTGGGTTTGAAACCAATCAAGAGGGTGTCGGAGCGAACCAGAATGGGACGCTTGATCAACATGCCATCTGCGGCTAACAGTTCCACAAGTTCCGTTTCTGAAAGCGAGGAAAAACGGTCCTTGAGACCTAGGTCTCTGTAACTCTTTCCACTGGTATTGAAAAAGGACTTTGGGGGATGTATTCCGCGCTGCATCCACTCCGTCAGCTCTGGAGCAGTAGGTGTTTCTTTCGTAATATCGCGATAGGTGTATTCGATACCATGTTCGTCTAGCCAAGCCTTGGCTTTTCTACACGTTGTTCACCTGGGGTAGCAGAAAAACGTAGTTTTCATGAAAATCAGCCTCCTCATAATAGCAACAGGAGTGGCAGGACAGTACTTGGGTACCGTCCGCCACTCCTTGATCTTTCCTACATCTCTTTTTTATCTACTCTAGAATCCTGGCAAATTGCTGTTCTAGGTACGCAGGATCGCAGTACTTCTTACCACCTGCAACATCCTTCAAAGGCACTGCTTGGTCGCGACCGTCAAGTCTGGTTACCATAAGACCAGTCTTACCGGCCAGAATCAAATCAACGGCATTATTGGCAAAACTCAAAGCCAGATCGACATCATAAGGCGAAGGAACGCCACCGCGCAGGAGATAACCCATTACTTGAACACGGGGTTTGCGGCCGGTAGCTGCTTCATACTTCTCCCCTACGATATGGCTCACGCCTGCAGTGTACACATTACCGAAGGCGTCTTTCCGTAGCTCGCCACGGTCTACTCCTTTAAGCTGAACACCTTCCGATACAATGGCCAAGCCTGCTCGACCTGTCGATTTCTTGAAATGCATCATTCTTTCGATCATTTCCTCGAGCTCCATGGGTCCTTCAGGACACATGCAGGCACAAGCTGGTGTGTTCATAGCTGTACCCAAAGCCAACCATCCAGCGTCGCGACCCATTACTTCGACGATCATGTCTTTATCGTGACCTACATTACTGTTGATCACGCTGTTGATATAGGTTGACGCTTGCCTTACAGCGGTCTCATACCCCAACGTATGATCGGTGAAACGCAGGTCGTCATCAATGGTCTGGGGTGCCCCTACCACTTTAAAGCCGAGTTCCGCCAAATGGGCTGCTACTCCCAGAGTGTCATCTCCGCCCATGCAAATCATGGCATCGATTTTGCGATCTTCCAGGCTTTTTAGAACTAAATCCATTTGCCCGTCTTTAATCGGGTTTTTGCGCTCGCTTCCCAGCATTGTACTGGGTGTGTGACGATGTGGTGCAAGCATGCTTCTGTTCAGAGCGATGGCATCGTTATTGACCATACCGAGCCAACTGCTGCGAAAACCAGTCAGGGTATGCCCTTCCTTTTCTAGACGCTGTGCTAGAAAGTAGAGAAAGTCATTGATACCTGCGGAGTCTCCTCCACCAGTTAGAACACCGAAATTCATATACTCAACCCCCACAATCTTTTTATCTATTAACCACTTTCCGTAGGTCCGCTACATTCTTTTCGTATTTTGCCACCACTTTCCTTCTGAACGAACGGAGAGTTAACCGAAAGTTTGCCTCTACAACGAAATGTTAAATACTCTTGTCAAAAATCCGTAAATGTCGGTGTGTTCATCAATAATTTTCGCTATGGGCTTACCATGTCCATGACCGGACTTCGTATCAACCCGCAGCAAAATTGGAGCCGACCCCTCCTGTGCTTCCTGCAACGTAGCGGTAAACTTGAAGGCATGACCAGGAACAACCCTGTCATCTCCGTGTGCTGTGACAACCATGGTAGCCGGATAATGGGCTGGCTTTACATTGTGCAAAGGTGAGTAGCGATACATGAACTCGAAATGATCGGCGTTTTCAGGATCACCGTATTCTGGAATCCAGTAGCGACCCACGGTAAACTTGTGGAACCGCAACATGTCTGTAACTGGAACAATGCACAGCACCGCTCCATATAAGTCCGGTCTTTGCGTCATGCAGGCCGAAACCAAAAGACCACCATTACTGCGCCCTTCAATAGCCAGTCTCTCTCGCCTCGTATATTTATTGGCGATAAGCCACTCGGCTGCAGAGATAAAATCATCAAAGACATTTTGCTTCTTCTCGAGCATGCCATCTCGATGCCATTTGTCCCCGTACTCGCTTCCACCACGCAGGTTGGCTACCGCATAAACACCCCCGAGTTCTAGCCACAGGATTCTCGAGGCCGAGAAGGAAGGTGTGACTGCGATGTTAAATCCACCGTAGCCGTAGAGCAAACAAGGGTTGTTTCCATCGAGCTTCAAACCCTTGCGGTGAACGAGATACATGGATACCTCTGTACCATCCTTTGACGGGTAGAACACCTGGGACGTCTCGAACTCTTCTGGGTCAAACTTTAGTTCCTGTTCACCAAATGTGCTTAAGGTACGCGTCCTGAGGTCGTAGTGCCAGTTCACCGACGGATATAAGAAGGACGCAAAGGAAATAAAGAGCTCCGTGTGATTCTGCTTAGCCGACAGAGCGTCGATAAATCCCATGGCGGGCAGGGTGATCTCCTCTTTGAACTCTCCGTTAGAGTCAAAGACGCGAAGTCTTGAATGGGCCTTATGCATAAAGGAAAGAACGAACTTTCCGTCAATGTAACGACCCTGGGAGATCACATCGTCCTGCTCAGGTATGACCTCCACCCAGTGCTCCCTTTCAGGGTTCGCTGTGTCAATCGCGATCACCCGACCCCTTGAGGCGTTGAGATCGGTGAAAAAGAAGAAAGTGGAACCTTCATTCCCTAAGAACTGGTAGCGTGCTTCACCGGGTTCAAGCAAGCGGACAAAGGTGTCTCCTTGAGCTAGCTCTTGGTAGTACAGACCATTCCGTGGCTCGGTTCCGTGATGAACATGCAACAGCAGGTATTGCTGATCGGATGAAAGAAAGGGCGAGAAGCCAAGTTCCTTGAAATCTGGCCGTTCAAAAACCAAACGGTCCTCATCTTGCGTTGTCCCTAGCGTATGCCAGTAGACCTGGTTAAAGTTCACAACGTCTTCCGGGGCCACCGTACCGGGTTCGGGGTAACGACTGTAGTAAAAACCCTTATCCCCAACCCAAGCCATATTTGTGAACCGACACCACTGGATAATTTCTTCTAGATTTTCCTTCTTTTCCAGATCACGAATGTGGATCTCTTGCCTGTCACTTCCGCTGGCTGAGATTGTATACGCCAAATATCTTGCCCCATCATCCAGCGTATAATTACTGATGGCCACGGTCCCGTCGGAACTCCATAGATTAGGATCCAACACTACTTCGGGCTCACCATCTAGGCCCTGTTGCCGATAAAGGACCGGTTGGTTTTGAAGGCCGTTATTCTTTTGATAAAAGTACCATGATCCCACTTTGCTTGGGATAAAGGCACGGGGATAATCCCAAAGCTCGGTTAGACGCTTTTTTAAGTCTGGTCTGGGATCTATGGGGTCAAAAAACGTTTCTGTGAGCTCGTGTTGCTTGGCCACCCAGGCCTCGACTTCAGCATCGCTGTTTTCGAGCCACCGATAAGGATCGGCTACCATTGTTCCATGAAAGTTCTCTACGATGTTGTCCTTCCTAGTTCTCATGCGCTCGCTCCCCTTTATGTTCAGTATCTACTGTTTTCGTCGCGGGTGCTCTGTACCCTGCTTCGTTAAGTCAACAAAAGCCGCACGAGAAATTCACGTGCGGCACAGAACCTTTCATTTAGATTGCCCTTCGGAACTGCTCGAAACGTAACGCCAGTCGTTCTCGATCGGGCCTTTCTGCCTGCTTAGACGGCAAGATCAGGCGTCTATTATGAATCTCTTGAATGCCATGACGGAGCATGGGGCCATCAATCTCGGACAGCAGATCTTCTCTGACAACAATCTGATAGTCGGGTGTTACTCCTATAAAGTGCCGATCATACGCTGCGTGATGAATCTTACAGAGCGAAAGGCCGTTGCTGACCACAGGCTCGCCGTGCGGATCGCTGTCGGGAATGATGTGCGCCGCATCCAGGAGTTCCGCGTGGCGCAACTTGCAGAAGGCGCATTGGCTGCGGTAGGCCTCCAAGACACGCGTGCGGAAGGCCCGCTGGTGAACTCGGACTCTGAAACTTGCGGTAATGTACCTTCTGCGTGAGCTATCACCGTCCTCGCTGGTAAGCCCTTCGTTTTGCACTTGTTGTTTATCATCCAGCGTCGCGGTAAAGGACAGACTGCGACGGTCTTCGCCAATGATGAATACGGGCCACGCTGCCACGTACTTCCCGGTTGACAATCCGTGAAAATACACGAGAGGTACGCGTTCGACCATAGCCTTCCTCAATCCGACATTTTCACGATGATTTGGATCAGTCCCGCGGTATTTGTAGTGCAAGAAACCATCGTCTGTAACCCCATCATTGTAGGCGGCCTGGGGTGAACTCCTGATGGACAGGGGAATGGACTCAAACACCTTCGGTTTCCAGATGCCTTGTTGCCCCACAAGTGCTATTTGCTCACCGTGAAAACGGAAGCCATGTTGAAGAAGGGACCAAGGCAAGACGTCATCATAAAGAGCGCACTGCTCTTCAAGCCACTTGAACACAGCTAATCGAATTTGAGCCTCTCGATTCATGGAACGATCCCCCTCATCTGGTAGTTATTACCACTTTCTAGCTTTGGACGACGAAATCCTGCTGACGAGGGACAAAAAAGAGGGTGATCGTCTCACCCTCGCCTGTCGAATGTATTTATTGAATGGGGATTTCTCGATTACTTGGTCCATCAGTGACTTTGGGAACTCGCACATGCAGTACGCCATCTTTGTAGTTGGCCTCTACATCTTCGGGACTCACGTTGCCGACATAGAAGCTGCGCTGGCTGGAGATTTGTCGTCTTTCGCGACAGATGTAGTTGTCTTGATCTTCAGCTCGCAGTTCTTCCTGGCGTACTCCAATGGTCAGATAACCATCATTAATGGAGAGCTTAATGTTCTCCTTAGCCACACCCGGCAAATCTGCCTGCAAATCATACCCTTCAGACGTCTCCTTAACATCTACGTTAAAACCTTGCCAAGAGACCTCAGGCCACTCAAAAAGCCGTTGAAAAGCCTGGGGCATGAAAAAGTCTCCTCTGGCATGTCTGCGAAACGGCATTAGTCTATACATCACAACGACCTCCTCATGAGTTGTTTTGCTTATCCTCATTTTCCCACAAACATCAGAGAAGGTCAAAGTCAAAGAACGTCAAACAAATACCTTAGGATGTGATTATGCCAAAGGACGGTAAAATAGCTCCTCTTCGCTCTCATTTTCAAGGTCAGACAAGGTCAAGGGACTAGATCACCGTGTAGCCTTCTTTCACCAGTCTAGCCTTGATCATCTCCAGATCCAAACCTCGCATCGTGGCTCCCTTGGGAATCGTCATCACCCGACCCACGGTACTAATCATAGTCGGGTTCACGATGCTGGAAAAGCCCATATCCCGCATAATATCAACCAACTCAGGGTGTTCTTGCACTAACTCATAGACAGTTTTCGACAAGTCAATCGTCTTGGTCATAAGATCCTCCCTTGCATATTGGTACAAGAACGACACTCTTACCCAGCCATATCGCTCGGTGCTGCCACAACGCGGTTCTTTCCTTGGCGCTTTGCTTCATATAACGCCTTGTCGGCCTGTTGGTAGTAGTCACGGAACCCTTCCGTGCCTCGAAGCTCAGCAACGCCAAAACACGCCGTGATCTGCAGCGTCTTATCGTCCACCGTAAAAGCATGTGCTTCCACCATCTTCCGCAGACGCTCCGCCAGAGCAATTCCCTGCTCAAGCGTTGTATGAGGAGCCAAGATCACAAACTCCTCTCCCCCTAAACGTACGAGAGTGTTTCCTTCCCGCATTTTATCCCTTAAGAGCGCAGAAAACTCGCATAAGAGATCATCGCCAATCGCGTGTCCAAAGGTATCATTCACGTCTTTAAAATCGTCAATGTCACACATGATCAAACATGAATCAACTTGATGGCGTTGAACAAGCGACACTTCTCGTTCCACGAGTTCATCGAGATAACGGCGATTGGGAAGGTTCGTCAACGAATCGTGGTAGGCCATTTGGGTCAAGAGTTCCTGTTGCTCACGGATTGTCTTCTCCTGCAACTTTGTCCGTCTAAAGTGCTGCCAATTAAGAAGCGAAAGAGCAAACCCGAGCACATGGGCTACAAACCCGTTGACTAGGGTGGAACTAAGGACGGCAGTCGACAGACTGGTCAAAAACACAAACGAGAATCGAAAAGCAATAAAGGAGAGCACGAACACAAGAAGCGAGCTTCGAGGAGGAATATGATAAAAGGTGCCCACAATGGTCACGCAAAGAAGCAATGGAGCAATATTGGGTATCACCAGATGATCAATGAGCGTAATCCCAAGCCCCATGGCAAGTACATAGATCGCAACAACAAAAACAAACACCTTCTGAACCTTGGCGTTGACCTCTCTCCTTCGCATAATCCAGGCCAATGCCCAAACACCGATGCTGATGACGCTCACTAGAAAGTTGGCGCCAATAACCAACTCCCGCCACAGGATCTCTATTGCGGCCGTGGGTTCGTCTTGCACCCAAAAACCTAGTGAAGCTAAGAAGTTGCCCACAGCCATAATGGGGGCCGTCCAAAAAATGCGTCGTACAGAAGCCGACATTGCCTCATCCGTAATTTCACGATCGACCATATGGCGAGTTCGTAAACTATTTCGCCACTTACTGCCTCTGGCCACAACCCGTTTCACCCTAGTCTGCCCCCTTCTTCTCCAAGGACCTTTGCCTCTTTGTATTCGCATGATCGCAGAACAATCCTGCATAAAGCAAACGGGCCTGGTCGTTTCTGAACGACCAGGCCCGTTATCTGTGGCATCCTAGCATCGCTAGAGTATGCCATACCTCCTGAAGATCAACTTGATCATCCCCCCTTCGCAAGAATTGTGGGTCCCACTGATACTCATTCTACCATCTTTACGGGGCAATGCCTCTAAAGATTAATTGGGACTCATTTTTTCCGGTGGGTACTGATTATCTTACGAATGCTGTCGTAACTTAAATGATAGCGTTCCATTAAAGAGTGGATACTCTCGCCTCGCTCAAACCTTTGGGCGATTTCTCGATTACGCTTTTGAATCTGAATGCGTGTGCCGCTAACTTCACCCCATCCCAGCTTCTCTTCAGGTCGCTTCGGAATATAAAGCTCGACTCCCTGTACATACTCTTGAATGGCTTCGAGCAGGGTTTCTGGCAACACGTCTTCTGCTTTAACATACATTAAGGCCAACGTCCCCCTTTATCCTAAGATACATTGGGCGTTGGCCTTACTCATGGCTAAACAGGAGCTGAGTGTCTAAATCTCAACACCTACGTGTGGCAGGCCAACGCTTGTATGGATTGTTACAGATACATATACTTGAAACTCTTTGAACATCCGGCCCACCTCACTTTCTTTTCTTCCAGCATACACCATAAATCCTTAAAGGGCAAGGCATAGTCGTTTCGGAATCATTCTTTCCGCTCTAATTGAAACTGACGTACGACTTCCTGCAAACGTTCAGACATGTGACTGAGTTCTTGTGCGGCAATAGCTACAGAGTCCATGGAAGCAGATTGTTCTTCCGTTGTAGCCGCTAACTGCTGGCTGCCACTGGTGATCATCCGAATGCCCTGAGAAATCTCGTTGATGGTCGATGTAATCTCCTCAATTTGCAGGATGATGGCATTGAGCAACTCTCCGCTATGCTCTACTGCTTCGGCACTCTCCTCGGCTTCTGCTGCACCTTCGTTAATGCCTACCACCGTTCTCTCGGTTTCCACCTGGATGCTGCGCACCAGTTCGATGATCTTTGTCGTTGACTGCGCAGATTGCTCGGCGAGGTGGCGGACTTCTTCAGCGACCACAGCAAACCCTCGACCGTGTTCTCCAGCCCTGGCAGCCTCGATGGCTGCATTGAGGGCCAAGAGATTGGTCTGGTCTGCAATACCGGTAATAACCTCTACAATCTGTCCAATCTCTCTGGATTGCGCTCCAAGCTCGCTTACAATCTGGGCCATGTTCGCCATGTTGTCTTTCAGTTCATTCGTCATGGTTACAGCTCGATGAACAGCGTCGCTGCCTTCTGTAGCTGAAGACTGGATGCTATGAGCTGCGTGCACCATGCGTTCCACATTGTCGCCCATAATCTGCACAGTAGAGGCGAACTCGTTGGTCGTACTGGCCACTTCTTCAATGGACGCACTGGTCTGCTCGGCCGAGGCGGAGAGTTCTTGACTCGAACGAGCCGTTTCGGTAGAAGCTTCAAAGACTTCTGTCAAAACACTACGTAGGGATTCTTGCATGCCGGCCACGCCGCGGGCCATGGCACCAAGCTCGTCTCCCTGTTTTAACAGACTATCGTCGACGGGTTGGTACAGAACCTTTGACGCAATGACGTCGATATGGTCTTTGGTCTTCTCCACAGACTTGACGACACGCGAGGCCATAATCCAAAGCACCAAGGCGATGGCTACGAACGTCAGAGTGGAGATAATAACTGTAAGTACGGCCCTGGAAGCCATGCTCCTTGCTACAATTTCCAAGGCCACTCCAACATTTACCGTGCCATAAAATGCACCGTCAACATAGAGGGGCATCATCATGTCATATACCAACTCGTTGGTACCAGGATGTGTCGACAGCCTGTAAAAGTTGCTCTTGTTGCGCAGAGCATCCATCTTTTCGTTATCAGGTAAGAGTTCGGTTGTAGTAAGAGCATCGCTGGAGGCTTCCAACTGCCCCTGGGCGTCGAAGACCGCTGCATAGGACAGGGTGGCTCCGCTGACCAGATCAACGACCAACTTGTCGGAGCTGAACTGGTCGGTAAGGGCCTGTACATCGTTGGCTTGGATGCCAACCTGAACCATGTAACCACCAGGGGCCTTTTTGTATCCATACTTATAGTAGTTGTCGCTCTCACTATCTTTGCGAATATCCTCAACCAAGTACTCTTGTGCTCCCTGCATGAACAAGAATGCAGGATGATCACGAGGTGCTTGCCAGTTCACATAGTCTCCGAAAGCGGAGGCAATGATCACGCCTTGAGGATTGTACCAATGAATGGCATCAACCCCTAGTGATTCCGCTATGTCCGTCAGAACTGCATCACTAGGCTCTTCTTGGAGCATCACTAAGTCTGCTACACCTAGGATGTTTTCGCCCAGCATGGCATTGATTGTGGCAATGGAAAGAGCACTGTCTTCAATCCGCGCCTTCACATGTTGGGTCACAGCCAAGCCTGCCAACCGCTTTTGCTCCATGGTTTGTTGATACGAAGCGTACAAACTGGCCGATGCTAAGATGGCAATGCCCGCAAACACCAGCACCAATGGGATAACGACGACTTTTGCTCTAACAGAACTAAATCTCGTTATCAACTGCATATCCTCCCTAATAACGCTGCTGTTTTGTTATCTTCCACATCTTTCCTTTTAGTCCTGCCTTTTGTCCTGCACTTGATAGGACTGCTCAAAGCGCCATGCATCTTGGCACATTTCCACCACATTGCGTTTCGCCACCCAACCAAGTTGATTCTTGGCCTTGCTCACGTCAGCATAACACTCTGCGATGTCGCCCGGCCTGCGTTCCGTCACTGAATAAGGAATACGAAGGTTGTTGGCCTCTTCAAAGGCTTTCACCAACTCCAAGACAGACGTTCCCCTTCCCGTTCCCAAGTTGTAGATGTGTACTCCCGAAGACGCCTTTTCGAGTGCAACCACATGCCCTTCAGCCAAGTCAACCACATGAATATAATCACGTACTCCGGTACCGTCTACTGTGGGATAGTCATTTCCAAATACCTTGAGCTCTTTCAGAATCCCTTTGGCTACTTGGGTAATGTAGGGCATCAGATTGTTGGGAATGCCCTCGGGTGCCTCTCCAATCAGCCCGCTCTTATGGGCTCCGACGGGGTTGAAGTAACGTAACAAGGTCACGGAAAACTCGGGGTTCACCGCAGCTACATCTGATAGAATACGCTCGCACATGGCCTTGGTTTCGCCATAGGGATTTGTCCGCGCACGTAGTTCCATGGTTTCAAAAAAAGGTACCTGCTGATCTCCATACACCGTGGCCGAAGAACTGAAGACAAAACGATTCACTCCATGTTTGAGACAGCTTTCCACGACTACAATCGTGCTCAACAGGTTATTACGATAATAGGCTAAGGGAACCGCGACCGACTCTCCCACAGCCTTCAAGCCAGCAAAATGGATCACGCCATCAGGTTTGTGCGTCGAGAAAATCAAGTCCATGGCTTGAGCGTCCGTGGCGTCCGCCCGATAAAAAAGCGGTCGTTGTCCGGTAATCGCTTCGATGCGATCCACAATCTCGGCCTTACTATTTGCCAAGTTGTCCACAATGATCACGTCATGTCCATGGTTCAAAAGCTCCACACAAGTATGGCTACCAATATAGCCCGTTCCACCAGTCACAAGTATGCGCATCTTGTCGTTCTCCTCCACTCTTATACGCTTGCGAGCAATTGAAGTCTGCCCTGTATCGCTTCTTCATCATAGTCGCTAAAGCCTTGCTGTTCACCCCATTTTCGAGCAGCCTCGTGGTCGGGATGGCGTGCATCATTGAAGGCTTCTAAAAACTCCTCAAAACCAGCCAAACCACCCATGTTCTCCAGAGGTGCACCATGCTCTCCACCAAGCAAAATGGGGTGGTCAAGTAACCGCTCCTCTACTATTGTCTCTACCTCAATCGAGAACTCCCAGTTATCGCCGAAGTCATAGAGATAGTCAATCCTATCACCCACCTGGAGATAGGATTCGAGCTTCGTTTGATCCGGTTTGTGTACTGCAACGCGCAAAGCCTCCAAACGCCGCCTGGCGAAAGGAGAGTCTAGCGCCAAGAGCGCCGCCTCGATCTCTTCTTTGTTCTCCAGATACTCCTGGTAGACCTCAAGCGCTTCCTCATCGTTTGTCACTTTCAGTGTATGATCCGCAAGCGTAAACATGTACAGATGACTGTCCTTGAAGGCGAAACTCCTTTGGATGACTTGATGGAGCTGTTCAAAGGTAGAGCTCGCCCTCAGTAACACCCTCCGCCATACCAAGGGTGTGGAACCCTTTAAGGCGACTCTAATCTGATAGACCTTCATCTCTCTTCCCCCGTTCCAACTCTTGAAGGTGCTCATGCGCTTCCTCTAAGCCCAGTCCCGTAGTGGACCTATACAGTCGGATGGCTTCCAACTTGTCACCATGTTCCACCAAATCCTTCAGTTCTTCCTCTAGACTCTCTAGGAGAGCTTCGTGCACACCAAGGTGTTTGCTTATCTTCTTCAAAGACTCGTTGGCCGCGTCGACACGCTGGCTCAGCTGATTAACAGTAACCAAAATAGCAAGAACGCCACTGATAGCCGCAATTCCGAAAATAATCGTAGCCATAATCCGCCTCCCATCTAGTTTACCTGTTTTTTCTCCCTTTGGGACCGATTTCCTCCCAAAAAGCATCCGCCGCCCTGCAGGAAGGAAAGGCTTTTCTCGTGGAGAACCATGGAGCAAGGAGGAGATAGCAGATGAAGCTGATTTCATGGAATGTGAACGGGTTAAGAGCGGCCGTTAATAAGGGGTTTTTGGATTTTTTTCATGACATAGATGGTGACTTCTTTTGTATCCAGGAAACAAAGATGCAGGAAGGTCAGTTAGAACTGGACTTACCAGGATATGAGCAGTACTGGAACAGTGCCATTAAGAAGGGGTATTCGGGTACCGCAATTTTCACGAAGCACAAACCACGCTCCGTCATGTATGGACTCGGGATCGAGGAACACGATCAGGAAGGGCGTGTAATTACCCTGGAGTACGATTCGTTCTTTCTGACCAACTGTTATACGCCTAACTCCCAACGAGGCCTGGCGCGGCTGGAGTATCGAATGATCTGGGAGGACGCTTTTCGGTCCTTCCTAGGAGAACTTAGTGATCGAAAACCTGTGATCGTCTGCGGCGACCTTAACGTAGCCCATAAGGAAATTGATCTAAAGAACCCCGCAACCAATCGCAAGAATGCGGGCTTCACGGATGAGGAACGCAACAAGTTTTCAGATTTGCTCGATAGCGGCTTTATCGACACCTACCGCCACTTTTTCCCCGACAAAACCGATGCCTACACTTGGTGGTCTTACTTCTCCAATGCCAGAGAACGCAACATTGGGTGGAGAATTGACTACTTTTTGGTGAGCATGGGACTGGAGTCAAAACTTCGCGATGCCCTTATTCATGACCAAATCTTTGGAAGCGATCATTGCCCCGTGGAGCTCCAGATCAAAATTTAGTGTGACTTATTTGAACCAAGAGCGAGCCTTCAACGACTATGTAAGTGAAAGGGCTGAGGGCAATGACATTTGGGGAGCTTTATGAAGAGTATGCAGGCGCAGTCTACAGCTACTTAGTGTTCAAGTTGAGGGATAGCCAACTTGCCGAAGACGTTCTGCAAGATACGTTCTTGGCCGTCCATCAGAACAATCACTCGGTGCAGGAGATCTCCTCGCCGAAAGCTTGGATACTTGCCATTGCCCGCAACAAAATGGTAGACGCACTTCGAAAGAGACCTCCCGTGGAGAACGTCCCTGTCGACACCCTGCGTGACGTCGGTTGCGAACCAGCATCGGACTTGTTTTTTTCCGAAGCTTTGACCCAGCTTGATGAGGTTGATCGTACCATCATGTATGGGTTGTACGCGGAGGGCTTAACATGCCAGGAACTGGCCCAAATTCTAGATATCCCTGAAGGAACAGTGAAGAGCAAAGCCCATTACGCCCGCAAGAAGCTTCAAAAGTGGTTACAGGAGGGAACAGCATGACACATGAACACGAAGACTACGCTCACTTAGCCCACGAGTTCGTCCAACACAGGTTGTCGCCTGAACAGCGGCTGAGAGTCCAAGAACTCGTTATGACGAGTCCCGAATTCTTAGAGGTACTCACGTTCGAGCTCGTATTAAAACGCAAAATGGAAACGCTGAAACAGCCTCTTCCGGACTCGATGAAGCGACGTGTCTACGTAAACATCGTCTTCCGTAGCCATGAACAGCTTTATAAGAAGGTACTTCAAACGGTGCTAAAGGCTACATTGCCCGCAATCACGAGGCCCATGTTAGGATTACTTGAAAGGAGTGTATTGGCGAATGAGCAACTCTGATGTCCCTGTAAAAGAAATCGGTGAACTGTTGGATATGATGTCAAACAAACTCCCAGGCCTGATCAAGGAACTGTACGAAATTCTCTACTCTGAAGAAGGAGCAGTCACCATGAGTAAGGCACTGGCCACGTTCTATAAGAACCTGTTGGATGCCGGCATGGACAAGAACGAAGCCATGTCTCTCACCCGCGAGTACCTGAGCACCCTCAAATCGTTGACCTCGCAGTATGGAAACTCGTAGATATGTTGTCAGCTTTTATTGGCGTATGCAAGGCGCTTGGCACGGTCGCCTGGATGACTCCCTTACTCTTAGTAAGACGTAGGAGGGCATTGGCCATTTTCCAGACCGAACTGCGTGCTCAGGGATTAGATCATGAGTCCATCAAAGAGTTGACTGCGACGTACAAAGAGTTAGGAGATTTTCAAGGCTGGAGATAATAACCAGGAAGCGACTCACAAGGAGTCGCTTCTTTGCATTTTGGGCAACATGTGCGAATGTGGCTTGACAAATGCTCAGCTCCCCAATAAGATAAACTAGGGAATTACTTAGTAACCCACTTATATTAAACAATTCGCACACAGGAGGTAGATTTGAATTGAGTATGTTTTGCTTCCAATGCCAAGAGGCGGCCAAAGGCATTGGCTGTACTGTCAGAGGTGTATGTGGAAAAGACGCTGAAGTGTCCAACCTGCAGGATCTTTTGATCTATGCGGCTAAAGGTGTAGCCAACATCGTTAGGAACAGCAACCTAGATGTCAACGAGCTTGGCGTGGTAAACCATGAAATCTTAAACAGTCTTTTTGTTACTATCACCAACGCCAACTTTGATGAACAGTCCATTGAACGCCAGATTAGGAAAGTACTGAAGCTGCGCGACGGCCTCATGACCAATGTGCCAAATCCATCGGTACTGCATGATGCAGCAACGTTCCAGGTCATGGATCGCCAGGACATGATAAACAAGGCTACCGCAGTAGGTATTCTATCCACGACAGACGAAGATGTGCGTTCACTACGAGAATTGATAACTTACGGTCTGAAAGGCATGGCTGCCTATGCCCACCACGCCTTGAATCTTGGAGAAGAAAACAGCGGTATTTATTCCTTCATTTATAAAGCCCTCGATGCTACACTAAATGACGACCTCAGCATCGACGAACTCGTCAGTCTTACACTTGAAACCGGTAAGTATGGTGTAGATGTAATGGCTTTACTTGATGGCGCACACACATCCCGGTATGGTAATCCCGAAATGACGGAGGTCAACATTGGCGTAAGAGGCAATCCAGCCATACTGATCTCGGGTCACGATCTCACCGATCTGGAGCAGCTTCTTGAGCAAACCCAAGGAACAGGCGTCGATGTCTATACGCATAGCGAAATGCTTCCGGCCCATTATTACCCTGCGTTCAAAAAGTATGAGCACTTTGCTGGTAACTATGGGAACGCCTGGTGGAAGCAAGTCACAGAGTTTGCGTCCTTCAATGGACCCATCTTGTTTACAACAAACTGTATTGTACCTCCCAAGGACGAAGAAATCAGAGAGCGCATCTTTACAACCGGAGCGACAGGCTATCCAGGATGTACGCACATTGAAGCCGACGAAAATGGTCGAAAGGACTTTTCTGCCATTATTGCCAAGGCAAAATCCTGCCCTCCTCCAACAGAAATCGAGTCTGGAACGATCGTAGGAGGCTTTGCTCATCACCAGGTCTTCGCTTTGGCCGATCAAGTGGTCGAGGCAGTAAAGTCTGGCTCCATCAAGAAGTTCTTCGTCATGGCCGGCTGCGATGGACGCATGCAGTCCAGGCAGTATTACACTGATTTTGCCCAAGCACTGCCCGAAGACAATGTGATTTTGACTGCAGGATGTGCCAAGTACCGTTACAACAAATTGGGTCTAGGAGATGTCGGTGGTATCCCCCGTGTTCTTGACGCAGGACAATGTAATGACTCGTACTCGCTGGCGCTGACCGCGCTCAAGCTTAAAGAGATTCTTGGTGTAGAAGATATAAACGAACTTCCCATCGTCTACAACATTGCCTGGTACGAGCAGAAAGCAGTCATCGTGCTCCTGGCCCTGCTCTACCTCGGTGTAAAGAACATCCACCTAGGACCAACATTACCTGCATTCCTCTCGCCTAACGTTGCCAATGTCCTGGTTGAGAATTTTGGCATCGGAACCATTGGTTCCGTAGAAGATGATCTAGAGCTCTTTCTAGGTGTAATCGAGTAGGAGGGGGCGCCTAGCCCCCGTCCTCTCACACCACCGCTCATGCGGATCCGCAAGCGGCGGTTCGGTTTCAGTGAATCTGGCATAGTATCCCTTGCACAGTCTATCCTTGGTCACTAA
>DUQE01000097.1 GCA_012837925.1 Bacillota bacterium
AAACGTACATTTCCAGCGGAACCAGGGAGAGTTGCCCTCAAGAGCCAACTGTGACTTGTCACTCCAAGTCTTCAGATCCGTGAGGATGGTTCCTGGAGATGTGGAGTAAAAGTACGTAGAGCTAATTGTACCATCAGGTTGAGCTAATATCTGTCCCGCCGTTTCTTTGATGGCGCGAGTCGCACTGGCAGCTTCTGGTTGGTTATTGTACACCTGCGAGTTTGTACTGTCCGCGACGTGAAAACCCAGGTGTCCCTGACGAGAGTAAATGGCCTGGGCCACGGCATACGTCCTGGCTGCAACGGCCTGCGCTTTGAGGGCTTCCAAAGGCCAGCTGTGCGGCATTTCACTTGGAACAACCTGAAAAAGATACTCCTCCAACCCCACTTCATTAATGGCTAAGAAACCACCGTCGTCGGCGACGGTCAGTTCAAAACGGCCCCTATACTGGGGATAAAACATCTTCCCCGTACCCCGTTTGAAGGTGTTGATTTGAATGAGACCTTCAGCATCAGCCCACAGATGCAGGCGTTGGCCAAACTCCCATGTAATACCTGTTCCATCTACAACATGGAGTCGACCGTCCTGTACAAAGACAACCGCCTCTTGCTCCGCATTGACTTGAAAACCTCGTCCTGTACCCTTTTCTTCTACATAGAGTTTTAATGTGGGACTGAAACTCAATACGTCGTGCCATATGGAGCCAAACTGTTCCGTGCTGATCGCCACGCGTATTGTTCGAATATAAAGAGGGTCATAGACATCAAACCGTACCACTTCACCCCCAAAGACGGTGGCAACCACCTCTTCGAAACCCACCTTGACCGCGGCCAAGGGAATTGTGTCGACACTGTCCTCCCAGTGCTGGAAAACCTCTACTTCTGCACTTATGGGCAAGAAGCCATGATGCTCAAACTCAACTAAGGTAGGGGAGATCCGCAGGATCTTATCGGCCGGTAGTGCCAGATGCTCCTCACACTCAATTGCCACACCGCTGTGTCCAGCGTTTACAACAGGACTGATCAAAAGAAACATGGTGAGTACTACGAAACAAACGACAGATCGTCTCATGCTATCGCAGACTCCTTCAGTCGAACATGCTCTTCCTGCACAGCTTTGAGCAGGAGGGGATCGGTCAACAAGTCAACCGCCGTATGAGCCAAAGCCTCTGCAGCCAATATCGCCACCTGCAACCCCTCCTGACTCACACTTGCGCGGGCGAACTCAGGAGTATGTGCGACCAAACCATCACCAATACTCAAATAGGGATGGATAGAAGGCACTACGCGCGATACATTACCCATATCAGAAGACCCTCGCCCTTCAACGAACTCCTCAATATCGGTCACTCCGAGCCCCTGCAAGTTGGCGCCAAAAGCGAGAGCCAGGGGTTGACTTGGCATAAGATTGTCCGTGGCCAGTTCAAACTCCCTTGCTGTGACCACAGTTCCTGTCATGAGAGCTGCTCCATCCGCAATATGCAGGACCTTTTCTGTAATACGATCCAACATCTCTCGTCTAGGTGCCCTGATGTAAAAACGCGCAACAGCTCGTGCGGGTACAATATTGGGAGCTGTTCCGCCTTCCGAGATAATCCCATGTATACGCACCCCGTCGGGCAGATGTTCCCGCAGGGCGTTAATCCCACCGAAGAGTGCCAAGACTCCATCCAAGGCATTAATGCCCTCTTCGGGCGAATCTGCTGCATGGGCAGCTTTACCTATGAACTCGAACTCGTAGGCATCGAGAGCAGTGCTACTGGCCATGAGCAGATTTAAGCTGGACGGATGGAACATCATCGCTGCATCAATGCCATCAAAGACGCCAGCGTCCACCAAGACGACCTTTCCACTTCCCGTTTCTTCTGCTGGAGTCCCCAACACAGTGATCCTTCCCCCGAGGCTCTCAACGAATGGTGCCAAGCCCACAGCAGCTCCTACACTCGCTGCACCAATAAGATTGTGTCCGCAGGCATGTCCGAGCTCAGGCAAGGCATCATACTCACACAGCAACGCAATATTCGGGTTGCCCTCTCCAAGCGTTGCCTTAAATGCCGTGTCTAGACCAGCTAGGCCACGAGTGACCGTATAACCTGCTCCTTCTAGAGCCCCGGTTAAGAGGCGGGCAGCCTCTACTTCTTCAAAGCCCAACTCTGGGTTCTTTCCAATCGTCAATGCTAAGTGCTCCACATCCCGACGGCGGGCATGGATTTCTGTACTGACTTGTTCCTTCCATTTCACGCAATCACCCTCTAATCGTTAACGCACCAGACGTCGGTGTTCCTTGAACATGCACTTATCCTGAACAAAAACAAGCCCTCGCTCCCGAGCCAGTTCTTCCGCTTCTGGACTGGTAATCCCCTCTTGGAGCCAGACTCCCTTGATGTCCTCGCGTTGAAGAGCATCTTCAACGACAGGCACAACCTCGGCTGACGGTCGAAATACAACCACTAAGTCTACTGGTCCTTCGACTTCACTGGTCTTATGATACACCTTTTCTCCAAGAAGCTCCGTACCGCCAAAGGGGTTAACTGGGTACACCCTGTAACCATGGTGCTGAAGGTACCTAGGAACACTATGCGCTGCCTTCGCAGGGTCTTTACTCAAACCAACCACTGCAATATTTTTGAGTTCTAACGCCCGTTCCACTTGAGTTTGCATACCGATCTCCTTTCCTTCTCCCTGTAAGGACCAAATATGGTATAATGGATTGGAAATGCTATTCAAAGGAGCCTGATCGTTGTCTAAGACCTGCTTGATCCTTGACTGTTTTTCTCTAGTATACCGCGCTTTTTTTGGATTACCAAGCACGATTAAAAGGCAAGATGGACAACCCATCAATGCAGTGCTTGGCTTTTATAATACTGTGACTGGACTGATGCAACAGTTTCAACCCGATTACTTATTCGTGGCTTCGGATCATCCGAGCCCCACGTTTCGTCACGAGCTTTTTCCCCAGTATAAAGCACAAAGGCCCCCCATGCCGATGGAACTCAAAAGTCAGATTCCCCTCATTGAGGACCTTGTTCACAGCTTGGGAGCCCCACTGGTGAAGCTCGAAGGATATGAGGCCGATGATGTCATCGGCACCATTACCAAGCATGCCCCCAGCGACACTCATTGTTTTGTTATTACTACCGACCGAGACGCCCTGCAACTCGTGTCAGAAGATGTAACCGTGATAGCACCGAACAGCCGAGCCAACAGAGTCTTCACACCAGACCTTGTTAAACACGACATGGGAGTACCTCCCCAAAGGGTACCAGACCTTAAGGCCTTGATGGGCGATGCGAGTGACAACATTCCCGGGATCCCGCTGGTAGGACCCAAGACAGCCAAGCACTGGCTCGGACTATATGACTCCCTCGATGGAGTAATCGAAAACGCACATCTTCTGCCAGGCAAGGCCGGCAAGAACCTCCTGGAGGGGCAGGAAGACGCCCTCTTGTATCGTCACTTGGCAACCATCGAGCAGGATGTACCTACGTTTTGCTGTTGGCAAGCCGGACGTTTATCCTTCGACGAGAAACAGGTGCGTGAGATGCTTGATACATTGGGAATTAGAGCATCCATTCCCCAAGTAGGCTAACGCTCTTTGGTCAGCAAATCTTCAATGGCCGAAACAACAACCAACTGTAACTGTCCACGCGGCTCTTTTGCTTCTGCTAGAGCCGTTTTTTCATGCTCATTTAAGGAACGACCCGGGGACTCTAGGCACTCAAGTGCTAGAGTGGCAATCGTAGAAAGAGAACGCGAAAGATCGGTGATCTCCTGAAGAACTGGAGAGTGCTCGATAATCGGAGCTAACGCTTCATGGTTCTGAGCCCAGATTCTCAGTCTTTCTTTCAAACGGGATCCCGTAGCAACCTCTCCCTGGTAGTGACGGACCAGGTTGCGAAACTCCCTGGCACCTCGGGCGTCAGGTCTTGCGGCATCGACAGCGCGAGTCAAAGGAGAAAGAACCGTGTATTTACGTTGAATAACCCTCTCATAACCTTGGACAGGCTCACAAACATCCAAGAGAGTCTGAAGTGGAGAGATCTTCCTCCCCCGAGCCAATCGTCGCAGCATCTGGGGGTAGTTCTTCTCGTGCGTGAGCCCGAGTTCCTCAAGATGCAAACTGATCACATCGAGCCTCTCGTAGAGATCCTCGCTACGACAGTCCTCACGTCGCGACCATAGCCGCTCTGCAATGGCAGCCGTCCTGGGCCATATTCTAGAATCAATGGTCTCCGGACTCACAACCTCACTCCACATGGTGGCCTCGCCGCCCAGGATGTTCGTGCTCTCCTGGGGCGTAAGCTCCATGTCGCTTGGCAGAGGATCGTTAAGATAATGATATTCAGCGGGTTGACAAAGATCAATGTAGTAGCCGTTGGAGAGGATAATCTTGTGTCCCGCTCTAGCTCCTTCAACAAGGCTTTCCCTTCCACGCCAAGACTGAATCACTGCGGTTGCAGGAAGATTGGGCGTTAGAATCTCGTCCCATCCGATCATCTTCTTGCCTAAACGTGTCAGGATCCCAAGAACTCTCTCTGTGAAATAGGACTGCATATCCAGGATCGTTTCAAAGTCATGCTCTCGCATAAACTGTACTATTTCAGGATTGGCCAGCCATTGCTTGCCATTGTTCTCATCTCCGCCAATGTGTACGTACTCATCGGGAAACAGAGTAATCATCTCGGCAAAGAATCTCTCCAAGAAGCCATATGTCGACTCCTTGATGGGGTTCAACACCTGGTCTAGTACACCAATGTCAATATGCCTTACGTGGGGACCTGGGGCACTTGCCAACTCTGGATATCCGATCACCCAACTAGCTGCATGACCTGGCAAATCAAACTCAGGAATCACGCGAATCCCGCGGTCATGTGCGTAAGCGACAATGTCCCGAATTTGCTCCTTCGTATAATACTCACCATTTGATCCTAGCTCGTGAAGGAGTGGAAACTCGTTACTTTCGACACGGAACCCTTGATCGTCGGTTAAGTGCCAGTGAAACACATTCAGCTTCACCGCTGCCATTCCATCGAGATTGCGCTTAAGAACGTCCAGCGGTTGAAAACGCCTCGCCGAATCGATCATCAACCCGCGCCAAGGAAAGCGCGGTTCGTCATCAATCTCCACGCAGGGAATGATGTAACCTTCTTGATCCGCACTGATCAGTTGAAGCAAGGTCTCCAGTCCCCTGAGTACTCCGATGTCAGTCGTAGCCCTCAGCACAGCCTGGGTAGGCGTCACATCGAGGGAATACCTTTCATCCTCCCCAAGTACGAGTTCACCCACGCGTTCACATTGGAGCACTAAGGCGCACTGCCCTGGCTCGCCTGCCTCTAAGAACAGCCCCGTTTTATCGGCCAAGCGCTTTTGAAAGCGCAACGCGGCCTTGCTCAAACGTTCCCCTGGCTCTCCCTCTATCTTTAGGGAAAAATCGTGCGTGATCCTCAAACTACCGGGTTTTGGGCGAACACTTACCGGTCTTGGCAAAAGGGCATCAAATCTATCCATTTCTTGTCTCCTTTATCCCATGGTTACCTCAACTGTATGAACGGTTCGGGGTCCTTGTGGAGGAATCGCCCCTGTGTGGGGTTTCCCGTTAAGCGTAATGGTCTTAACGCCCTTCTCGACACCATCTGGATTCCTGACAATGATGTTGTACGTAGCCCCTCGCCACTTTCTCGTCACACGAAACTCATTCCAGTCCGCCGGAATGCAAGGGTCAATGACCAGACCATCGAAGGCGAGACGAATGCCCAAAATTCCCTGTGTAGCTGCCGTATAGGACCAGCCTCCGCTTCCCGTTAGCCAAGGGTGTCGAGCCCTTCCGTAGGCGCTGTGATCTCGTCCCATTACAAACTGGCAATACGAATATGGCTCCGCCTGGCGGATCTCAATCTGATCGTTTTGATTGTAGGGCAAGAGGGCGTCATAGAACTTCATCGCTCGTTGGCCTCTACCTAGGCGACACTCTGCAATGATGGCCCAAGGATTCGGATGGCTGAAAATCGCACCGTTCTCCTTGATGCCTGGATACACTCTAGTAACAAAACCGACATCGTCATCAGGCTTCGTGTACGCCGGCCAAACGAGATGAATGCCTTTATCGGAATAGAGATACTTGTCAACGGCATCCATGCAAGCTAACCCACGCTCGTATGACGCAACTCCCGAAAGAACGGCCAGGGAGTTTGACTCCAAGTGAACCTTGCCCTCTTCGTTAGTGTGGCTTCCGATCTTCTCTCCCTTTGCGGTAAAACCGCGCAGGTACCACTCACCGTCCCACAGATGCTCTTCACAGGTCTGACGAACCTTTTCGGCCAAAGCAGAGTAGTGTTCTACATCCTCTTGACGTCCAAGATAGGCAGCAGCTTCGACGAAGGCGTTCAGGGCCCAATAGTGCAGGAACGAAACCATGGCGCTTTCACCGCCGCCAAGGTTCAGACAGTCATTCCAGTCTGCCCTTAATCCCTTACAGACACCTGTCTTTCCCACCTGTTCCGCCGAAAAGTCCAACGCTCTCTTGAGATGTTCGTAGACCGTTGCTTCTCCGCCATCGGCAAAAGGATAGACGGTGTCAAAAAAGTCCAGTTCTCCTGTCTCTTTCACGTACTCACAGACCGTAGGGACCAACCAAAGGTGATCGTCGGAACACGTGTCTTCCAGTCCATGAATCAGGCTGCCCCGCTCTGGTTCTGGCACTACCGTAGGCGACTTAAACGCCGGTTTTGGAGGTCTGTCTGGGTCAAAAAGCTCGGGTTCAAAAAGGTGTAGCCCATAGCCCATCTGCACTTGAGCCCGCAGAAGTTCGCCAATGCGCTGACGAACTTTTTGCGGATTCGTGTGTGAGACGCTCATAATATCTTGTGCGGTGTCCCTGTAGCCAAGACCCGTTCTTCCCCCTACTTCAATGAAGGATGCAAATCTCGACCAAACGGCGCAAGTTTCCGCTTGATAGAGTGTCCAGGTGTTGATCATGGTATCGAGTCCTTCATGGGGCGTCTGGCATTGGAACGCGCTGAGTTTCGCCTCCCAGTACTCTTTCAGCTCCAGGAAAGCCGCATCAACAGCTCTGGGCTCTGCGTATTTCTTGCGCATCTTTTGTCCTTCCATCCGGTCTCCCACGCCGAGCATGTAAATCAGACGCGCTTGTTCACCAGGAGCCAGGGTGATCGATTTATGCAAAGCACCACAATGGTTTCCGCCCAGCTCACTCTGGTTGGAACAGCGTCCTTTTTCGACGGCTGCAGGGTTTGACTCGGTTCGGTAAGCACCCAGGAACTGGTCGCGCAACGTATCATAACTGTCGGGCATTACGTTCGCGGTAAAATAGTGAAAGGTCCATGGTTCGTAGAAAAAGTCGTATTCAATGACTCCATCCTCATAATCAGATCCGCTGGCATACAGACTCATTTGGAAGTTCTGATTGTCAATATCGATATGATGGTAAGAAAACTCCACGTAAGAAAAGACGCTCAGTTGGCGGGTCTGATCAGACGTATTCTTGATCTTCACATCCCACAGCTCGACATCTTCGTTGACTGGAATAAAGAGCAGTTGCTCAGCCTCAATGCCCTGGTAGTTGCAGGAAAAAACCGAGTAGGAGAGACCGTGACGACACGTGTAATCAGCTTCATTCAATGGTAAGCCTACTGGCTGCCAAGACACTGACCAATACTCACCAGACGCGTCATCACGAAGATAAACATAGTGCCCAGGTCGATCCAAAGGAACTGCATTCGCCCGAAAACGCGTAATGCGTTGATGCTGCGGCGTCTTGTAGAACGAATAGCCACCAGCATTGTGGGAAATAACAGTGCAAAAGTCCTTTACACCCAGGTAGTTTGTCCAGGAGACGGGGATGTCTGGACGGTCAATAACATACTCTCTATTTCCATTGTCGAAGTGTCCGTATCGCATTTGTGCTCTCCTTTACTCTGTCTAAGCATACTCGCCTGTGCGTTGGGATAGAATCTCCGTGGTCTTTTCCAGGACCTCCTGTGATCGGTGAAAGTCCACGAGGGCTACTGCGACAAACAGTGTATCAATCGTTGTAAGCTGGGCAATTCGCGATGATATACCGCCCTTCGTAAACAGATTGCCATGCGTGCAAGTCAGCAAGACATGATCGGCTTCCTTGGCTAATGCCGAGGCTGAATGGTTAGTAATCGCTATGGTCACTGCTCCACACGCTTTGGCCGTGGCCACGGCTTCTACGATTTCCCGCGTTTCACCCGACCGGGACAAACCAATCACTACATCACCGGGTTGTAAGAGTACAGCACGAGTGATCTGCATGTGAGTATCCACGAATGCGCTGGCTCTGCGCCCAATGCGCGAAAATTTCTGCTCGCCATCAAAGGCCGCAATGCTCGAAGCTCCAAGACCATAAAAGTGAATCTCCCTCGCTTGGGCTAACGCCTTCACGGCCGCATCCAATTCGTCGACATCCAGGACCTGGATCGTATCTTCGAGTGAGGAAATGTTAGCGCGAAATACCTTTTCCTTGATGGTTCGAATGTCGTCACCATGCTCCACCTCACCATCGATAACACCCTGTTGAACCACTACGTCCTGGGCCAACAAGATCTTGAATTCCTGAAATCCTTTGTACCCCAGACGCTTGCAGAATTTGACCACCGTGGCATCGCTGACCTTAGCTTCCTTGGCCAGTTCAGTAATGGATAGATAAACGACATGATTGGGGCAAGCCAAAACTTCATCAGCAACCCTGCGTTC
This sequence comes from Bacillota bacterium, assembly GCA_012837925.1. Classification (GTDB taxonomy): domain Bacteria; phylum Bacillota; class Limnochordia; order Darwinibacteriales; family Darwinibacteriaceae; genus UBA5420. The sequence continues at coordinate 8,736 of DUQE01000097.1, forward strand.
AGCAGGCTTAAGAGTAGGATAAATGCTTCTAATGTGTAGCAAGGTTTTGGTTCTTTTACTCAAATCCATCCACCTCCTATCACTACATAAACTTTCCTCTATCGATTAATTCGGAGTTTATCCACAACAATCCTTCCGATTCATTCCATTCTGACGTAATTGCACTTTTTTTCACCGTTAATTACTCCTTTTCTGAATTGTATTGACAATTCGGTCTTTTGTATTTACACTAAAGAAAAGGAGTTGATGCTTATCTGGCTTGTACTGTTCTTCCACCTCATGGGTTCACCGCAGCCCTACGAAACTGTCAAGTACGGGGGTCTGGTGGCTCAAAGTACCCCTTGGGATTGTGGTGCTGCGGCTGCAGCTTCTCTGTTCACCTTGGCCGGTCAGCACACAGAACCGAGGTTTGACGCCTATGAAGAAGGAAGTGGTGCGTCTTTGTCAAGTCTATGTCTCTACTTTGAAGCACGGGGGTGGAACACCGCCGCCTACAACCTCACCTGGGATCACATTCTACATTTCTTCGAACATTTTCCTAACCGTCCCCTCTTAGCTCACCGCTCGTTTGAGCAAGGGCACTATGTGGTCCTTCTAGGGATGGTTCAGGATTTCTTGGTGGTTGCAGATCCCGCCTCGGGAGTACGCGCTGTATCGCCCCAGACGTTTCTCGAGGACTTCAGCGGTGTCACGCTACACTTCCCCGATTTGCCGCCTCTATCCACGATTGGGAAGATTCTCCATTCCGTTGATCAGCGCTTACGTCTGTTGCGGCAATCTGTGGCAGAATTCTAAGGAGGGAACCAATGCGATACATTCGGATCATCAGTCTTGTTGTCTTTGCGCTCGTTACCAGTTGTGGATCTAGCCACGCGTCTTGGATGCTTGAGGGTCATGCCTGGAGTTCTCCCTACCAAGAAGGAGCCATTTACTTAAGTCAACTAACGGTAAAGCTTGAACCACGAAAAGAGGTGCAAGCCACCATTTCACTACCTATTCAATATACGCACGGGAGTAATTCAAAGGAACTCCATCTACTCTATCCTCGTATGGCACTGGCCTTCTCCATCCCCTTGGATGAGGTTTACTCAAGCGTCTTTAGGGCCAATTACGATTTGGAATCACGTAGCTTTCAGATGCACGGCGGACTCCATATGCTTTTTGATCCCCTCGCGATAGGGTGCGGCCTTTCTTATCGCGAGAAGACCCTCGTCCTGGATGGCACTGTCATTTTTGCAGTAAATGAAAGATGGGCCCTCGGGGCCCACCTTCAGTACACAAGGAATGCACGATTGACATATGAACTTCATCACACGTCACGAAACGGAAAGAAGCGACAGTTTAGCTACAGCCACGTTCTTGACGGCTCCTTGCAGAGTCTGGGCGTCAAAATCGCTCTCTAAAGTTCCGTATCGGCCAGATTTTCGAGTTCGGTCAAGAACTCTTCAAAAACGGCCATAGCCTGTACGATCGGTTCTGGTTTGCTCATATCGACGCCCGCTTTACGCAGTTGGTTCACTGGATAGTCTGAACCACCGCTACCAAGAAACTCCCGATAGCGCTGTACTGCTGGAGCGCCTTCGTCTAAAATCTGTTGCGACAGGGAGATCGCCGCGGAGAAGCCTGTAGCATACTTGTAGACGTAGAAGGGGCGATAGAAGTGTGGAATTCTTGCCCACTCCATAGCGATGGCCTCGTCTACGACCATGTCTTCTCCATAATATTTCTTGTTAAGGTCATAATAGATGGCGGACAGTTTTTCGCTCGTTAGCGATTCGCCTGCCCCTACTCTACCATGTACGATCATCTCAAATTCTGCAAACATGGTTTGTCTGAAGACGGTACCTCTAAACTGCTCGAGGAAGTGGTTGATTAGGTAGGCTCGCTTTCGCGGCTCGGTCGTTGTCTTCAAGAGGTGATCCATCAGAAGAGCCTCGTTCAGTGTGGAGGCTACCTCGGCCACAAAGATCTTGTAGTGAGCATTAACGAACTCCTGGTCTTTATATGAATAGAAAGAGTGCATGGCATGGCCTAACTCATGGGCCAGGGTGAACACATCATTCAAGGTTCCCTGATAATTGAGAAGAACATATGGATGGGTTCCGTAACATCCCCAAGAGTAAGCACCACTCGTTTTACCGCGGTTCTCCAACCAGTCAATCCAGCCGTCGGTAAAACTTGAATGCATATCGTCCAAGTATTCTTTTCCAAGAGGATGCAAGCCTGCCTGGACCATCTCAACGGCTTCATCACGTGAAAACTTCATGTCTTCATCGGCCACCATGGGCACATAAATGTCATACATGTGCAGTTCTTCGAGCCCCAACAGCTTCTTGCGCAGACGCACATAACGATGCATCAGAGGCAGGTGGTCGTGAATGGACGTGATGAGATTTGTGTAAACCTGCGGATCTACATTGTCTTCATGCAGAGCGGCTTCCAGCGACGACCCATATTTCCGAGCCTTGGAGAAGAAACGTTCCTTTTTCACTGCAGCAGTATAGGTTTCACCCAGGGTGTTCTTCCAGGCAGTATAGGTGTTGTACAACGCCTCGAAGGCACCTTGGCGTACATCACGATTCTGCGATTCGAGCAGTTGGCCATAGCGTCCATGCGTCAACTCAACCATTTCACCCGCATCGTTCTTGACCTCAGGGAACTTCAGATCAGCATCATTAAACATGTTGAAGATGTTGCGCGGTGCCTGGGCCATCTCCCCTGCCGATGCTAAGAGTTCCTCCAATTCAGCCGGAAGGGTATGCGCCTTCTTGCGCAAGATGTTTTCCAGGTAGTGTTCATAGACCTTTAGAGCAGGGATTTCCTCGATCCACTTTTTCACCATCTCTGGTTCTAGACTTAAAATTTCTGGTACAAAGAACGACTGCGCCGCGTTGAGTTCAGCCGCTACGGCCATGGCACTTCCGGCGTAACCCTGGTACAGAGAGTTGGCGTTGTCCTCGTCTTTTCTCATGAACGAATAGGTGATTACCTTATCCATCAGAAACGCAACCTCGTCAAGTAATTGCAGGGCTTTGAGCAGATTCTCACCCGAAGTAATGGTACCACGCAGATCAAGGATGCTTTGTTGACTTTCTTTGATCTTCTTCAGATCGGCCTCCCACTCCTCATTGGTGGAATAAATGTCCTCTAGGCGCCACTTTAGTTCCGATGCTATCTCGTCTCTCTTTTGAAGTTGTGCCATTCCGTCACTCCTTGCTAGTAATTGTCTCCCTATATTTTCTCCTCTTCCCAAAACTCTCCTCTATACACAGGCAAAAACAGGATCATGACCTTTTATGTGGAAATAGTACGTTGAGGTGAGGTTTAATGAGCAAGGAAGAGGTTTTCGCCCTAGATATTGGTACCCGAACTATTGCTGGATTAATCCTTGTTTCAAAGGATGAAGGATTTGATATCAGGGAAGCCCGCGTGCACCAACAACAACCTGGTGCCATGGCAGATGGACAAATCCATCAAATTAGTGCCGTGTCCGGAACGATAGCCAAAATCAAAGCGGAGCTAGAAGAGGCGTGTGGCATGCCTCTGACCAAAGCCGCGGTGGCAGCAGCAGGACGTTCCTTGCTGACCGAAACAGGAAGCAGTACTTTCGATCTCACGCCCAGCCAACGACTGACTGCTGACGAGGTTCGCGCCTTAGAGCTTGAGGCTGTCCGCGACGCGGTAGAGAAACTCTCCTTCGACAACACGGGAAGTGTTATGCACAGCTACCTGTGTGTTGGGTATAGCGTTGTTCAGTATTACTTGGACGGAGAGCCCATCGGTGCTCTGCAAGGTCACCAAGGTCGTCAAGCTCAGGCTGACATCATTGCCACGTTCTTGCCACGCATCGTAATCGATTCCTTAGGTACCGCACTTAGAGAAGCGGGATTAAGCATCGCGACCCTCACCCTTGAACCCATCGCCGCTATGCACGTTGTCGTACCACCGACCATGCGGATGCTCAACATTGCCCTAGTCGACGTCGGTGCTGGTACCTCTGACTTGGCCATCTCTGCCAACGGTACTGTCAAAGGATATGGCATGGTTGCCTATGCCGGCGATGCCATTACGAAGGGTTTGGCCGACCACTTCTTACTGGACTTTAAGGTGGCCGAGAAGGTTAAGGTCGAGCTCAAGCCCGATCAGATCTCAGAATGCAAGGACGTTTTCGGCAACACATTGCACCTGTCGTATGATGAAGTGCTGGCTGTAATGAGACCTCGCGTGGAGATCCTGGCCGAAAAGATAGCTGCAGAAGTGATCGAACTAAATGGCGGTTCTCCGAAGGGCACTATCCTCATTGGTGGTGGCAGCCGGGTTCCCGGATTCGCCGAGCTCTTAGCCAAGCACTTGGAACTGCCGGAAAACCTCGTGCGCATTCGCGACCGTAGCAGCCTTGAGATCGTTCATGGTCTGCCGCAGTTTAACGGTCCCGAAGTCATTACACCCATTGGCATCGGTTGTACCCATTTAGACAACCGATCCATGGAACTCATCCATGTTACCGTCAATGATCAGCATCTCCAGTTTTTGAACATGTCCTCTTCGAATGTGGGAGAAGCCCTTTTGTATGCGGGCTTAGTACCCGCGGAGCTGGTGGGACGACCTGGATCAGCCTATACAGTGGAACTCAACGGTCGGTACATCCCCCTACCCGGCACACTGGGTCAACCGGCGTTTATCGAGAAAAATGGAGAACCATGCGATTTGAGTTCTCCTCTCAGCGATGGGGACCATCTCTCGGTTCGACCTGGAGAACCAGGTGGTGAACCCCGAATCACGCTTGGAGAGTTTATCGACGAGCGAGCGCACTTCTTCTCGATCAGTTTTAACGGCACGCCCCTCGAGGTCAAACCTACTATCCTGGTCAACGGTCAAGAACGTTCCTGCGACTACATCTTACAGGATCGCGATGTGATCCGTTTAGAGACGCTCAGTGATTTCCGAGACCTCTTTCGGCATCTAGCGATTCCCCTTGAGCAGGAGGTTCCCTTCTACCTAAATGGTGAAAGCCAGGTCGCCGTGGAAGCTGTGGAACTCTATATCAATGGCACAAAAGAGTCGCTAAGAACGCCTCTTCGTTCTGGCTTGGAGGTTACATACTTCCGGAAGCCAAGCACGCTTGGCGAGCATCTCAAGAGGCCAACGGAGGAAATGCCGCCCATCACAGTCAATGTTAACGGAGAAAACGTCCAACTGACCCGTAAGGACCCAGTTCCTTTAGTGAATGGACAAGAAGTTACGTTTGACTATGTAATAAGACCCCATGATCGCATCGAGTATAACCCGGGATCAACTGGGGTCCTTGGTAAGTACATTGTAACCGATATCTTTCGTGATTATGAACCTGATGGGGACTTCGCCAAGCGAGGTGGACGAATTCTCGTCAACGGAGCCATCGCTGGATTCACGACCCCCATCAAAGATGGTGACAGTATAGAGTTTGTCCCCTATGGTGCAGAAATCGCAAACTCTTGAATACCAGAGGAATAAGGCGCTAGTTCGTAAAGTCCAAAGCAGATTACTGCCTGGTTATCCTGTAGGAAAAAGCCTTGGTCTTCATGGAACTGTTCTGCGGTGAACCCTTCGATAAAAAAGTTCTCTGGTTCTTCTGCGATGCGTGCATCAATGATCGCGGCCGCACGTGCCAACTCCTCATCACTGTCGAACAAATCGTCAAAGCTTATATGCTTTCCACAGGTGAGATCGACATTGATGTAGTCAAAGTAGGTCATGCCATGTGCACCACCGGTGAACATGTAGTTTACGACGGCAACACTGAGGATACCACCTTGGTTCAGTTTTACCTCAAAATCTACGATACCCTCATAGAGGAAGGGCCGATGCCCTTCCTCTATCTTCCAGGCTTCGCTCGCCATGTCCTTCAGTTCGTCAACAAACGTGTCAAGACGATCGCGTAGGTCCTTGTTGAACTCCGTCTGCCAAGTGGGACTGGCTACACCAACCAACTGGGGAACCCGCGCGGTGATCTCCAGCTCTGGTCCCCGATACTCATATACGTACTCATGAACAGCAACGGAGTTGGGGAAGCCTCCCGACATTCGGTGCCAATAAGAGTTTACTGCAGAAGCCTGCACGATCACACTGACCATAAGTAGCATAACCGCACACAGTATCGGCGTGAACCATGTTTTTCTCACAAGGCAACACCTCCTGGCGATGTTCTTCTTTCCTATTTAAAAAGGATCTCCGCTTCGGCCGTGGTTGGGTTCTTGCCCGTAATCGTTACGACCACTTTGTATTTGCCCTTATAGTTGTCCTCATAGTACTCGGTGAACTTCTCCTTCAACTCTTCCTTGTAATTCTCATCGCCCTCGTCTGCCGTTACTTCCAACTCATCAACGTCAAATTTCAACAGGTCCGTTAAGGAAATAGCTGGTACCTCCTCCTCTGTGATCTTCACACCTGGCACAATCGGCGTTGTCTTGCCAATTTCTACAGTCTTAGTATGTGGTTCGTCTTCGTCTCCATAGAAAGCCACAACCGCCTTTTCTATCGTATAGCTCAGACTAACGCCCGAGGTGCGAAGCTGTAACTTGATGCCGTCAATCATGAAATCATTTTCGAGAAGGCCCTCCGCCGTAATCTCGATCGGATTCGGGACAATCGCGACATTAATCTTTGGAGCTAGACACCCTGTCAGAAACACAGCAACAATAGCAACAGCAAAAAGTAAAGCAGATTTTTTCACAAATATTACCTCCTCATCTAGAATACTTTTCTTATTCACTTCTGGATCGCAATCGCCTGCAGCCTCCGCGAATTTTACATTCAAGAGGATTGGGGCCTCTTAAGTCGAAGTGACTCTCTTGTACATTCTCAGGGAAGGAACGATGGATGTGGCATTACTCATAGGTGCGCTAATTCTAGGGTTTGTGATGGCGAGGTTGAACGTACTGCCCACAACATGGAGCAAAGGTGTGAGGGTTATCGGTCTCCTCTCTCTGCTTGTGCTTCTGTTTGCGATGGGGCTTTCCCTGGGAACGAACAGCGATCTGATGACCGCCTTACCTACACTAGGGTTCAAGGCGCTCATTTTGAGCGTAGGCACTGTCTTTGGCAGCGTTTTTTTGGTGTGGTTAGTGACGCTTGTTAGGAGGCCAGCAAAGTGACCTTGCGAATCCTCAGCAGTCTAGCTCTGGGTATCCTTGCTGGACTCTTCTTATTGCCACAAAGCATTATAGGACTGATCGGACCTGTAGCGGACATCTCCTTGGCCATTCTGCTTTTCACCGTTGGCTTCGAGTTGGGTCAGGACGCAAAACTGGGACAAAAAATCAGGGACCTGCCCAAGGTGTACTTGACGGTCCCCTTTCTCATTGCTATAGGTTCTATCGTAGGCTCAATCATAGCCGGTGCCGCGATTCGCATGTCCATAGGAGATGCGTCCCTGGTGGGGGCTGGCTTTGGTTGGTACTCCCTATCGGCCGTGATTATTACGCAAAACTATGACGTAACGCTAGGAGCATTAGCTCTGCTAACCAACGTCTTTAGGGAAGTACTGGCCATGCTGTTGATTCCCACCATAGCCAAGCGAATCGGTTTCCTACCAGCCGTGGCACCGGGGGGAGCCACGACCATGGACGTAACACTACCTCTTGTCGCACAAAACACCGATGCCCAAACGACCTTGATCGCTTTCTACTCGGGCACAGTACTCTCCACGCTTGTCCCTATCGTCGTTCCTTTGATTATCGCGCTACTGCAACGTCTCGCCTAGCCTAAGGGCTCCAACGGTGGCACCCAGTCCCCCGAAAGGGGCTTGGAGAGACTTGGGATCGGACGAGCCCAGCGCACCGCATTTGTGATCACTTGTTGCACCTCTTTTTGATAGTAAATGGGATGCGTCTCATGACCGGGAGCAAAATAAAAGACCTTGCCGCGACCGCGGTTATAGCAGCACCCGCTGCGAAACACCTCTCCACCCTGGTACCAACTGATGAACACGAGAGTGTCAGGCTCCGGTATATCAAACCGTTCCCCATACATTTCCGTTTGAGGAATCTCAAAATAGTGGTCGAGCCCCTGGGCGATGGGGTGCCCGGGCTCAATCACCCAAACACGCTCCTTCTCCCCGGCTTCGCGCCACCTGAGACTACAAGTCGTTCCCATGAGTTTTCTGAATATCTTCGAATAATGTCCCGAGTGAAGCACAATCAGGCCCATTCCTTCTAAAACACGCTGATACACTCTTTCTACCACAGCGTCTTCCACTTGATCATGGGCTTTATGACCCCACCAAATCAAGACATCGGTCTGTTCGAGGACATCCACGCTCAACCCATGTTCCTCTTGGCGCAGGGTGGCCAGACGAACCTCTATATCGTCTTCCTTTTCCAAGAACGAACCAATGGCGCCATGAATCCCTTTCGGATAAACAGAACCGATAGCGGCATCTTCTAGCTCGTGGAGGTACTCATTCCAAACTGTCACTCTAATCTTCTCATGCACAGCCATTCCCCTTTTCTAGATGGAAATGAACATTTGTCTGTTCCAAGAGCCACGGGATTAGTTCGGGCTCCGCATAAGCTCGGTTCCAGGAGTTGTGGCCTACGCCTGCATACTTCGTAAACCGCACGGGAGCATTGATACTCTCCAGGACCCTAACCAGCTGTTCCGATTGGCTTACGGGGACTACTTGATCATCGGCACCGTGAAATACCCAGATCGCAATGTCCTTTAGCACGGTCACTCTCTCCGGAAACCCTGTCAGAGGCATCGCTCCACCGCAAATGGGGACAAGTGCTGCAAACGCTCTAGGCTGACTGGCAGCCCAGTGCCAAGTTCCGTATCCACCCATGCTTAATCCTGTTAGATAGATTCTTTTGGTGTCTACAGGGTACGTTCTAAGGACTTCGTCCAAGAGACAATCCAAGGCCTCAAGGTTCCTGTCCCATGTAGTATCCTCAGGGCACTGTGGAGCCACCATTATGAAGGGGAACTGCTGCCCTTCCTGGACAAGGCGCACGAGTCCCTGCCGCGAAAGTGTGGTCAAGTCGGAACCGCGCTCACCCGCACCATGGAGAAAGAACACTAAAGGCCACTGTTTTACTCCCCCAGCTTCGAAGTCTTGGGGTAAGTACACCAAATAGGGTAACTTGAGACGTCTTGTAATGGTTGTTTCGAACACCTGCGAGATGAGACCCAATTGGCATCATCCTTTCTTGTCTACGCAAATGCGTTGGTGATCACTTCGTGTTTATGTGCAGATTTCCCTGTCAAAACGGCAGAAAGATAAGCTCCTGTGGCCGGAGCCAACGGTGAATCAATAATACGACACCGAGGGAAAAGTAGGCCTAGAAGGTGATGCACCCGGGATCGAATCGTCTGTGATCCCAGTAACACTTGGCCATACAAACCAATTACCGGATTAAACGTACGAACGTGGCTTGACATGGCGATCACCATCTGCACTAAATCATGGGCCCAATCATAGGCAAGTTCCAGGGCGGACAGACTTCCCTGGCTAACAAGGTGATCCAGGACATCGGTGAAGGTGCTCAGGCACTTCCCCAGACCAATTTGGGCCTTCATGTATTGAAGGTCCTTCATACATCGTTGAGGATGCAGACGCTCCATCCCATTTATTTTTTCATTCAAACGCATGACAGGACTCCAAGCCAGGCAGTCCTGCCTTATTTGATTCTGATTCCCTAAGGAATCCTCGTAGATCGCTTGAGCCGAGTGACCGCCGACCAAGAGCAAACGCTCCTGACTGCCATGCATTCCCAAGATAGAACTTGTGGCAAAGTCCTCCACCTTCACTTGGACTTCTTCGAGGATCCCAGATACTAAATCAGACACTCTCCATTCGCCGACGGTAAAATCCGCCTTATATGTAATGCAGGCACCAGCTAAGCTCGACCGTCTACCCCATCCCGGGATCTGGTTGACAAGATGTCTGAGACTAGCCCGTGCGTGTTCCCTTCCCCAATAGTGATGGTTCACAGAGCCTCCCATACCGGTGGCAAGAATCCTACCCGAAGAATTTCCAACAACAAAAGAAGCACAGTGACCATTGTCTGCTATTCCTAAAAAAAGTCTTCCCGCCATATGTATCGCCGAAGCAGTCGCACTTGACGACAGCTCAAATCTATCTAAGATTCTGTCAATTTCGCCCAAAAGTGCAGACTACTCTTGGCTTCCCCCTCCCCAAAAATTGTGCAACCTTTCACATTATACCATGAATCTCGAAGTTGGCAAAATCCGAGGAGGGATACTGCCCTTTGCGTCAGAGGTCGCCCTCCACACCAACATCGACTTGGTGCAGGAGTTCGCCGATGATGCTACTGGCCGTAGTACCGCGCAGTATACTCTCGGCTTTGAGAATAAGCCTATGGGCTAGCACCGACGTTGCCATGAACTTCACATCATCTGGCACTACATAATCGCGACTATCGAGAGCAGCTGCGGCCTGAGCAGCCCGAATAAGTGCAAGACTTCCCCGGGGCGATGCTCCTAGTTGGACCTGGGGGTGTTGGCGGGTGCTTCGCACGAGGTGCACTACGTAGTCACGTACCGATTCTTCCACATGGACCCTGGCTACAACCTCCTGCAGTTGAGCTACATGGTTGGGTTCGGTGACGGGTGCTAAAGCACTAATGGGATGCTCTTCCTGCAGCCGATGCAAGACCTCTTTTTCTTCCTCTGCCGTTGGATAACCAAGTTGCAGTACCAAGAAGAACCTGTCGAGTTGGGCTTCTGGCAAGGGAAATGTGCCTTCAAACTCGACTGGGTTTTGTGTCGCCACAACCATAAAGGGTTTCCTAAGGTCATAGGTTGCCCCATCCACCGTTACCTGACCTTCACCCATGGCCTCAAGTAGACTCGATTGGGTGCGGGGAGTTGCTCGGTTAATCTCATCAACCAAGACGATCTGCGCCATTATCGGACCCGGACGAAAAACAAAGTCCTCCTGTTTTTGATTATAGATGGAAAGGCCTGTCACATCCGAGGGAAGCAGATCGGGCGTGCACTGTATGCGGCAAAAACTTCCTCCGCAAGATGCAGCCAGAGATCGGGCCAACATAGTCTTGCCGACGCCGGGCACATCTTCTAATAGTACATGGCCGTCACTTAGCAGAGCAATGAGAAGTCTCTTCGTTACTGTCTCCTTACCTACCATTACCTTGGATATGTTTCGGATCATCTGCTCCCCAAACAGAGCAACATCACTTACGGAAAACTGTGGCATGGAGCTACTCCCCTTTCCATCTCTCGATCTCTTCAACAATTACAGCGCCGACTTCAAGGAGCTTGCTTTGGTCAGACTCACTCAGCTCTCGATCACTGTACCGTACCTTCTGATAGCCATCCAGAAACTCCTGCACAGCTCGTGCTACCTCGGGAAAATGTTCTTGTAGAGTCTTCCCATACTCCAGAGCAGTTTGCGATGGGGAAAATGCCAGCCCTTTCTTCTTTGCGACTTTGGCTATACGACGAAACATGGCTCGGACGCCCCTAGGCTTCCGCATACTTTCTGTGTGTTTCTTGCTCTTAGTCACTTCTCCCAATTCGGACACGTTAGGCAAACGCCCTAAGGGCCTAGGACCAACTCGAATATTGCGCATCATTCCAAGAAGTATGCGTAAGGACTCTCGCAATCCTAAGTACACTTGTGCCGCCAGCTTAGGCAATCCGCGCAGTTTCTCCAGTTCATGGCCCACAAGACGTAGTGCGACTAGACCGATTACCGATACCAGCAAAAAGGTCATCCCGGCGAAGACAATCAACGTAGCGAAAGCAAGAATAAAACCCCACGGTCCGAGGGCTACGTCCTCAGGGAAGAACCAAAATGGATCTTCTTCAAGGCGCGACGCTTTCTCATCACTTGTTATTGGAGGCATGGATACGGTCGGACCCTTCACAACAAAGTTTCGAAGCATGGTAGAAATCCGCGTGGCGGTCAGAGGCCAATAGTCAACAGGCGCCACGTTAATAAACAACACCAGTACAAGCAAAAGCACAGCCATGCCTTTGAGCCATGTTCGCGCCAAGGATGGATGCACATCGGCCTTAGCGTATCCCCAGAGTATCTGCAAGCGAAAGAGGTAAGCACCCCCTTGTAAGGCCAGACCACTAGCCACGGCTGCACTTCCTAAGAGCCGAAGATGCAATACATCCTCCCCATGTAGATCACCAATTTTGGCGTGGAAAGCCATGGCTAGAATCGCAATGACACCACCGTAACCAAAGAACCGCCGCCAGAAGTACTTCAGCGGTGCATGATCCGAGTCCAGACTGGCCAAAGACTCATACTCCCAGTTCACTGTTTGGGCCCCTTGATCACCCAAGTGATCGGCCACCCTTTCCATAAAGGAAAGTTGCGACCCGTAGCCTCTGGCCATAAGCCAACTGGAGACAACCCAAAAGCCATTTCGCAGAAATGGTTCTGCACTTCTTCCCGAAAGAAGATAGACCGGAACGAGCCATACCGCCAACTCAATTAGACGCCAGAGAGATGGTGTTCTGGGACCTAGGTAATACGTAGCGAAGTATGCGCTTTCTATTGCGCTCAATAAAATGAAGGGCCAGAGGCAGAATGGAACCGATAGTGCAGGGAAAAGTAAGCCTAGATACTTAGTTCCTAAGCCAATTATGGAAAATGTAAAGATTGCTGCGAGGGCAGGCAACAGCGCCTTCATCTTCATGGCAGAATCGCCCCCTCACGGGTAACAGAGAAGACTCGCAGAGCTGAGTTAAGAGGACTTTGTAGTAGTTCACGGTGCTGTACATCGCCGACAACGAAAACTTGTACTTGCCTCCCCCTTCGCACATAGTCCCACGCTCGCTCCACAATCTCGGGAGTATCTCTCGGTACCACCCAAAGCAAAATGGCCGCGCCTTCGAGTTGATGCCCACATTCGGTGAGAAGGGTCGAAAAGTCGCTTCCATCCTGTGCTTTGACCCCTGCTAGAACCGTCAAGACTTGCCTTAACTGTGCTGTTCCCTGGCGAGGGGGAATCCGAACCACACCCTCTCCGCTCGACACATCTAGATCGCCTGGCAGGTATTCATTCAGGACCGCGTTGGCCGCCAAACCACAAGCCTCTCCGCGTTGGATGAGATGATGGACCAAGGACGCGGCCGTCGTAATGGCTAACTCCGTTTCCACATGAAACTTGGATGTCTGGTAATCCTGCTTGTACAGATCCAAAAAGAGCATGCATGTGGCCGTCACGGTGTGCTCAAACTGTTTCACTTGCAGGGTCTTGGTTCGTGCGGTTGCCGGCCAGTGGATGCTGCGCAATTGATCCCCTTCCTGGTACCGCCTCAATCCCGCAAGGCGCGTAGGATCGGGGTTGATCTGCTGTATCGCTTTAAAGTTCCCGAAGGAAAACCTTGCAGGTAAAGATAAGTCGCTGAGCTGGTGAATGGCGGGAAAAACGACAACGATATTCCCTTTCTCCACCAAATACTTTTGAGTGCGCACACCGAAGGGGTCTCCAACGCAGACATCCAGTGGTCCAAGGCGATAAACGCCTCTCTCGCGGGCCATGATCTCGAAGTTCACCTCATGGGATCCATGGGGCGGTAGCGCAAATACTGGCCTTTGGGGATGGTTGCCGAACACAAGACTACTGGGAATCCGATGAATAATCGAGATCCAGACCAAGGGCATAAAGGTCGGATTTGTCACCTCAAGAGCCAAAGCACTTCGATCGCCTGGAAACAGATAATATTCTTGGGCAGAACGTTCAATCCTCAGCTTTTGTGCAGCCTTTTCCTGCCAAAGTGGAAAGCGGAAAAATAAGATGATGCCCAAGTAGGCCATGCTATAGGCGGGACGCGTTTCCCACAAAAAGGCAAGGCCCACGAACAACCATATTAAAGTCCTCCACAGCGTCACGTCGATCCCACCTTCCTCAGCTATTCTTCGAGTTTTCGCCGGCAAATCCTGTTGATTTTCCGGTCGAGTTCGGTATACTGAGGACAGTCCCACTTCTACATGTTGAAAGGTGATGCTCATGAGTTGGGAACTAATATCTATGCCGCTTATTGCAGCGATTATCGGTTGGGGCACGAATGTGATCGCCATACGTATGCTTTTTTGGCCCAGAGAGCCCATTCGGATTTTTGGCCTGGAACTGTTGGGTGTGTTACCGAAGCGGAAACGCGATATAGCCCAGAGCATTGGGGACGTCCTTAACGACGACCTACTCCCCACCGAGGAGCTTGTTGCCGCAGTAAACACGCCGGAGAACCGGGAGCGGGTCACGGACATCATAACGAATAACTTGGAGGCAAAGATCCAGCGTCTTCTGCCGCGGTTCATTATGGAGCATGCTGAAGAGAAAATCAGGCGCCACTTGGGCGAGCTCGTAGGTTCCGAAATCGAAGACCTTTTTGCACAATTAGGGGACACATTAGGTCAAGAAATGAAGGATAAGAAGTTCCTGGGCCAGCTCGTAGAGTCCAAGATCAACTCCTTCGATCTGGTGCATTTGGAGAAACTGGTGCTCAAAGTGGCCAAGAATGAGCTCCGCTATATTGAGGTGTTTGGTGCCGTGATCGGTTTAGTGATTGGCCTAGTGCAGATACTCCTTGTTACCATGTTTTAAGTAGAAAACCCCCGATAACGGGGGTTTTGCGCGTCTTACTTCTTGATAAAGATCTGCGTAACGTGATAGCTTGTCCCTTGTTTAACGATACCGACACCAATGTGTGTGTAACCAGAGTGCAAGATATTGGCCCTGTGGCCGTCACTGTTCATGAACAAGGGATGGGCCCTTGAGACACTGCCTGTCCGCGCAATGTTCTCACCGGCGCGAGAGTAGCTGACACCTGCGCGATCTAGCATCGTATACACAGTGCCGAGCGTAGGAGAGACATGAGAGAAGTAGTTGTTAACCGCCATATCATGGCTCTTCTGCTTTGCGAGTGCCACCAGTTGGTAATCGATCTGTAAGGCCTTCAAGCCATTCTTTACGCGTTCCTGATTCACCTGGTTGATTAGACTTTGCTCATCACTTGTGAGGCTTGCATTGGGCAAGGGCACTTTGGAACCTGGGTTGCTAGGTTGCGTCGGAAGTATCGGAGTACTTGGATTAGGATTGGGATTGGGGTTCGGGTTCGGCTGAGGATTTGGCCAGCTTGGTTGGCTCCATACAGGGGGTTGTTGGATACTTGGAGCAGTCGGTGCCCACCATCCCCAGGAAGCCTCTGTTACCGGAGCAGCAAGTAGTACACATACCAGGACAAACAAGAGTATTCGTTTCAAGCTGATTTCCTCCTAGAGTATTATAATTGACTAGGTCCTATTATAACAGGAATGGGAAACCAGCTTGAAATGTAAATTATGGCATTCTCCGACGTGCCTCCTCGACAATCTTCTTCACAGAAAAGTCACCCTTGAAGACAACCTCGTCATCGATGATCACAAGCGGTTGAGGATTTTCGCCTTTCCAGGGTTTGCCTTGAACATCCGGACTTCTAGAATTCACGAGACGAACGGTCACTTCCGGACCAAAGATCTTCTTGACGGCGCGCTTAAGGTACAGTACAGCTTCTCCCAGAAGCATTTGCTTCCTTCAACCACCGCAAGAGGATAGAATCGAATTAGCGTTTCCGTAGACAAGAATCTTCACGTCCAGCCCCCCAGTATTCTGGTATGGACTAGTATATGCATTATCCACGCCCCAGGACCCTCTGCAGGAAGGTACGCGGTTTGACTTTTTGCATATCCTCCAAGTCCCTAAGACGCGACTGTATCCGTGCAAGGCCCTGTTCTGTCTGGGCGACACTATCCTGCCAGAGTTTTCTTCCTTGCTCTTGGTTTTGCTGCAGATTGAGCAAGCGTCGTTCCAAACGCTCAACGCGTGTTACGAGAGGCGACAAATCAACTGGTTCTGGGAGTCTGAAATCCCTTTTCCAGCGTTCCATCTCTTCTCTAACCTTTTCCCATTCCTGAAGGGTGCGAAAAGCATGTTCAATGAAAGCCGCCTGCAACTTGGCCTCCTCACTCTCTCGCTTAGTTTGGGCCCTTTCCGTATGTACTGGTACTGGTACTGGTTCAGGTTCAGACTGTGGCTCGACCTCAGGAACTTGAGACGGTGCTTCTTGGGGTTCCAATACATGTTTCAGCGTGTCTTCTGATCCATCTTCCGGTGCTTCTTCCAGCACATCTTCCTTCGTTTCATAAACCGCAATGGTGTGGGGACCTTGAACGACCCAGGCGTAATCATAATCCGCTCGCTCTACTACTCTGGAGTCAGACCAATTGTCAAACGCTGCCTCATAGAAATTACTTTCTTCACCCCATAGGACCTTCCATTGGCCTTGCTGAAACGAGAACCCTACATTCGATACATGACCTTCTCCAGAGGAAACTTGCGTGATGGGAGACCAATGCTGCTGCTTGTGGCGAACTCTTAGGATCGTCTTCTTGCGCTCTTCCTGCCAAAACAAGTAGAGGTTCTCCGCGGTGGGTATGAACTGGGGATAACTGCACTGTTCCTCAGAGAAGACTACCGCCCCACTCCACACACGGTTCTCCAAGTCGTGTACTCTGTAAAACAGGTGTTGATCATTATGCCCGCAGTAGACTAGATGCAAGTAACCATCACTGTGCGAACTTGCACTAAAACTGGAACGTTCAGCAAAAACGTTGATCGACACCGTCTGAGGTGTACCCCACTTATCGCTAAACGTCTGGTGGCGAAGCTGCGCACCATGTCCGATCGACTGCTTAACAAAGTAGAATAGATGACTGTTTCCCGCCTCATCGTTGATGAGTCGACCTCCACCCCCGTACGGAAGTCCAAGCTCAACACGTTCACTCTGCAAGTCCTCGGAACCACTAAAAAACCATGCGTACGTCTTGCCTAAAAATCCCACAATGCGAACTTCATCATCGTGCACAGCTACTGCAACATCCTCCACATTCTCCTGTAACACCCTTGCCTTTCCCTGCATAGAGTGGATTACCAGGGAACCATCGCGAAGCTCCACACTACTGTATTTTGGATGCCTGATCTTTATTAACAAGGCGACACCTCCTCACAACTAAGTTATGCAGGAGCCTGGACATTCAGACATTTTCTTGTGAGCTACGCACCCCATGTTACGGTGAGCATAGTATGGTTTAGAGAAAGGAGGGTTAAGTATGAACTGTGATTATGAACCCGATTTCCAACGGGAGGTTATTTACGTCAATAAGGTCTACAACGAATGCTCCATTATTGACTGCCCTACCTATCGGATTCCCATTCCGCCAACTTTCCCGTTAGCAGTCAACATTGTTGATTGCGCTATTACTGACATTGTCGCCGAAGGTGTGATCGTCGGAAATAACGAGATCGACATCGTGGTCAACTTTGTCATGAACGTGGAGTACGATAGCAATGGAGCTAGTCAATTCATCCAACAAACAGCCCAATACCGTCGTCGTGGGGTCCGTTTGGAGGGTGCCGTCCCCGGTATGAATGTTGTGATTCTGCCCCTGGTCCGCTGCTTATCTTGCAGGGCTGTTGATGGAGGAACAGTCATTGAGTGCGATGTGGGTATCTACCTAGTGTTGAAAGCCGTCGCTCTGGTTCAATTGGAGGTCATGGGTCGTTTTGCCCCCGAACCACCAGAATGTGAGCAGGTGTCTCCCATTGGTTGCGCAGAATGGTTCGAGCTGGCGGAGTCTGGTGCGTTCTGGCCTCCATTCCCACCACAGCCACAAAGAGAGCATCGGTAAGGAAAGCCCAAGTCCAGCGTTTCGCTGGATTTGGCTTTAGCGGGCGTGGGGACAACCTTAGAAAGGGCGGTTCAAGTTGCGAATCATAATCACGACACGCTTTTATCGAAACGGTCAAACAACGCATGTAACCGATCTTTGCACTGAACTTATGCGTCAGGGGCATCAAGTGCTCCTCATCATGACTGACCTCCACGATCCCACGTACTCCCGCTGGTTGCGCAAAGCCCGAATCTCTTTCATTACAACCTCGAACCAGGCCAAAGCGGTACGGTACTGCAGCAAGTGGTTCGCCGGTCCTCACATCATTCACAACCATTCATCCCACACCATGGCCCTGGCCAAGACTCTAAGTAGCCAATTGCATATCCCTACTATCACTACAGTACACTATCTGGACTTTGAACTCATGAGGAGCCTTCCGAGCCAAGACGCGGTGATTCTGATCAGCGATGAGATGGAGGAAGTTCTCGGTACCTTCGGAACTCCCACGTATGTCGTTGAGAACGGCGTTCCCTTACCCCTCCTCCACAGAAAAGCATGGCGCCAGCAGGCTCTATTCCTGGCTCAAGTAACACCCGACAAAGAGGACAACTTTCGGCGCATGACGGAATGTCTTCTATCCTGGGACTGGAAAGTCCATAGTGCAGGTAATTGGAAGCATAAAGGAGTTGTGCAATATGGATGGGTTAATCGGATCTACCCCCTGCTTGCACAAAGCGATTTGGTCCTTGGAACCGGCCGAGCAGTTCGGGAAGCCATGATTGCGGGCAAGCCAGCGTGGGTTCTAGGCACCTATTCCGACGGTTTGGTAACCAGTTCCAATGTGGAGCACCTTCGAAAGACGAACTTCAGTGGCCGTTCCAGCAAACAGAGGTTTGAAGCGAGTGATGCTGCACTACACCTAAAAAATCCTGTACCAAGCATTCTCCAAGCCTTGGGCTCGTGGGGCCGAAGGTATGCGGAACAACACTTTTCTATTGAAGACATGACGAGGAAACTCATAGCGATCTATGAAGAGTGTATCTCGAAATGTTCCAGAGATACAGTACGGTAAAACAGGAATATGGAGGTAAATGTCTAAAGTAACAGTGAACGGAAGGGGGACTTTGCATGAAACTTGTCATCACAGTGGTTGAAGACAATGACGTAGCTTTCCTGATGGAAGCTCTGATAGATAAAGGGTTTCAGGCCACCAGACTAGCCAGTACGGGAGGGTTTTTACTCCAAGGAAACACCACTCTCTTAATTGGAGTTCAAGACGCTCAAGTAGAAGAAGTCATCAGCGTCATCCGTGCCACATGTGCACCGCGCAAGAAGATTATTCCGCAAATGACACCTGAGCTACCAACGGCCATTGGGGTGCCCGTTGAAATCGAAGCAGGAGGCGCTATAGTCTTTGTTATCGACGTTGATCAGTTCTGGAAGTTATAGGTTGAATAGCCAGAACACTAAGACAAGGCTGTTCACAATAGAATGAGCCAAGAAAGGAACGAAGAGATTTTTCGAGCGTATGAAGAGAACTCCAAGTAGGATCCCTGCAATTAAGACGGGGACGAATTGAAGGACATAGAAATGTAGGAGTGCAAAAATGAGGGCCGCGAAGAACACCGCTCGTTTGGCCCCATAGCGTTCCTTCCATAAATCGACCAGCAAGCCCCTGAAGAAAAGTTCCTCGCCAAGAGGTGCACCTACAGTAAGAAGGAGCACCATGCCGAAGAAGATCAGGGGTTTATTGCTTGTCAACAGGGCTGCTGCACTTGAACGTTCCTGCAAGATCAGGCTCTGGACAAGATCGTAATCGAGTATCTGCATGGCGATCCATACGCAGACCATGCCCAGGATCGTGTTGATTATGTACAGACCCACTCCGCTCAGGAGTCCAGAGATCCAGTCTTTTCTTTTTGGACGGCTATACATCGCTCTGGGCGATGCCCCTTTGATACCTCCTACAATGAAGAGAAGCTGCTGTACGGACAGCAAGATGAGCCGGTTTTCTTCGGTCGGAGGGAGAAACCGAGCAAAAATGCCCATGACGAACACAGATACCAGCACAAAGGACACCCAAGAAGCCCGTCGATCCATCTTACTCTAGCCTCCCTCCTAGATGAAAGGAGCGCACCCGCGCCCCTGTTAACATCACCGTCTTTGCTCGATTTGTCCAGCAAATCTCTCTGTATTGTACACTCCGTAGGCCGGCGTGCGTGTCAGAACTTCCCACCAATAACGATATGCCTCACCATGTAGTACATTCCAATAAAACGTCATATCTGAATAGCCTATGGTAATCCCCTCCTTTATACCACTTGTACGCTCGAAAAAGGAGATCTGCCATAGTCCACGTTTCCTAAATTCGATAGTTCGGCGCCTCTTTGGTAATCTGGACATGATGAGGATGGCTCTCCTGTGTTCCCGCAGGAGTAATCCTCATAAAACGACTATTTGAGTAGAGGCGCTTTAGGTCAGGAGCCCCACAATAACCCATACCGGCTCTCAAACCGCCAATCAGTTGAAACACCGCATCTGAAAGGG
>DUQE01000098.1 GCA_012837925.1 Bacillota bacterium
CACCACAGCATCCTGGTTGGGAACTTGGCGGAAGCCGCTGCGGAATCCATTGGAGCTGATGGACTGCTTGCGAGAGTTGGTTCACACTATCATGACATTGGCAAGCTGCGACGCCCTTATTTCTTCGTTGAGAATCAAGTGGGCATGGATAACCCACATGACAAAATGGCACCATCACTTTCTACTTTGATCATTACTTCCCATGTTAAGGATGGTGTGGAGCTCGCTAGCGAGTTTAAGCTTCCTCCTGTTGTTACCCAGTTTATAGCCCAACATCATGGTACAGATCTGGTACGGTTCTTCTACCATCGTGCTTGTGAAGCGTGCGATGATGATTCGGTAGAGGAAAGGGACTTTCGTTATCTTGGGCCAAAACCTCAAGGGAAGGAAGTAGCTATCGTCTCGTTGGCTGATGCAACAGAGGCTGCCGTACGCTCGCTATCGAAACCAAATCCGGGCAAGATCGAGGGACTTGTTCGCAAGATCATAAAGGATCGTTTGAACTCAGGTGAATTAGATGAGAGCGATCTAACATTCCAGGATATGGACAAAATAGCTATAGCTTTCACCAAGGTTATCATGGGTATGTTCCACTCCAGGGTTGAGTATCCAGAACAGATTACCAAGGAAGAGATTGAGGGAAAGAAGGCCAAGAATGGAAGTTCTGATAAACAATGAGCTTGAAGCAGAGGATGTGAGTAGTTACGAAGGACTGATTAGCAGGGGGTTTGAAATAGCCGCTCGGATAGAAGGCTTATCGGATGCGATCGAAGTGAGTGTAACCTTCGTGGATGATGCAACTATTCAGACGCTCAATCGTGCGTACCGGGACATCGATGCACCCACGGATGTGCTTTCGTTTCCTCAAGATGATGATGGAGGATTTGAGGCGCCCGAAGGAATGCCAGAAATCTTAGGTGATATCGTTATTTCGTTGCCCAGGGCACGAGAGCAGGCCTTAGAGTATGGTCATGATGTCAATCGTGAAGTTGTCTACCTTGCTATACATGGTTTCCTACATTTGTTGGGATATGATCACCACAGTGCCGCAGAACAGGCGGTTATGAGAGAACGGGAAGAGACGGTGTTGGGAGAGCTCGATTTAGGGAGAGATTAACGGTGAAGCATCGACGTCTCAACGATAGTGTTAAAGATGCCCTGCGTGGTATTTTTCATGTGTTCCGTTCGGAGAGAAACATGCGTATTCACATTATCGCCGGTCTTGTGGTAATCGTTGTGGCAGGGGTGCTGGACGTGCCCCGGATCGAGTATATGATTTTGATACTTACGATCGGCATGATGTTTGTAGCCGAACTTATTAACACCGCTTTTGAAGAAGTCGTGAACCTGATTACAGAGGAGTATCATCCTTTGGCTGGTACCGTCAAGAATATAGCGGCAGGTGCAGTCTTGATAGCCGCCCTGACAGCTCTAGGAATTGGCTACATCGTGTTTAGAGACTACTTTTTACCCTAAAGGCGGGAGAACTATGACAGGGAAAGAACTCATGAGTCTGGCTTTAGAAGCTAGAGAAAGAGCGTATGTTCCTTATTCTAACTACAAAGTAGGAGCGGCGTTGATCGATGGCAGCGGGAAGGTTTTCACCGGCTGTAACATTGAAAACGCCGCTTACAGCCCTTCAAACTGTGCAGAACGTACAGCGATATTTAAAGCCATCTCTGAGGGATCGATGGAGTTTACAGCTTTGGCTGTGGTTGCTGATTCGCCGCATCCAGTTACCCCCTGTGGCGTTTGTCGCCAAGTTATGGCGGAGTTCTTTAAGCCACATACGCCCGTTTATTTGGGTAACGTAAAGGGAGAAATGGTGAAGACAACCGTGGGAGAGCTTCTGCCAGGAGCTTTCACGGCCGAAGCGATGAACCAGGAAGGAA
>DUQE01000099.1 GCA_012837925.1 Bacillota bacterium
CAGCCATCTAGCCCAGATAGCTCAGTCGGTAGAGCAGAGGACTGAAAATCCTCGTGTCGCTGGTTCGATTCCGGCTCTGGGCACCATCTTCGGTTCCTTAGCTCAGTTGGTTAGAGTGCTGCCTTGACATGGCAGAGGTCGTTGGTTCGATTCCAACAGGAACCACCATCTTTAATAACAAGCCCCCATCGTCTAGCGGCCTAGGACACCGCCCTTTCACGGCGAAGGCACCGGTTCAAATCCGGTTGGGGGTACCAATTTTCTTGGGCCCATAGCTCAGTTGGGAGAGCGCTTGAATGGCATTCAAGAGGCCGTCGGTTCGATTCCGTCTGGGTCCACCAATAGAGATACTATGAAGCACCGCAAATGCGGTGTTTTTTCGTTTTCTGCCTATGGTATAATGGTCGTACGAGGGAGTGAAAACACCTCGTTAGAAAGGGGTTTAGCCATGACAGACCAGAAGAATCCACGCATTAGTCTAGAAACGCTAGAGCGATTCATGGTTGACGTACTCGTTGGGGTAGGACTGCCAACAGAGGACGCCGAAATTGTTGCGGATGTGTTGGTTACGGCTGATAAGTTTGGCATTGACTCCCATGGAATAGGGCGCTTAAAGCCCATCTATTACGACCGCATTAAGGAAGGGATTTTGAATCCCATAACAACAATTGAAGTGTTGAGGGAAGGACCCACAACAGCCGTCATTGATGGCCATCACGGCATGGGTCATGTGATCTCGAAACGAGCCATGGAAATGGCGATTTCCAAGGCGAAGGAGTACGGGATGGGCATGGTGGCCGTGCGAAATTCGAGCCACTACGGCATCGCCGGCTATTATACGCTCATGGCGTCGAATGCCGGGATGATCGGGATAACCGGAACGAACGCCAGACCCTCTCTGGCTCCCACCTTTGGAGTCGAACCGATGCTCGGTACAAATCCGTTAACCTTCACGATGCCATCGGATGAAGAGTTCCCGTTCTTTTTAGATTGCGCCACCTCGGCCAGTCAAAGAGGGAGAATCGAGGTTTACGCACGAATGGATAAGGAGATACCTGAGGGTTGGGTTGTGGGAAACGACGGACAAAGCCGTACCGATACCCACGCTATCTTAAGGGATCTCACTACCGGCGATGCGGCATTAACTCCCCTCGGAGGACTGTCAGAAACCAGCGGTGGGCACAAGGGGTATGGCTATACGACGGTTGTAGAAATTCTTTCTGCAGCACTGCAGGGAGGCGCCTTTCTACATGCACTGTCCGGCTTCAAGGATGGCAAGAAGGTTCCCCATGCTCTGGGTCATTTCTTTATCGCCATTGACATCGAATCTTTCACCAGTTTGGATGCGTTCAAAAAGACGACGGGCGATATTCTCAGAGCGCTCCGTGCCTCCAAGAAAGCTCCCGGGCAAGAAAGGATCTATACGGCGGGTGAAAAAGAGTATCTCGCGTCTCTAGAACGAACCAAGTATGGTGTTCCCATAGGGGAGAGCCTGCAGAAGGACATTCGAGAGCTTGTTCAGGAGCTCGACTTGGATTATGACTTTCCATTTTGATTGATTGATTTTCAATTTGCTTTTAATCTGTTTTTAATGATGCACAAATTGGGTTTAAAGTCCGTCCCTGTACAATCAAAGCATCAAAACATCCGAAAGGAGAATCACCATGGATAGACTTGAAAAGATTGAAAAACTACGGGAACGGGCACAGGTTAGTTATGACGAAGCTAGAGCAGCATACGATGAGGCCAATGGGGATCTACTGGACGCTCTCATTCTCTTGGAGAAGCAGGGCAAGGTAGCACCGCCTAAGGGTGATGGTTACTATCGTAGTGAACAGACCGTATCAGAACCTGTCACAGAAGAGAAAGAGGAACACTCTCGGGGGCGTAGAAGCAATACCGAACAGGAAAACAACAACAACTTCAAAGAAACACTGGACAAGATCTGGAAGTTTCTCACGGGCCTAGTCAAGAAGGGCAACGAGACAAGTTTCGAGATCCTCAAGGACAAAGAGCACATGGCGAGCTTCCCGGTGACAGTGTTAGCACTCCTCCTACTCTTTGCACCCTGGGTTACACTGCCACTCATCGTAATTGGTTTGTTCTTTGGTTTCCATTACCAGTTTGTCAGCAACAACAGCGACACCGATAGGTAGAAACACTCGGAAAAAGGAGCGCATGGCATGAAGACCAGAATTCTAATCATCGAGGATGAAGAGAAATTCGCCCGTTTCGTGGAGATGGAACTCACGTATGAAGGATATGAAGTGAGTAAGGCTCACCACGGACGAACAGGCTTGGAAATGGCGGAATCTGGTGACTATGATTTGGTGCTCCTCGATGTTATGCTACCAGGACTCAGCGGTATGGAGGTGTTGCGTCGTCTGCGGCGCACATCCTCCGTACCTGTCATTATGCTCACTGCGCGGGACAGCGTCATGGACAAAGTCGCCGGTCTAGACAGCGGCGCCGATGACTACATTACCAAGCCCTTCGCCATTGAAGAGCTCCTGGCCCGCATTCGCACGGTGCTGCGCAAGGCACCTCTAGTAAGACCCGAAACAGAGGTGCTCCGGGCTGGTCCTGTGGAACTTGATGTGGCGAGTCGCCAAGTTGTCGTGCAAGGCACACCCGTGGATTTGACAAAAAGAGAGTTCGATTTGCTGCAGTTCTTGCTTGAAAACAAGGGCATTGTTTTGTCCAGGGAGACAATTTTGGAGCGAGTGTGGGGCTTTGATTTCGAAGGCGAAACCAATGCTGTTGACGTCTATGTGCGCTTTTTGCGTGGCAAGATCGATGAAGTGTTTGGCATTAAACTGATTTCTACCATTCGAGGCGTGGGGTATGTGATCCGCGATGAGTAACCGACAAGAGAAAGTTCACACCATAGGGTTTTCCATTGTATCGAAGTTGAACGTTCAGCTCTGGGTTCGATCCCTTGGGCTTTTTCTCTTGTTGAACATCGTGTTCTTGGTCGCGAGCGGCGCACTCTTGCTCGTTGTGGGAGAGCGCAAGGCTGTGCAGGCCGTACAGCATGTGAAGCTCCATGGTCACCCCACCGACGGAGAAAGTCGCTGGCTTCTTGATCAAGGACTTGAGATCGCTGCAACGGACGCTCTTGTCCAAACGGGAATTGTCGTGCCTGAGCGTCTTCAGAGGGTGTTTCCCCCTGAGACAAGGACAGCTCTGCGCATGGTGCGCCTTCCCCGGGAAGACGATGTTTCGCTATACTATCTATTGGATCCTCTCCAGTACCAACTTTCGCTTGAACTAAACGGTACACCAACAACGATTACTGTTGCCTTTTCCTCGTTTATTTGGGTGCTGAAGACGCTCTTCTTAGTACTTTTAATTGTACAGCTTCTTAATCTCTTTCGAACCATGATTACCCGTGCTGATTTGATTCGTGAGGTCCTGCGGCCCATCTCTGACTTGGCCCAGCAAGCGCAGACATTATCCAAAGAAAAAGGCCCCTTATCCGTGAAGGAGATGCAGGCCCTGGCGGGGACACTTGATGAGATCAACGCCGCTCGCCTGGATACTCGCATCGATTTGGACAGCACCCAGGATGAGCTCAAGAACTTAGCTGTCGCCATCAACAGTCTCTTGGCCCGCATCAATGAGTCGTACCGCCTGCAAGCTCGCTTTGTATCCGATGCATCCCATGAGCTACGCACGCCAATTGCCGCCATTCAAGGGTATGCAAATCTCCTGGATCGCTGGGGGAAGAACGATCCCGAGGCACTGCAAGAGTCCATTGATGCCCTCAAAGAAGAGGCGGCAAACATGAAGGACTTGGTAGAGCAGCTCCTTTTCTTGGCACGGGGTGATAACAACACGATGCATCTGGATTTCGAGCGC
This sequence comes from Bacillota bacterium, assembly GCA_012837925.1. Classification (GTDB taxonomy): domain Bacteria; phylum Bacillota; class Limnochordia; order Darwinibacteriales; family Darwinibacteriaceae; genus UBA5420. The sequence goes on from DUQE01000099.1 coordinate 3,862, forward strand.
TTTGACTTGGCGAACTTGGCGCAGACGATCTTCCGCGAAACAGAGATGATCGATGGAGGGCATGTGTTTCAAATTGACACCAGCGAGGTCTTTGTCTACGCTGACCAGGGTTTGGTGAAGCAGGCCGGTCGTATTTTGGTGGACAATGCCATCAAGTATACGCCTGTGGGAGGGACGATTCGCATTGTGGTTTCGGGATCACAGGGAAAGGCGTGGTTTTCGGTGCAGGATTCGGGAATTGGTATTCCTCCCGATGATATACCACACATCTTTGACCGTTTTTATCGTGCCGATGAGTCCAGGGCCAGAGCCACAGGTGGAACTGGGCTGGGCTTGTCCATTGCCAAGTGGATTGCTGAACGCCATGGAGGTCACTTGGAAGTGTTGAGTAGAGAAGATTTCGGAAGCCGCATTTCGCTGGTCTTGCCCCAAAATGAATCGGACTAAAGCTGGGGATCGCTGTTGGGTACCAAAAACTCTTCCATGTTCTTGTCCATGGTCGTCGTGTCGCCCTCAATAAGGCTGATCAGGCCCTCTTCTTCGAGAAGAGTGACAACATTGAAGAGCGAACGCCGCTGGGTATCGGAGAGTTCGTTCACAAAAGCGTTGATTTCTTCGGGCGTGGCATTGTTCACAAAACGAACACCACCATACTTAAGATAGTGTTTTGGCATCGCGATTCTCCTTTTACTTTTAGTGTGTGGCAGTTATCAGGCGTTTACTCCTAAGAAAAAACAGAACGATGTTTTTCTTGGGAGTTTTTTATTTTATGTTGACATCTTTTGTTCAACTGTGTATAGTGTATATGAACAGTATGGGAGGTGGTTTGCATTGACATCATCCTAACGAATAGCGGCGAGATACCTATCTACCAGCAAATTGTTGACCAAATCAAGGCAGCGATTTTGCGTGGTGACTTAGGTGCAGACCAACCACTGCCCTCAATTCGTGTCTTAGCAAAGGAACTGCAGATTAGTGTGATTACTACGAAACGGGCGTATGAAGATTTGGAGAAGGATGGTCTGATCTATACGATTCCAGGTAAGGGGTCTTTCGTAGCAGAGCACGATGCGTGTAGACTCGAAGAGTCCAAGAGGAGTCTGGTGGAAGAACAACTGCAAGAGGTCATACGTGCAGCGAAGGCCATGGGCGTCTCCAAGTCTGATTTGAGCAAGATATTTAAGTCATTGATGGAGGGTGAATGATGGGACCGATTTTGGAATTAAACAATGTGGTGAAGGAGTTCGCCGGATTTAAACTGAATGGCGTTAGTTTTTCTCTGGAGCCAGGCTTTATTATGGGATTCATCGGAGCCAATGGTTCGGGCAAGACAACGACAATCAAGCTTATCATGAACCTTCTGCATCTGGACGGGGGAGACATCAGCGTCTTTGGTCTCGATTCTAGAAGGAATGAACAAGAAGTCAAACAGAGAATCGGGTTTGTCTACGATGATAACCACTTTTACGAGGAACTGACCATTGCACAGATGACGAAGGTGGTGGCTCCCTTTTATCGGAACTGGGACTGGGAGATCTACAACGAATATGTCAACCGCTTTGGTCTGCCGACCACGAAGAAGATCAAGACCTTCTCCCGAGGAATGAAGATGAAGTATTCTTTGGCCGTGGCTTTGGCCCACAAGGCAGAGCTCTTGATCATGGATGAACCCACAAGTGGCTTAGACCCTATTGTGCGTAGCGAACTGTTGGATATTCTAAGCGAAGTGATTCAAGATGAGAGCTGTTCCGTACTATTTTCATCGCATATTACCTCAGACTTAGACAGAATTGCGGACTATGTGACTCTCATTCACCAGGGAAGCCTTGTTTTCAGTACATCGAAAGAGGAACTCTTTGAAACGTACGCTGTCATTAAAGGGGAACGCTCCCTTCTAGATGCCAACTTGCGTCCATACCTCGTTGGTGTGCGAGAGAACCAATTTGGATTCGAAGGCCTCGTGAAGGAGAGGGCGTCTGTGGAGCGCATGACTGGTGGTAAGGCCATCTTAGAAAGGCCAACGCTAGAAGATATCATGCTCTATTACACGAGGGGGCGGGCTGTATGAGCGTGCTGTCCTCAAGGACCTCATGCTGCAAAAGCGAGTGTTGGTCTTGGAACTTGCCTACGCGATTATGGTGGGGTTCCAGTTTCCACGTCTGACAAGTGGCCAGGCCATTTCGTTTGGAGTATCGCTTTATGTCTACCAGAGACGAGAGTTTTAGAAAGGGGATACTATTGTGGGGTACTTAATTCTCAAAGATTTACTCCTGCAAAGGAAAATGTTAGGTGCGGCTGTTCTCTACGTTCTCTTGTTCACCTTTGCATTTCAGAGCATGGGTGAGGGCCAGCTCATCGCGATCATTAGTGCGGTTGGCTATATGTTTGTCATGCTGGGGGCGGCCTGGGAAGAGAAGAACAACTCCGATGTATTATGGAACAGCCTTCCTGTTTCAAAGCGGAAGATTGTGGGTGCAAAATATCTGTCCATTCCTGTGTATGTTGCTATCGTGATCGCCATTTACTGGCTGGTCAGTACAGTCTTGTCCCTACTTGGGGACCCCATAACGGCCATGCCCCTTGACCTTACTAGCATACTTCTTGGTGTTGTGGCAGTTTTCGTGGCAGCGAGCATGTACTTCCCCGTCTTTTTCGCCGTCGGATACACCAAGTCACGCTACTGGCATTTTATCTTGTTCTTTGGCATCATGATGCTAGGATCGGTGTTGCCAGCCTTGATTCCGAAAAAGCCTGCTTGGATTGATCCCTTACTCGAGCGATTGCCAGAGCTGCGCGGAGATGCGGCCGGAGCGATTGTCCTTGGAGTGGTCGTAGCTGCGATGGTTGGGATTTCCTTCTTGGCCTCGCTGCGACTGTATGGGAGACGAGAGTTTTAGGGTTGCGCCCGAAAGTGCTTGACAGTGGTACCAGTCCTTGATAGACTGAACAAAAGCAAAACTAAAAAAGACCTTTAAGCCAATCCAGAGAGGTTGGGAAGGACGCCTACACAAAGCACAGTTATGTACAATATCGCACTTGTGCTAAGAGTATGTTTGCGATGGGCTTCTACCAACCGGTAGAAGCCTTTTTGGTTTGTGTAGGTAAGGGTCTGACAAGGAGGAGCCAAGTTGAATTCTCTAGTCAGCAGTAAGGATTTGCGTCGTCACACCATTGAAATGTTGCTCCAGAACGCTCAAGACTTCATGGATAAGGACCAGGTTCGCACAAGTACCGGAACGGTCGCCAACCTTTTCTTCGAGAACAGTACCCGCACAGATTTATCCTTCCAGATGGCAGCCCAGCGCTTGGGACTGCGCACCCTGCACTTTGATGTCTCCCATTCAAGTACCAGCAAGGGAGAATCTCTCCTTGATACGTTAGAAACACTGGAAGCCCTTGGCGTAGACGTGGTCGTCATTCGGCACAGTATTGACTGGCCAAAAGCGCTTGAAGGCTACAAACTCAATATGGGCTTGGTGAATGCAGGCTCGGGTGCTTTTGAGCATCCCACGCAGGCGTTACTCGATGCCCTTACTATGCGACAACATTTCGGAAGTCTCCGCAATCGCAAAGTGACCATTGCCGGTGACATCCGGCATAGTCGAGTCGCCCGTTCGAACCTTCATATCCTGACGGAGCTTGGTGCCCATGTGCAATTCGCAGGTCCAGACAGCTTCAGGCCCAGTGATTTACCTGAGGTACCCTGGGTAGATCTAGACGAAGCGATAGAGGAAACAGATGTCTTGATGATGCTCAGAATACAACACGAACGCCACGTAGAGAGTACCGATGTTAGCACCTACCACGAACAGTACGGTTTGACCGAGCAACGATTACGCAGATTACGGTCAGACGCGTTGATCATGCATCCAGGACCCGTAAATCGGGGCGTGGAAATCTGTACTGCTGCCATGGAAGACCCACGCAGCCAGATTCTAAAGCAGGTCAAGAACGGCGTGGAGATGCGCATGGCTATCTTGGATTGGTGTTTACAGGGAGGAAAGTATGGCAAACTGGTATCTGCATGATGGTACAGTCTACTACAGCAACAGAATTGTTCATACAAACATCCTGATCTTGGGAGGGATGGTTGTCGCTCTTGGCGATGCTGCTGATGAGGCTCGCCAGTTGTTTAATGGACCGATAAGGGACTATGATGCTGGTGGTCAACTAATCAGTCCAGGATTCATCGATCTCCACACGCACCTGCGAGAACCTGGTTTTGAGGGTAAGGAGTCGATCCAAAGCGGCACCGAGGCTGCAGTGGCTGGGGGATTCACCACTGTCTGCCCTATGCCTAACACGAATCCATCCCTCGATTCGTTAGACGTGCTCGATGATCTGAACAGGCGTATCGCCAGGGATGCTTGCTGTAATGTTCGCCCCATCGCAGCATTGACCGAAGGGCGAAGGGGTAAGAAGATTGTGGATTATGCGGGTTTTCAAACCAGGGGTGTGCGATTGTTTTCCGACGATGGCGACCCTCTAGAAGACTCGATTGCGGAACAGGTTTTTCTCAGTGTAGGGCAGATTGACGGTGTTGTTGTCAACCACCTTGAAGACAAAGCTCTAGTTGGGGAGGGCTTTTTTTGTGAGCATATTCCCCCAGAGTCTGAGTATCTCATGCTGCAAAGGGATCTTGAATACGTGCGAAAAACCCGCTGTCGCTACCATGTCGCTCATGTGAGTGCCTGGCAGACGGTGGAACTGCTTGCTCACGCAAAAGCAGAAGGGTTGCCGGTAACCGCAGAAGTCACGCCACATCACCTGACCCTTACGCGTGACGATGTGAAAGAACCTTGGGGTCACTTTCAGATGAAACCACCGCTTCGCACCACTAAAGACCGTCAAGCCCTAGTGGATGCTCTCAAGAGTGGGGTCATTGACATCGTGGCGACGGACCATGCACCCCATGGCCGCGAAAAACAAGACGGGCTTATTGAGGGTTCGCCTTTTGGCGTCACCGGGTTAGAGACCACCTTCGCCGCCTTGTACACCAAGCTTGTACTTACCGGGGACTTGCCCTTGGAGCGACTACTTTACTGCCTCACCGCGGCACCGGGCTTCTTACTTGGAGTAGAGGCTGAATTAACGATTGGATCATCCGCTGACCTGGTCGTTTTGGACTTAGGCCTAAAGAAAGAGGTCACACGGGATCAGTTCAAGAGCAAGGGAACCAACTCTCCCTACATCGGGGAGACGCTGCAAGGCTGGCCACGGTTGACACTTTGTGCTGGAGAGGCGGTGTTTTCGTGTTAGTTCAAGGCAACAGACGGCTGACGAGCGACATCTGGGTTCTGGATCTAGTCGGGGAGTTTCCCTACGACAAAGTAACTCCCGGGCAGTTTGTACATGTGCTTATTGGAGATGGTACAGCGCATCCTTTACGTAGACCCATTAGCATTGCTTCTTGCGACCCAGTTGGTAAAACTCTTTCCCTCGTTTATCGTGTGGTAGGCGATGGTACGAAATGGATGAGAGAGCGGCGACCAGGTGAAACCATTGATGTACTAGGTCCTTTGGGTCACGGTTTTCCTGCACCACAAAGACCCGGTCCTGTCTTGATCGTCGGAGGTGGCGTGGGAGTTCCGCCTTTGTACCAGTTAGCCAAAGTGCTTCATGCCCAAAACGTGGAGCTCGATATCGTCTTAGGCTTTAAAGACCATGGAGATGTCTTTTGGGCCGACGAGTTTGGTAAGCTCGGCCATGTCACCATCTGCACCGAAGATGGCTCTGTCGGAAGGCCGGGCTTCGTCACAGAAGCTTTAGGAGACGATCGCGATTGGGCCACACTTTATAGCTGTGGACCCAGATCGATGCTCAAAGCCCTGAAGACGCACTTTCAAGGTACAGACATACAAGGCTATGTCTCCCTCGAAGAGCGCATGGCCTGTGGTATTGGAGCGTGTTGGGGTTGTACGTGCGAAAACGCAGATCAATCGGAAGCCAGGCGCATCTGCAAAGATGGTCCGGTCTTTTCGTGGGAGGAGATTCAGCTATGAGTGTGGACTTGCGTGTGAATCTGGGCAGCTTGTCGCTGAAGAACCCCGTGATGCCAGCTTCAGGCTGTTTCGGTTTTGGCAGAGAGTATAGCGAGTATTATTCCTTAAGCGCGTTGGGAGCAGTCGTAGTCAAAGCTACAACCCTGCATCCTCGCTTGGGCAATCCCACGCCTAGAGTTTCCGAGGTGACGTCGGGGATGTTAAACGCCATTGGTTTGGCCAACCCTGGTTTAGAGAATGTCTTGTCTGAGGAGCTTCCGTGGCTGGCGAGGCAAGATGTGCCGATTATCGTAAACGTCGCGGGCGATACCATGGACGATTACTGCCAAGTGGTAGACCGCATCTGCCAATCGGGCTTAGCGCACGCCATCGAACTTAACGTGTCTTGCCCCAACGTTCAACTCGGAGGACTGGCCTTTGGCGTTGAGGCCGCCGTACTGCGGAACTTGGTCGAAGCGGTGCGCACGGTCTGCACTCTTCCCCTTTTTGTCAAACTATCACCGAACGTGACGCGTATACAGGACTTGGCTATAGCCGCCGCTAGTGGAGGTGCAGACGGTCTTAGCCTAATCAATACCCTGATCGGCATGAAAATCGACCTTAATACCAGGCGCCCCGTCTTGGCCAATAGGACGGGAGGTCTTTCGGGCCGGGCGATTAAGCCGGTGGCCGTACGTATGGTCCACGACGTGGCGAAAGAAGTGCGACTTCCCATTATCGGCATGGGGGGAATTTATACCGGGCATGACGCGGCAGAGTTCGTTATGGCTGGGGCCTGGGCTGTCGAAGTGGGAACAGCGAACTTCACGGACCCCTACGCTTGTCCGCGGATTATCGAAGAGCTGCGATCCTTTATGGAAGCAGAAGGTATCAAAAACATAGAGGAAATTCGGGGGTCTGCCTTATGAGTATGGCGGAGAGAATCATCGTTGCGCTTGATCTAGGGAGCCGACAAGAGGTAGAAGAGGCTCTCAAGAAACTACCGGAGGTTCGTTTTGTTAAGGTGGGAATGGAGCTTTTCTATAGTGTCGGACCCGAACTCATTCATACGCTTAAGGACCGGGGGTTGAAGGTCTTCCTGGACCTCAAGGTCCATGACATTCCCAACACGGCCGCGGGAGCCATGCGCAGTCTGAGCAGGGCTGGGTGCGACTTGCTCAACTTGCACTGTGCAGGTGGACTCGAGATGATGAAAAGGGCGAGAGAGGCGGTTGGTGAAGGCACAAAGCTCATTGGCGTGACCCAGTTAACCTCCACAAACCAAGCCATGCTCAATGCAGAACTAGGTATTCCTGGTACAGTAGAGGCCAGTGTCCTGCGCTTTGCTCAGCTGGCGAAGGAGGCCAACTTAGCGGGAGTTGTTTGCTCACCCCTTGACGTCACCGCTATCAAAGAAGCTTGTGGTCAAGATTTCTTAGCTGTGACTCCTGGCGTTCGCCCACAAGGTTCTGCCACACAGGATCAAAAACGGATTATGACGCCCGGCGAAGCCATCCGTACAGGGAGCGACTACCTGGTCATTGGTCGCCCGATTTTGGCCGATCCCGATCCCCATGGAGCTTTCATGAGAATCCTACGTGAAATCGAGGTGGAGGTATGATGAAAGAGCAACTGCTAGCAACGTTTCAGAACCTAGGTGTATTACAAACGGGACATTTTCGTCTTACTTCGGGGTTGCACTCCGAGCAGTATATGCAATGTGCCAAACTCTTTGAGCATCCGGCTCGTGCCGCGGAAATTGTTGCGAACCTGATTCCAAAGCTCCCGCAGGATATCGAAACCATCATTGCGCCCGCCATCGGAGGGATTACCGTAGGGTATGAACTGGCGCGCTTGCTCGGATGCCGCTTCCTCTTTGCTGAAAGGCAGGATGGAGTAATGACCTTTCGCCGCGGTTTTCGCTTGCAGCCTGGCGAAAGAGTCCTAGCCGTGGAAGACGTGGTCACAACAGGAGGCTCGGTGAGGGAAGTGGTCGAATTGGCCAGGGACTGTGGAGCTGAGATTGCGGGTGTAGCGGCTCTTGTTGATCGGAGCCAAGGTCGAGCGGACTTTGACGTTCCGTTTTACTCTCTTCTGAGTATGGAGATCAAAGTGTATGCTCCAGAAAGCTGTCCTTTGTGTGCCCAAGGAACTCCTCTGCAGAGTCCGGGAAGCAGGAAAACGAACCTGCGTTAGCCAAATCCTTCTAGGTAAGGAGTACTAATAGGGATGATGGAGGTGTATTGCGTGTTTACTTCGTTTCCGTTGAAAAGTGTGACCATTCCTAACCGGATTGTGATGCCGGCCATGTGCCAATACTCGGCTACGGAAGACGGGTATGTAACGAACTGGCATCGGGTACATTACGGGGCCCGGGCTGTTGGGGGAGTAGGGCTCATTATCCTGGAAGCTACGGCTGTGGAAAAGCGAGGCCGACTCAGCAATCATGATCTGGGAATCTGGGATGATGGACATATTCAAGGTTTGCGTGAACTCGTCGAAATCGGAAAAGAACATGGTACGGTCATGGGAATTCAGATAGGGCACGGTGGGCGCAAGTCGTGGGGTGACGAACTGGTAGCCCCTTCAAGTATCGCCGTTCCCAACATGGGTACACCACATGCACTCACTGTCACCGAAATCAAGGACATTGTGGAAAGTTGGCGTCAGGCTGCCAGGCGTGTCCGTGAGGCTGGCTTTGATGTGCTCCAGATCCATGGAGCCCACGGGTATTTAATCCATGAGTTCTTGTCACCACTAAGCAATGAACGTGGCGATGAGTATGGTGGCTCACTGGAGAACCGTATGCGTTTTCTCCTGGAGATCGTGGAAGCCGTAAAGAAGGAGTGGCCCGAGGATAAACCTTTATCCGTTCGGCTCTCGGCCGTTGATTACCTCGAGGGTGGTCTCACCATTGAGGATACAGTGCAGATCAGTAAGGTGCTTAAGTCCAGGGGCGTTGATCTCATGGATATCAGCTCTGGCGGACTCTTATCAGCGCGAATTGAACTGGGACCTGGCTATCAAGTGTCCTTTGCCGAGGCTGTAAAGAAGGAGGCCGGACTTCCGACTATTGCAGTTGGCCTAATCACCCAGGCTGAGCTGGCTCAGGAAATCATTCATAACGGGCGTGCCGACTTTGTGGCTTTGGGAAGAGAGCTGTTACGTAACCCTTACTGGGTACTGGAGGCGAAGTGTGAGGAGTCCGTTTGGCCTTGGCAGTACCACAGAGCCATGCCTAAAAGATAGGAAGGGTGGACTTTTATGCTGGGAGCCATCGTTGGGGATATCGTAGGATCGCGTTTTGAGTTTGATAACCATCGCAGTAAAGAGTTTGACCTGTTTGGAGAAGGCTGCTTTGCGACGGATGACAGTATCATGACGCTGGCTGTGGCGAAAGCCCTGATGGAAACAAGGCGGACCCTTGGCCCGGAGGACGATTTTTGCAGGCTCCTTGGCGATCTGACGGTACAATACATGCAGGATATCGGACGAAACTACCCCAATTGTGGCTATGGGGGAAGTTTCTATCATTGGGTTTTCAGCGATGATCCCAAGCCTTACAACAGCTACGGTAATGGGGCCGCCATGCGCATTAGTCCTGTGGGCTTTATCGCCAAGAGTATGGATGAGGCAGTTCGTCTCTCGGAGATCGTCACAGCCGTAACGCACAATCACCCTGAAGGAATCAAAGGGGCCGAAGCGACCACGGTGGCGATTTACTTAGCACGTCATGGTGCTTCGCAGTCTGAAATCGGCGAACGTGTTTCCCGGGAGTACTACCCCTTAGATTTCAACATTGATGCGATCAGGCCAACGTATAGGTTCAATGAGACATGCCAGGATACGGTGCCGCAGGCAATACAGTGTTTCCTGGAGGCGGAGTCCTTCGAGGACGCCATACGAATCGCCGTATCCTTAGGCGGCGACAGTGACACCATCGCAGCGATTACGGGGGCTATTAGCGAGGCCTATTTTGGAGTTCCAGAGTGGATCAGACAGGAAGCTCTGAGTTACTTGGATCCAAGGTTGCGTGAAATCTATGATGCGTGGGAAGCGTGGAGTAAGTAAAAAAACGGGTTGCGGGGTTCATTCACCGCAGCCCGTTATTTTTGCCTTGGCGCAGGATCCGTCAGTTCAGACAGCGCTCCGCCTGCGATGGCCCAGAGGTAAAGACTCGCGATTGTTCCATGGGGGGAATATCGCCTCTTGTACTTAGCGAAGAGCTCTGGGGTAATCTTACGGTGTCGATAGAGCATGCGCATACCCCTGTGAATGGCCAAGTCTCCAAAGCTCACAATATCGGGTCGTTGGAGCGAGAAAGTGAGTAACATTTCTGCCGTCCAAATGCCAATGCCTTTGAGTTTGACCAACTCTTTACAGACGTCTTCGTCGGACATCGTGGAGAAAGCATTGAGATCGACCTGGCCCTCCACAATGGCCTGTGCCGTCTCGTGAATGTAGATGGCTTTGCGCATAGAAATCCCACAGCTCTGCAGCTCTTCTACAGGACTTTTTGCCAGAACGTCTGGTGTAAAGGGCGTAAAACGTTCCTGCATGCGACCCCAGATTGTTTCCTGGGCCTTCGTGGAGATCTGTTGTCCCACAATCGACTGAACTAAGGCTGGAAAGAGCTCGGGATACACTTCTCGCTTAATGGGGCCGATTTTTTCGATGGCTTCCCCGAGTTTCTTATCGCGGGATGCCAAGTGCTCGATTTCTGTTGCTCCATACACAAAGTAACGTGGCTTAGACATAGCGTTGCTCCAAGTCGAGCAAGTGTTGCTTCGAATCAAGTCCACCGGCGTAACCTGTGAGTTTTCCGTTCTGGCCCACTACGCGGTGGCAGGGAATGATGATCGAAATAGGATTGCGGTTGTTGGCTAAGCCGACGGCTCGGCTCCCTTTAGGACACTCCACTCTCACAGCGACTTCTTTGTACGTATGGGTCTGGCCATAGGGGATGGCTTGTAGTTCGCGCCAGACTCTTTGCTGAAACTCTGTGCCGTGCAAAACAAGGGGTATCTCGAACTGCTTGCGGCGACCTGAAAAGTACTCGTCTAGCTGCTTCTTGGCTTGCTCCAAGAGAGGTGTTGTGCCGTCAACATAACCCTGCAAACGACTGTCATCTTTGCTAAAGACCAAAAGCGACAAGCGACCGTTTTCTTCCCCCAACCAAAGGGGGGCAATGGGCGAATCATATTGACAGAATTGCATACGCTGAGGCTCCTTCCCACGTTTCCGTACTATCTACTAGTATATCATGATCTTTCGGGCTTGGCTAAGCAAGACCCGCTCAGCAGTTTTTACTCAGAGCAAGGGGTTTGTTTCGATGTGGAGAATAGTCTCTAAGGATTCATAAACACTTGAAGTGCATTTACGGAGGTAGATACAGATGATGAATCTAGATCAAATGGCAACACCCAGGATCGTTCCTACGCTGGATCCTGCTTTCCGCCCTGCGGTGTTATGGAACAGGGCGTTTCTGCGCGCCGTAGAAGAGTCCGGCCAGGCTGTACCAATAGCTATTGCTGTGGAGCGCGATCAGGGGCAGGTTGCCGTGCATGAAACCAAACTTTTCCCCTCGGGTGTTACTACGAGTTGGGACGAAGCCAACTACTTCTATGTGGAAAGGCTCGTTAAATGCCTTTTGTGGGTGAAGGGTGGATGGAAGGTTACGATCGCAGGTTCGACCATCGTTGGCGAGCGACTGAAGAAAGACTATGCCAAGGGCGGTCTGCGGGAGTTTGATGCTGGCTTTATGGGACGGGTCTATGAAAAGGACTTTACGGTAGAGATCGTTCCTTACGAAGATAAACCCCAAGCCTTTGAAAAGACCGAGGCTGTTGGTGGGCACCTGGATGGCTGTCGCATTGGCTTTGACGCTGGTGGCAGTGATCGTAAGGTCGCGGCCGTCATGGATGGAGAAGTCCTCTTTAGCGATGAGACCGTTTGGTATCCCAAAGTGACCGAGGATCCCGACTATCACTTTGATGGCATCATGGACTCGATCACGCGTGCAGCCGCACACTTGCCGAGAGTAGACGCTATCGGAGTCAGCTCGGCTGGAATCTACATCAACAACCGGACCATGGTGGCCTCGCTTTTCCTTAAGGTTCCAGAGGATTTGTTTGAGGAAAAGGTGAAGGACATTTATCCAAGAGTAGCTCGAGCGCTGGGTAATGTACCCATTGAAGTCCGAAATGATGGGGATGTGACGGCGCTATCCGGTGCCAGTACGCTCAAGGATACCAATATCCTGGGTATCGCTATGGGAACCAGTGAAGCAGTAGGGTATGTGGATTCGGAAGGATCCCTGACGGGTTGGCTAAATGAGCTGGCCTTTATGCCTGTTGACTATAACCCCAAGGCCATGATCGATGAGTGGTCTGGCGACTACGGCTGTGGAGTCAAGTATTTTTCTCAGGATGGGGTTATCAAACTGGCCCCGGCCGCAGGGATTATGCTGGATGAGAATCTTTCCCCTGCAGAAAAGTTGCAGGTCGTTCAAAACTTACTCGAATCGGGTCGCGAAGGTGCCAGGCAAATCTTTGAGAGTATCGGCGTTTATTTGGGCTATGCTATTGGGCACTACGCCGACTTTTATGACATCAAGCACCTCCTCATTTTGGGGCGGGTTACATCTGGCAAAGGTGGGACCCTAATGCTGGAGAAAGCCCGCGAAGTGTTGAATGCGGACTTTCCGGAACTCTCCAATATTGCGTTTCACTTGCCCGATGAAAGTGACCGCAGGGTAGGGCAAGCTATCGCTGCGGCTGGTTTGACTGCTCTGAAACGCTAGAAAAAGTTGATCTCAATCCAATAGGCCAAGAGCCCTACCAGCAGAGCGGGAATGGTGTTGATGATGGTCGCCCAGACTGCCGAGCGTTTATCGATGGCGATCAGCGGAAAGAGGGCGTCTCCATCTTGGGATAGGGCGTTGGCCAGCAAGGCTGCAAAGGGGACCATGCCTCTGGTAAAGAGTGTAACGAAGATAATTTGGGGACCACATCCCGGAATCACGCCAATGAGTGTACCGATGATGACAGCCACAAGACCCGTCTGGGTCAGAAATCCTGTGATGGCCATTTCGCCCGTGGCATAGACTCCTGAACCTAGAGCGAGAACAAAGAGCTCATAGGCCAAATAGGCGACGAATACCCAGGTTCCCACGAACGCCGTCTCTTGGGCATTATGGATAAAGGTCTCCTTGAGACTGGCCAGCTTCATCTCAGACTCCTCATGGGTGTCGTTGGCGATGAACTTCTTGCCTAGGAGCATCATTACGATGGAAAGGGCTGTACCAACAACGCCGAAGAGCAGACCTAGATTAGGAATCAAGAGTGCATTAAGATCAATCTGAAAGAGATCCATAATTCCAAAAACCAAACCCAATGAAATGAGAACCCAATAGATCATGTAGCCGCGATGGGTGATTCTGTACCCAAGGGTCTGTAAGTCCTGGTGTCCTTTTGTGCCGTGGTGGAGGGCTAGGTCAATGGCATCGCCCTCTTCGTGACCAATGTGGCTCCACTCTTCGTGGGTGATCCCTGTCTCACTTTCGAAAATACTATGATCCATCTCTTGATGGGCTTGGCGCGTCCGAGCCCTCTTTTCCTGTGCTTGCTGGTATTTTTGCAGGAGTCGATCACCTATGGGGAAGAGATCAACGATGTAACCTGCGATTACGGCTACAAAGAACGAAATGATCGAGACCAGGATCCATTGCTTGGGCATCGTTGACATTAACACAAAGGCTGAATCACCCATGGTGGCCAGGAGTGTGGCAACTACTGTTCCGAAGCTCACCACGCCTTTGGGAAAGAGTGGCATCACAAAAATCGCTCCGCCGCAACCAGGAGTAAGGCCTAGTAGGGCACCTATGATGGGTTGGACCTTCTTAGCATTGGCTATTGCTGCCACCAGGCGTCCCGAGAGCAGGTAATCGATGTAGCCAAAGAGGAGAAGAACCGCTCCAACAAAGACTGTGACTTGAATAAACGCGTTTTCTGCACTCACTAGGACTAGTCCAAGAATATCGTTTAGCACGATTTCACTCCTCTAACTGTGTCGAGAATAGACTTGACGGCCTCGACATCGACGAACATGTGGTACTCCTGGGCGTCTCCAGAACCCATCTTGACGTCCGAAGAACGAGGCTGCATGCGGGATGGGACTTTCGTTCTGCTTCCCGTGTGAATCTCCTTCAGGCCTAGTTTGATGAACTCTGCCGCGTTTTCGGGGCGAATCCCGCCACCTGGCATGATGGTGATGCGGCCTTGTGCTTGCTCAAGGAGTTCGCGCAAGAGGGGAATACCCTCCACAGCCGTCTTTTGTTGTCCTGAGGTAAGCAGGCGATCGACGCCCAAATCGATGAGAACTTGCAAGGCCTCAAAGGGGTCGCGCACAACGTCAAAGGCCCGATGGCAGGTCACCTCGAGCTCGAGGCTCTTGGCAAGTTGCACTAAGCGTGACATAGCCAGGGTATTGAAGGAGCTATATTCATCGAGAACTCCAAAGACAACACCCCTTGCGCCCAACTGGGCAGACATCATGATGTCCTCTTCCATTTGGGAAATCTCCTCGTTGTTATAGAGGAAATCGCCTCCTCGGGGGCGTATCATCACCATAGTATCAATATCGTCAAATTTGGTGCTTTGTTTGATAAAACCATAGTTCGGTGTCGTACCGCCTGCGCCGGGATCAGAGCAAAGTTCAACTCTGTGCGCGCCTGCTTTGCGGGCTCGAAACACGTCTTCAATGGTGTAACAGACGACTTCAATGAGCATTCGTCGTTCCTCCTTTCAACGCAAAACCAGCCTCACCGCATCTGGTAAGGCTGTTTATTGAAGCAGTTGTTTATTTTTCGTTTTGAAGTAGGGATTGAACTTGATCAACCACGTCCTGCGATGTTAGTTTGCCGATTTGAACCCAGAAATTTGGGGTCGTGCTGCTAATAAACTCACTGATTATCTTTGTGCCATTCTGATTCCAGACGGTCAGTTTGGGGCGTTCCCCTTGAAAGCGTAGTCGAACGAAAAAGTCGCCGCTCTTAAACATGGTGCTCATTCTCATTACCTCCCCTCACAGATCTTTATACCCTGTGCAGGTTTAGAATTCCTGCCAGATTCTTGCGTTTCTTGTCAAGAAATCTCATCTGGAACGTCAATCGGAAGGAACGAATAACATGCTCTATGAAATTGGAAAAGCCGCTGCCTTGATTTTTGTTGCCGAGTTAGGAGACAAGACCCAGATTCTCGCTATGACCTTTGCTCTGCAGTTTGCGGTGGGACAAGTCCTGGCCGGGGTAGCCCTGGGGTCCTTTTTGAATCATGGACTAGCGGTCATTGTCGGGGCCTATCTAGCCCACATCATTCCCCTGTCTGTGATCCGTTTAGGATCCGCCGTCATGTTTCTGGGCTTCGGCTTATGGACACTTAAAAAGACGGATGATGAGGACCATAAAACCAATCGGCGGTTTTCCAGCCCGATTCTCGTAGTGGCCCTGGCATTCTTTCTAGGAGAACTTGGGGATAAGACGCAGCTTACCGCCATTGCCCTGGCTTCAAATGCACAAATTCCTTGGGCAGTTCTGGCTGGAACCGTCTTAGGTATGGTTTTAACCAGTCTGGTAGGCATCATCGTCGGAAGCAAACTGGGAGAACGGATTCCCGACTTTGCCCTCAAGCTCATATCGAGTGCTGTGTTTATAGGATTCGGTGTCTTTCATCTAAGCCAGACCGTCCCCGCGAGATTCTTAACGGCCCCTTATGTGCTTATGTTTTCAGCAGCGTTAGTGGCACTACTTATGTACTTGGTTATACCGCTTTTCCGAGAGCGGCGCTTGGCACAAGAAAGCCCCGGAAATTTCAGAACAGTAGCTGCTCAGCTCCACGCATTAGACAAGGCCCTCAGCGAGCTTTGCCTCAATGATGAACATTGCCGGAATGAACGCTGTCCGGTGGGGTACTGTAAACGCTTGGTTAAAGCGGAATTGTATGGTGGTACCGCCGTCCGGGGACTACGAAAGCCCTACGTAAAGCGAGATCAGGTCTTTGATTCCTCCAGGGTTGACGAGGTGTTACATCTCTTAGAAAAGGTAGATTTAAGTCCGGCTGTCTACAAAGAGCTGAAAGAAAATGTAGAGAAACTCAAGCGTTAATCATCGCCGAGAATTCGAATCTCGGGCTCCAGGGAGACGCCGTACTCTTGCAGAATCGTCTCCTGTATTTTTTCGATCAGATCAAGAAAATCACGAGCTTTCGCTGCGCCCGTTCGAATAAGGAATCCGGCATGCTTGGTGGATACCTCTGCTCCGCCAATTCGCAAACCCTTAAGCCCCGCTTGTTCGATCAAAGGACCCACATAATGTCCTGGAGGACGCTTGAACGTGCTTCCTGCACTGGGGAATTCCAAGGGTTGCTTGCTGCGCCGTTGGTTCTGGAAATCGTCCATCTTTTGAAGTATATCCTGTTGTTCGCTGGGGATGAGTTCCAATTCTACTCGGGTGACGATGGCACCATGCGCCTCGTTTTGAAGACGACTGTTGCGGTAGGAGAAAGAAAACTCATCGCGGCTCCACTGCCCGAGCTCACCGTTTTGGACAAACTGTATGCTGTGAACCAGCGGTCCGATTTCTCCTCCATATGCTCCGGCATTCATGAAGGTTGCGCCCCCCAAGCCTCCTGGTATGCCAACGGCAAACTCAAGTCCACTGAGATTGTGGAGGAGGGCGAGTTTGCTTAAGGAACCAAGCAGGCATCCGGCCTGGGCTGTAAGAATAGTACCTTCTACTTTGGCCTGGGCGAAGGAATCGGCAATTTGCATAACAATGCCACGAATTCCCCCGTCTCGAACTAAGATGTTTGTGCCATAGCCAATGATGGTCAGAGGAAGGTCATGCTCCGCTGCAAAGCGCTGTGTTTCGGCAACTTCGCTGGCCGACTTTGGTTGAATAAAGAGATCAGCAGGTCCCCCTACGCCCAGGGACGTCACCTTAGATAGGGGGTAGTCTCTAATGAACATGCTAACTCCTCCTCATTCGTATTATCTATATTCTAGCACAAAACATTATTGCGGTCTGTTCTGATTTATAAACGAAGTAGGGTGGAGCCAATAATCTGTTACTTTGGAACGGTCCCACGCGACGCCATTGCTACGGGGCCAGGCATTGGCCGGCAAGTCTGCTTTGCGCATTTCGAAGTGCAGATGGGCCGCAAAGCGGTTGTTGGGACCACGACCTACCGTTCCGATGGCTTGTCTGCGGCCTACTAGTTCGCCTTTGGACACCCAGCGTTCATCAAGGTGAGCGTACTGCGACCACACGAAAACATCGGGTGAGATCGCGTGCCGAATCAGCACGACATTGCCAAGGGCGGTATTCCAACCAGAGAACACCACTTCGCCATTGGCCACAGAGTACACTGGTTCTCCATGATCTCCGTTTCCGGCACCAGGAATATTCCAGTCTTCCCCTGGATGGTAAGAATTACTATACTTACTCCAGCTTAAGAAACTGTAGCCCGTAACAGACCAGCCACGGCCATCGGGATTGCCTACAGGAAAGTCAAAGCCATCGGTAAGCCAGATTGGCTTAGGACTCCAAGGCACACCCCCACCTTGATCGGTAACGGGCGAACATCCTGTAATGGGCAGAACGATAAGTATGAGGACTGAAAGTATCCAGTATTTCCTAGTCAAGAAAAACTCCCCCTTTTGTGGTAAATTTATTTTATACGATGTGGGGGAAAGCGGCACGAATGGAAAATGGCCCCAGATGGAGGTTTCTTTATGCAGAAAGTGATTTCACGGAGTGTAGCACTGACACTTTTATTGGCACTCATGGTTTGTGTTAATGGTAACGTCATGGCGATGGGAACGCCCTTGATGCTCGGAGCAGGGCAGGAGTTTCGTTTTGATCTACCTTTGGAGTCTGGAAAAAGTTACGCAGTCAACATGGCCTTGCGTACCGATTTAAAGAATACAGCCATTACTATGACTCTATGCCACGTGAGGAATAATAATGAGGTTGCGGAGCTTCACACGTCCCGTCATGGGCTCGGTGACGATGGTTCCTGGCACATCCTGCGCATACCGGAAGTGCACACTCCTACGAGTCCTGGACGTTTTGAACTTATCATAACCGCTGATACGGAAGGACGTTATTATTGGAAAGATCTCAAGGTGGAACGCAGCTATACAGCATCTGCAGATAACCAGGAGTATTGGAGCGAAAAGTTGGCCACGCAGGGCACGTTTTTCACCGGCTTGGTCGTGGATGCCCGCCATCTTGATGTAAGGCGCGGTATGAGTCCGCGCATCTACAGTGCTTCGGGTCAGCTTCTTTATGGTGGTGTCCTGGCCGGACAAGACCTTGTACAGGATCGCGGGGTCGTCGGATATGGTTCGGAGCTGACATCGGAACTCTTGGAGCGTATTGCCATAGATTCGGACTATCCCTATGTGGCTCCCTTAGTCGTTCAGGCCGTTGGTGTTGCCGACCCAGCCAAAACGAGTGTTTACATCAGTGAGGATGACACCCGCAGGGTCCTGGAGGCTATGGTTCAGTACGACTTCTTTGCTCGCTATGCGGTGATCTTCTTGGTAAACTAAGAGTCCTATGGAAGGATAATTGCGGTGGATCGAGAAATGTGAGTAGAGCTTGTTTTGGGAGGTAAATGGACAAAGATGCAGATGAAACTGAAGAATCTCTACCAACGCCTGCAAGGTCTCGATCCTGCTCGATTCTCCGTAGCAGTTGGGTTTGACGGGTTTGTTGACGAGATCGTAGAAGTGGTTGACCGCCGGGAGTCCTTCGATTCATACATACGAATGACAAATATGCGTCAGTTCGGTGAACGAATCACGAAGGCTGCGGGTCTGAGCACCAACATTGAGTTTGTCCCAAAGACGATGAAACTTGGAGGTAACGGTCCGATTATGGGCAATGCCCTCGTTAAGGCCGGCACCAGTGTATCGTATGTAGGCGCATTAGGGAATCCCAATATTCACCCTGTGTTTACAGAACTCACCGATGCCTGTACACAGGTTTTTTCGGTGGCAGAACCAGGCCATACCGATGCCGTAGAGTTTGATGACGGTAAGGTGATGCTCGGTAAAATGGAATCGTTGAACGACGTAAACTGGGCAACGTTGCAGCGAGAGGTCGGTGATGAGCAGCTTCGAAAGATCTTTAGCGGGGCTGATTTAGTCGCGACGGTGAATTGGACCATGACGCCGTATATGAATGAGGTGTGGGAAGGTCTTTTAGGACTTTTGAGCGAAAGGCCTGATGGGCATCGGCCGTTCTTTTTTGTCGACTTGGCGGATCCAAGCAAACGCACTCCCGAGGACATTGTAGAAGCCTTAACCATGATCCGGAGATTTTCTTCTTATTATCGCGTAATCCTTGGTCTTAACCGTAAGGAAGCATCGGAGATTGCCTGCGTGCGAGGCCTGTCCTTAAGTAAACCTGCCGAAGAGGCTGATCTAGAGGAGATTGTCAAAGCCTTAGGGGCTGACTTAGGACTGTGGTGTCTTGTCGTGCACCCAACCTTTGAAGCGGGTGCTTATGTCGACGGAGAATATCATTATATTGAGGGACCTTACACATCGAAACCGCGTCTTACCACAGGCGCCGGAGACAACTTTAATGCTGGATTTTGTCTAGGTTTGATGTTACAGTTAGGTGTGGAAGAGTCGCTGGCTGTGGGCAAAGCGACTTCAGGTTATTACGTCCGCAATATGCACAGCCCATCGCGCGATCAGCTTCTGGAGTTTATCAAACTGTGGGCTGACCGAGCGGGCCAAGAGTTTTAGCTTGAATCACAAGGAAGATGAGGGGGTTTACTAGTGCTTAGAATGCGCACGAGGAGAAACATTAGTC
The DNA here is from genome assembly GCA_012837925.1 of Bacillota bacterium. Lineage (GTDB taxonomy): Bacteria > Bacillota > Limnochordia > Darwinibacteriales > Darwinibacteriaceae > UBA5420. The sequence continues at coordinate 23,728 of DUQE01000099.1, forward strand.
TGGTATTGTTCATTGGGTTGCTCTTGACATCGGCCGTGGTTTGGTCCATGATGTCGGGCGCAGCAGGAATGGAAGACGGCATCTATACTGGTACAGCCGAAGGTTTTGGCGGTGACTTAGTTGTGGATGTTACCATCAGCGGTGGAGAAATCACGGACGTCACGGTGAGACCGCACCAGGAAACGCCCTTTATTGCTGATTCGGCGATTGAAGAGTTAACCGGCAAGATCGTCCAAACCCAAAGCGCCAATGTAGAAGCGGTTAGTGGCGCAACCTATACGAGCAAAGCTCTGATTGCCGCCGTTGAAGAAGCGTTAAATAAGGCTTCAGGTGTTTATGCAGATGGAGTTTATGCCGGTAGTGCCAAGGGTTTTGGCGGTGATGTGATTGTAGATGTGACGATTAGTGGCGGCGAGATCACGGATGTTACGGTGAGACCGCACCAAGAGACCCCCTTTATTGCTGACGCAGCGATTGAGGAGTTGACTACTAAGATCGTCGAGACGAAAAGTACCGATGTTGAGATCGTAAGCGGCGCTACATACACCAGCAAGGCCGTTATCGAAGCCGTAAACGTGGCCCTAAACGGTACAGGTGTAGTAGCAGAACCAGAACCTGTTGTGAGCACGTTCGACATTACTTTGGATGATGGTACGTATCGTGGAAGCGCTGAAGGTTTCGGTGGCGAGTTGGTCCTTGATGTCACGATAGGTGGAGGCAAGATCACAGAGATCGTGGTGGTTAAGAGCAGCGAGACTCCCTTCATTGCAGATGGAGCCTTTAAAGAACTCTTCCCAGCCATCATTGAGGCCCAAGGTCCGGTGGATGCAGTAAGCGGTGCCACCTATACGAGCAAAGCTGTTGTTGAAGCTGTGGAGAAAGCATTAACCGGTGAAGAAGTAGTGAAGACCGCTGCAGCGAGCACACCCTTTGTTATTGAAGTTGGCGATGGCACGCATCGCGGCACTGCCAAAGGATTTGGTGGAGACTTAGTGCTCGACGTAACCGTGAGCGGTGGAAAGATTACGGAGATCGTGGTTGTAAAGAGCGAGGAGACTCCCTTTATAGCAGACGGCGCATTTAAAGTGTTGCTCCCTGGCATCGTTGAGGCCCAAGGTTCTGTAGAAGCAGTAAGTGGAGCGACATATACCAGCAAAGCCGTTCTGGAAGCTGTAGAGAACGCTCTGTCGGTCGAAGAGGCTGCACCTGTGGTTGCTGCAACGTATGATATTCAGGTGGGCGATGGAACGCATCGCGGCACCGCTAAAGGATTCGGCGGAGACTTAGTTCTCGACGTAACCGTAAGCGGCGGTAAGATTACGGAGATTGGTGTTGTAAAGAGCGAGGAAACCCCCTTTATCGCAGATGGTGCCTTTGAAGAACTCTTCCCAGCTATCATTGAAGCCCAGGGCCCTGTTGACGCAGTGAGCGGAGCCACATACACTAGCAAAGCTGTTTTGGAAGCTGTAGAGAACGCTCTGTCGGTCGAAGAGGCTGCACCTGTGGCTGCTGCAACGTATGATATTCAGGTGGGCGATGGAACGCATCGCGGCACCGCCAAAGGTTTCGGTGGAGACTTAGTTCTCGACGTAACTGTGAGTGGTGGCAAAATCACGGAGATCGTGGTTGTAGAGAGCGAGGAAACCCCCTTTATCGCAGATGGTGCCTTTGAAGCGCTCTTCCCAGCCATCATTGAGGCCCAAGGTCCCGTTGATGCATTTAGCGGAGCTACCGTAACGAGCGGGGCGATCATGGGTGCCCTGGAAGATGCCTTAACGGAGTAAGTTCTTTTGGCAATGGCAATACTAGTCCATATAGTAGGAGGAGTTGTTGCCTATGCCGAGTATGATGGATATGCGCCTAGTGGGGCAGACCTGCAGTGCTTATGATGCAGGAACGGAGGACTCTGAACGGAGTTGTGAGAGCTGCCTGCACTGGAAGGGCGAGCATGAAATGTGTGAGTTGGACATTTTTTGGGAGCAACTCACAAACCTAGACCAGACATGAGAGGAAGCCTTTGGCTAATGATATTGATTAGCCAAAGGCTTTTTCTATTGTAGAAAACGCACAAGAAAAAGTGTATGATAAAAAGTGTATGATGAATAGAGGTGGGAGTTCCTATGGCACAAATAGGATTGTTTGACGTTGTTGGTCCGATCATGGTGGGACCGTCAAGTTCGCATACCGCAGGAGCGGTACGACTGGGACTGGCCACCAGGAGAATTCTGGGTGTCGATGTCACTAAGGCCCAGATTACATTGCACGGTTCTTTTGCCGCCACCTATTGGGGCCATCGAACTGACGTAGCGCTTATAGCGGGTCTTCTGGGTATGGCCATGGATGATGAACGCATTCCTCGAGGAATGGAACTTGCGCGGGAGGCGGGTTTGGAATTTTCGTTTGAGTCGGGAGACTTGGGCGACGTTCACCCGAATTCTGTGCGCATTCTCGCCGAGGGAGGCGGAGATAAAGTGGTAATCGCAGGGGCTTCAGTGGGCGGTGGCCGCATTAACATCTTCGAAGTCAATGGGTTTGATGTTTCGCTCGACGGAACATACTCAACCTTATTGACCAAGCACCGAGATGAACCTGGAGTCATTGCAGAAATCACGAAGGTTCTTGCCGTTCATGGGATTAACATTGCGTACTTGGATGTGAGTCGCAAGACTCGCGGTTCAGAAGCCTTATTGCTGGCCCAAACAGACGATCGGATACCCGATTTGGCTTTGCAGCATGTGCAGAGAATACCTGGTGTGATCGTTGTAAGGAAACTACCGCGTTTTTAGGGGGATTCGTGTGGAGATTAATAGTGCGAGTCAGTTATTAGAACTATGTGCCGAGCGCAACCAGGATATAGCCCGAGTTGTCGCCGAATACGAAGCTTTCCGCGGCAATACTTCCTACGAGGAAGTGAGGGAGCAAATGCGGGAAACACTGCGCGTGATGCGTGCCTCGGTGGAAAATGGTATGCAGGATAAGGGAGAAAGAACCCATATCATTACTGGTTATGGACACCAGTTTCAACAGGGGTGTAACGAAGGAAAAGTCTTGGGCGGTTCACTTCTGCAAAATGTTGTTCTCTATGCGCTGGCCGTTGGTCAGCATAATGCCGGCGTGGGCCGAATTGTCGCCTGCCCTACGGCGGGAGCCTGTGGCGTTGTTCCAGGGGCGGTACTTGCTGTTGCAGATGAACTGCAAAGTAGCGACGAGGAACTTGTCGACGCCCTCTTTGTTATGGGGGGAGTGGGCATTGTTTCTGCCGCGCAAGGTCCCATTAGTGGCGCTGAAGGTGGATGCCAGAGTGAATGCGGCGTAGCGTCGTCTATGGCTGCAGGAGCCGTTGTTTATTTGATGGGTGGGTCAGGGGAACAGATTTTCGAGGCTGCTTCTTTGGCATTACAGAGCCATCTCGGCCTCGTGTGTGATCCGCTGGCGTCTCTTGTGGAGGTTCCTTGCGTTACTCGTAATGCTACATCGGCAACGACAGCTATCGTTGCTGCTAATATGGTCATGGCCGGGATCCCAGGCGTGATACCCTATGACGAGACCGTTGTGGCTATGAAGCAAATTGGCAAGAGCATGCCAGAGAGTCTGCGTGAGACGTCCAAGGGCGGACTGGCCGCTAGCCCAACGGGTAGAAGGCTGTACAAGGAACTTTTGGACAAGCATAGCCTATAGCAAAAAAGGCGATTCAGCGTAAAACGCTAAATCGCCTTTGAGGCAAAAAATGGCGGAACCGACGAGACTCGAACTCGCGATCTTCGGCGTGACAGGCCGACGTGTTAACCAACTACACCACGGCTCCAAGCAATATATATTATACAAGTGATTCTCGTTTTTAGCAAGAGCTTTTTCTACTTCACCAAGAGAAGGGAGGATTCCCATGCGTCGTAGAGGAGTCATCATTGAAATAACCGACAAAGAAGTGGTGGTGGAGATTCAAGATCCCACTCGCACCTGCGGTAGCTGTAAAGGATGTATCCGCCTCACGCCTGACAGACCGCCCGAGGATTATATCGTTCGCACGCGCAAACCCCGCAATCATTATGAGGTGGGGGATGAAGTCATTTTAGACGGCGAGATTGGTCCCCTGGTCAAGGCGTTAATAGTGCTGTACGGTATTCCTTTTGCCTCGCTTTTTATCGGTTATGTTGTCACTCGTTTGATCTCTGGTAGCGATCCCATGGCCGGGCTTGGTGGCGTGGCAGGTTTATTGCTTGGTGCTGTCATTGCTCGCAAACTGACCCGCCGTTTCTTTGATCATGACGCCGAGTTTCGCATTGTAGCGCGAGCCTGTTCATAGGAGGAATGCACATGTCGTTAGTTGCAACGGAGATTACCAAGCGGTTTCGTGATGTTACCGCGGTCGATGGCTTGAGTTTTACTGTTCAAGAGGGGGCGCTTTTTGGTTTTTTAGGTCCCAATGGTGCCGGAAAAACAACGACGATGCGTGTGGTCTTGGGGATTATCAAGGCCGACGAAGGGCAAGTGACATGGAAAGGGGAGCCCTTCCACCGACTAGGGAGGGGCTTTTTTGGGTACTTGCCCGAAGAACGTGGATTGTATCCCAAAATGCGGGTGGCCGAGCATCTTTCGTTCTTGGGGCGCATCAACGGACTTGACAAGCACAAGGCTCGAAGAGAAGCCGAACGATGGATCGAACGTTTCAATATTGGTGACCTGAGTCGTAAGCGCATTGAAGAGTTGTCAAAGGGCAACCAGCAGAAAGTACAAACAATCGGAACGATGTTGCATGATCCAGAACTTCTGATCCTGGATGAGCCTTTTAGCGGCTTAGATCCAGTGAACACCGCTTTGCTCAAAGAAGTGTTGATGGAGTCCCACAAGAGAGGAAAGACGATCATTTTTTCCAGCCATCGCATGGACCAGGTGGAAGAAATCTGCGAGGATATCGTGTTGATCAACCGCGGGCGGATGATTTTGCATGGCAATTTGCGTCAAATCAAAAAATCCATGGGTCGGCAGATTCTGAGGGTTTCCCTGGAAGGAGATGTGGACTTCTGGGCCAAGATACCAGGCCTGGATCTCTTGGCATCTCGTGCCGATTATCAAGAGTTCCGTCTCGGCGATGGCGTCGATCCCAACGATGTATTGCGTGCCGCGATGCGAGCAGGACAAGTTGTCCGCTTTGAACTGGTCGAACCATCCTTGGATCAGATTTTCGTGGAGAAGGTAGGTGCTACCGCATGAGCATGATACCCGTTTTGGTTCAACGCGAGTTTAGCTCTCGGGTGAAGGGAACCGCATACATCGTGACGACGATCATTGGTGTCCTGGTCTTTGTGGCGTTATCCTTTCTCCCTCCCATTATGCAGCGCATTTCATCGAGCCTGGCTCCCGGAGCTATTGAGCTTATAGTTTACGAGCAGCCCGGGGAAGAAAGCATTGTACCCTATCTGGAGCAGGTGGGTGCTGAACGCGAGGGTTTCATAGTGCATCCTGCTGGCACCTTTGACGAAAGCGAAGCATATCGCAAGGTTTTGGATGAAGGGTTATCGGGCTTGTTGCTCGTTGATGGACCTTTGTATACGTTTGTAACAACCGATGCGAGCAACATGATGCTCAACGATGAGATTCAAATTGTACTTAATCAGGCGGTAAGTCGCTGGAATGCCGTTCGTCTAGGTCTTTCAGCTGATGACGTGGCCAGTCTGTTTGGTCGTGTCGATTTTCGTGTGCGTGAGGTATCACCTTTAGGGGAAGATGGTGAGGAGATCGACAGTGCAGCCCAGGGTCAGGCTATGATCTTGGCGTACTTCTTGTTGTTTATGATCTACATGGCTTTGGTCATGTACGGTAACATGGTGGCCACAGGAGTCGCGGAAGAGAAGAGTTCACGGATTATGGAAGTAATGGTTTCCACGGTAAAACCCCTAGAGTTGATGCTTGGAAAGATCATTGGTGTGGGTTCTTTGGGGCTCCTGCAGTTTTTTATCTGGATTGGGACAGGTTTGGTCATGAACACCTTAGGCAACTCAGGGGTTTTTGACTCGCTTCTGGGTGCCAGTGCGGCACTGAGTTCTATTCCTCTGGAAACGGTGTTATGGTTTGGTCTCTACTTTGTCTTGGGGTACTTTCTCTACGCTTCGGTTTTTGCAGCGGCTGGCGCTTTAGTGGCTCGGGTTGAAGAAGTGAGCCAGGTGGTGACCATTATCATGATGATCATCATGGTGGGGTTTTTCGCAGCGTATATCTCTTTCCTTAATCCCAATAGTGGTCTTGCCAGAGTAGCATCGTTGGTTCCCTTTACATCGCCCATGGTCATGTTTTCCCGCATTGTGCTGGGAAGCCCATCTCTTCTGGAGGTCATGGCGTCGGTTGTGATCTTGGTGGCGTCGGTACTACTTGGTGCTTGGATTTCCGCGAAGATCTATCGTATTGGAGTATTGATGTATGGCAAGCGTCTGTCTCTGCGCCAGGTAGTCATGCTCATGAGAGATTAATCAACAGTGGGGAGATTCGTATGCGCGTTCACTCTGCAAGTCACCAATGGAACTTGCCGTCGAAGAATTTGACCCAGGTTTTGATCAGACTCCTGGCGGAGCATGATGTTCTGCGCGGTGTTGTTACCCGCGTCACTCCTGCCTCGGTGTCGGTTTTGCTGCATGCGAAGGACGTTGAAGTTGAGTTACCGTTAAAAGGTCATTCATTCGTAGAGGGACAGCTTGTAGAAATTACCCGGCCTGACGAACAGGCCATTGCGGTCAAGTTACTTGCTCCCAATTCGGATTGGCAAACGGCAGTGACGAGTGAACAAAGAGTCTTAGTGACGAGTCAGTTAGAGCAAGTCTTGGTCGAGCTGAATATTCCACCAACAGAAGAAGCGGTTCTTGTGGGACAGGGTCTCTTGGAGAGGGGTTTTGCCCTTCAGGAGTCTCTTGTGTGGTCTCTGCTTCCCTGGGCCGAAGCGGGTCAGTTAGAGGAGGCTTTCATGCTCCTGGAAGCTCGGTATCCTCTGAATCCGGAACTTGTGGCCATGGTACGAAGCATGAAGGGAAAAAGTCCAGAAGAACCCATTCTACGAGATGTACGGCAGAGCTTACCTCCGGATCTTCAAAGACTCTTGGAAAGACCCAGCATGGACGGCCGCGTCCGCTGGAGTCGTCGCTTTTCGGAAGGGGAGACCTTTAAAGCGCTGGCGCGCTTGCTTGTGGAGGAGAAATTTGTTGAATCTATCATCAACAGGGAACACGCCCCGAACCGCTTTGACCATGTGTTTGCTTTGCCCTTCCTTCAGGGTGATGATCTGTATGCAGCCTGGGTTCGCATTTCGCGTGAAGAGCAGACGGAACGAGAGAATGAAAACGAGGACACGTGTCATCGTATAGAATTGGAGATTCCCACTGCGACCCTAGGTATGGTGGGTCTAGAACTCATTGTACAGGGAAAGAGATTGGACGTAACGCTCCTTATTGACCAGCCTACGGAGCAAATTGAGGATGCCATGGTGGAGCTGCGACGAGAACTCGCAACATCGGGATGGAACCTCAGGGAGTTGAAGGTTAGGAGATGGGCTGATGCGCAAGGCAGTCGCATTACGGTATGACCGGCAGAAAAATCAAGCCCCGGAAGTTGTTGCTTCGGGGCAGGGTTTAATCGCGGAAAAAATCATGGAGATTGCGGCTCAGAACCGGGTGCCTTTTTATGAACACCATGCCTTGGTTGAGGCCTTGGCTGCTTTACCCTTAGGTTCGGAAATTCCGCCAGAACTTTATGACCTAGTTGCCAAGATTTTGGCCTTTGTCTTGCGACTCGACGAAGAGCAAGGCCGAGACGAAAGCGGTGATCGGAATAGCCAGGGTTAGACCAATACTCCCTGCCATCGCACGGATAATTTCGGAGGCTACCATATCTAGGTTCAACACGTCACTCCAACTACTGTCACTTGCCTGGAACAGAAGCAGGAGGGGTAGCGAAGAACCAACATAGGCAAGGATTAAGGTGTTGGACATTGTGGCAATGAGGTCTTTGCCCACGGCAATTCCTCGAGTGAAAAGAGTCTTGAAGTCGGTTGTAGGATCGGCTTCTTTTATTTGCTCCATGGATGACGCAATGCTGATACCAACGTCCAGAATGGCTCCTAAGGCGCCAACAATCATCCCGGAGAAGAGCAGCCCCTGAAAGTCAATGGAGGTATCCATGTACTGAAGAATCTGGGCTTCGCTGGAAGACAGACCCGTGAGGTAACCTGCTTTTCCGATCACAAAGGCCAAAAGACCAGCGGTGAGCAGACCTCCCACCGTTCCGCACACGGCTGCAGCTGTCTTTTTGCTGTAACCGCTCACAAATAGGATGAAAAACAGAGTCATAAGGGACGACAAACCCACGGTTACGAAAATGGGATTATAGCCTCGCAGAACGAGGGGAAGGATCATGGTTACGATGACGATCCCCATGCCAATGAGTGAAAACACGGCTTTGACGCCCTGACGGCCTCCAATCACAATGACAGAGAGAATAAAAAGGGCTGTAATGATAGCTAGTGGAGTGCCTCTTGCATAGTCACTCAAGTAATAATCGGGGGTAGTGCCACTAAAATCGGCTTCAAGGATCACCTTGTCGCCCGCCTTTACGACGAGATCGAAATAGGGGTGACCGGTCAGCGTGTGCAGGATCTCGATTGTCTGGTTCTTGTGGGGTCCATTGAGGAGACGCACCGTGACAATTTGGCTTTCCCACACTTCTTCTTCATAGGGCTGCGGACCCGCTGCTTCTACACGGAGAACGCGCCCTTGGTAGCTTTCGGCCAAGCAACTGCCGCTCAAGACTAGAACGAGAAAGAGAGCGCCAAGGATTTGCAGATATTTTCTCACAAGATTACCTCCAGCTCGTAGCATGACTGTGAGTTTCATTATAGCACGGAGAGTATTTTGTTGGAAGTTTCTCACGGTCGAAATCCACAACACGCAGGCCAGCTCTAACAAAGAACGGAATCTGATGCTTTCAGGTAACGCTTGAGTTGCTCATAAAAGTTCTCTCTTGTTCCAGCAAGTACTACAACTACGCGTTTCCCATTGTCCTCTCGGATAGCGTAGGCAATTTCGTAATTGACCTTGTGGTAGCGAAGGTCGTAACCGAAGAAACCAGATAAGTCACCCTTCTTTTGGCTTCCGCAGTATGGATCTGCTGCAATCTCCAAGAGCGCCTTCTCAAAAGCTCCTTTCAAGGTTTTGTCCTTAAGCTTCTTGAAATAGCGCTCTGCAGATGGACTGAAGAGTAGCTCATACATAATCAGTTCTCCGAGTCAAAAATGTCTTCAAAAGTGGCAGAAGGAATGGATCCTTCGGCTATTTTGTCTACGTCCTCAGCCATTCTCCGAATGGCTCCTCGAAAATTAGCTTGTTCAATTTTGAATTGACGAACAAGTTCATCACCAGAAAAACCTTTTGCCACTAGATCCTCGAGTATATTTACAGCAAACTCATCAGAAACGTGGCGCAGCAAGGGGCGAATTACAATCGAGCCATTTTCTAGCGAACACTCCACCTCGGCACCTAGATCCAGATCTTCGAAAAATTCTAGGGGGATCGTGATCTGCCGTTTCTTGGATACTCGAATGATTTTGCTTTCCTTCATATGGTCACGCTCCACTAGGCTGATTTCCATGTTTGTCACTCCTTTAGCATATGTCGATTCTCTGCAAGTATACACCTTTCTTTGAAATCATTATAACAAAGAAACAAAGAAAGTACAATGATGGTTGCGTCATATCGTCCAAACCCCAAATTTCCTTGGACGGGCTCAGTCGAAATCCGCAAAAGTACTCTTGACTTTGGTGTAGCCCCTCTGTATAATAAGAAAGTGTCATGGCGGCGTAGCTCAGTTGGTCAGAGCATACGGTTCATACCCGTAGAGTCGCTGGTTCAAATCCAGCCGCCGCTACCAAAAAAACCAACAATACCCTACAAAATCTGTAGGGTTTTTTCGTATGTTTCGAAATAATGGGAATAAAAGCCTGCTGGTGCCACACACTTCGACAGAGCATCCGGCTCCATCCTGCTAAAGTAGATGATGGTCGAAGGAGATGATTGCGTGGCAAAGGTGTTGTCGCTCCCTCTAGCATCAGATGAGAGCAGATTGAAAATCCACCAAGTGTTCATTAGTTGGGCCAACTCACCCCTGCTCTGGGGTTTGATTGGCTTCCTAGCGGGAAGGGCAGCTATCTTTGGTGAAATTTGGCCTTTTGGTTTGTCCTACGTAGCCGTAATTCGCAAGCTGAGACCGAAGCAGTTAGGGCTTCCGCTCCTAGGGGTTGCCTTAGGGATAACAAGTCAGATCGGTTGGCCGTTGGCGTTGCCGTACTACGGCGCTTTGGCTGTTCTACTAATTGCGCCGGGAACGGGTGAGAAGAACGGGAGGATGTGGCTAATCGCTAGCGTTCTTACTATCAAGCTCGCCCTGCATTATCTCTTGCAGCCTGTTCCCATGGTCTTGATCGTGGCGGTAACCGAGTGTGTTTTTGCCGTGTTCGTATATCGATTGTTGTACCCCTTGCTTGAGCGTTACTTTGAAAGGCAGCTCGCTTGGGGCGAGTTGTATGCCTTCTTGCTGGCATTGACGCTCATTATTTCTATAGGATGGAGTTGGGGAGGGTTTTCGCCTCGCCTGTTCTTGGTCTGTGCCTTGATTGTCTTGGGTGCACGCCTTGGAGGGCTGGGCGTTTCTTGCATTCTAGGACCTGCTCTGGCGCTCTTGGTTTTGCTCCTTGGCGAGCCTGTAGAGATGGTACTCTTCATCGTTGTAGCAAGTCTGCTCACTGGCTTTTTGCACAATTTGAGTTGGGGCTACTACGCGGGTCCCTTGCTGGCGTTGGTTTTCACAGCAACGGGACCTGCAACGGTAGATACGCTGGCCTGGTTCTTAGTTGTTCTGGTAGCGGTTTACGTAGCCAGGCGCGTATCGCAGGAGCATTTGGATATTCTCAAACGGATCGTACCTGGAACGCCCGGCTTTGAAAAACAACAAAGGGGCTATGATGAACACCTCAAGAAGGTCTTCGATCAAAAGATCGACGGATACCTGACTGTCTTTGAAGAACTCGAGAAGAACCTCCTTGATAATGAAAATCCTCTTTTTCACAGGCAAATGCATGGCATGGCCGAGTTGCTGAAGACGATGAAGAAGTCGTTTGCTCCCGAGGCGGCCTTTACCAGAGAGTTAGAAGAGATTTTGCTGCGACGCTTTTCTGGAACAGATATATCACATATTACCGTTTTGCCTACTCTCGATGGATTTGAGATCTATGGAGCTCGCAAACAGCCTTGCGTTACAGGGTGCTTTTGTCGTGAAGTTGCCGAGTTTGCCACGGGTACAATTGCATCCCAACGCTATGGGGTGACCAGTAGTAACTGTCACCTCGATAAGAAATGTGGGTTTCGTATATGTCCGAGTCCTAAGTACAGGGTGGAAATTGGCAAAGCGAAAGTCGCCAGTCAAGGGGTGTCGGGAGACAACCAGATCGCCTTTGAGATCGCCTCGAGTAAAGTGGCGATTGTCCTGAGTGACGGTATGGGTGTCGGTTTGAAAGCTCATACCGAGAGTAACGTGACGCTCCGTTTGCTCGAGCGCATGATTAAGGCAGGCTATGATCTGACGACGTCCGTATCGCTCATCAACCGCCTGTTGATGCTTCGCAACCAGGATGACATGTTTGTTACCATCGACCTCGTTGTCGTCGACCTTTTTTCTGGACAGCTTGAGTTCGTCAAGATTGGTGCCGCACCTAGTTTTATCAAGCGCGGACGTGAAGTCGAGATCGTTTACAATCACGCACTGCCAGTGGGGGTTTTGTCACAGGTTGATATTGAGTCTGATAGGAGAATGCTGCAGGAAGGAGAAGTCTTAGTCATGACCACCGACGGTGTGTTGGACGCCCAGCGCAGTGTGGCACGTAAGGACGAGTGGATGTGCTGGAATCTGCGGCGTCTGAAGGAACACGATGATATGTCTGTCATGGCCGAGGCCATCTTAGAAGACAGTCTGGATGTTGCGGATGGCCGCGTTGATGATGACATGATGGTGGTTGTGGCGCGACTTGTGCGCGCTGACTCGGAAGTTGAGAGTTATAGGAGGGTGCAATCAAGTGGCTAGTGACCTGTTTCCTGCCTTTGTTAGAAACCTGGAGATGTTATCAGTGAAGCCTCAAGATAGAATTCTAGTTGCGGTGAGCGGTGGTCCGGATTCCATGGCCTTGCTGCATCTTTTTTGGCGCTTTAACAAGAGAAGAATCGGGGTTTTTCATCTGAACCATGGCTTTAGGGATACGGCGTCCAACGATGCGGCTTTTGTGGAAGAATACGCCGACAAGCTCGGTATTCCGGCTCAGATCGAATCCTATGATATCACAGGTTTTCTATCGTCCAGCGGTGAATCGAAGCAGCAAGGGGCAAGGAAAATCCGCTACCAGATGCTGAAAAACTTCGCGGATGCAGGGGGTTACCACCGCATTGCCCTAGGCCATCACGGCGACGATCAAGCTGAGACTGTCTTGATGCGGGTGTTGCGAGGTGCAGGCTTGCACGGACTTGGAGGAATCCCGCCTCAGCGCGGTCCTTTTATCCGTCCACTCTTGAGCGTATACAAAGAGGAAATTCTACAATACTGCCAGGACTTTGACGTTCCCTATGTGCTCGATGAGACCAACTTTGAACCCGTCTATCTACGTAACAAGATTCGTCAAGAACTGCTTCCTCTGTTATCGGAAGAGTACAATCCGGAGATTATGGCCCAGTTGGTGCAACTGGCTGACTTGGCAAGGGAAGACGAACTGGAACTCCAGAACAGAGCTGAGGAAGTCGCAGGAAAGAATCTCAAGTGGCGACGGGGGCAGGTGCTTTTTCCCCGTAGGGTGTTTGCTGGTCTCTCCATTGCCATGCAGCGCAGGGTACTTCGGTTGCTTCTCCAGGCCTATAGAGGCCATTTGCTCCAGATTGGTTTCAACCATATCGAGACCTGGCGGCACAAACTGTTGGAGAGTTCAAGTTTTCGGCTGTCGCTGCCTCAGGTTTGGGTAGCAGCCAATGCTGAGTACATCTTCGTTGGAGACTTTCTGGAGAAGGAGTGGTCACCCGCACAACTGGAACTTCCTGGTCAGATGCAAGCCGGTCACTATACAATCAGTGCAGAAATCCTGCCTGTGGAGAACGTAGAGATGTGCGATGAGCACAGCGAGGATTTTGACCTCGATGTTCTGGCGTTACCGCTTTGGGTACGTCCTCGTCAAGATGGGGACCGCATGACGCTCTTTGGAAACGCGGGCTCCAAGAAGGTGAAGGATCTCTTAATTGATATGCATATACCCGTAGAACAGCGAGATTCATTGCCAATAGTCTGCGATCAGGAGGACATTTTGTGGATCCCAACAGTACGCAGAAGCTCGAAAGGAGCTGTTTCGAACTCGACGAAGCAGGTCCTTCGCTTAAGCCTCAAATAAAGGTGCCGGAATATTGTCACGCCCATACCCTTATGTTATAATTGATTGACGTATCGCTATTTCCCGTGCTCTTGGCTCTGGAAAGGGAGGGCAAAATTTGAATAAATTTCTTCGTGGAATCAGTTTGTATTTGCTGATTGCCATCATTGCAGTGTCTATTGTAAGTAATCTTTATTCGCCTGTTTCACCGGCAAAAGAGCTGTATTACTCAGAACTGCTGCAGTTCATTGAAGACGATAAAGTGGCCTCTGTAAAACTTGTAGGAGATCAGCATGTTGAAGGTCGGCTCCGGGATGGGACGAACTTTTCCGCCCTTGTACCCATGGGCAAGATGTCTGACATAGCCGATCGCCTTGAAGCTAGAAATGTCCAGTTGGAAGCAGAACTGCCTCCGCAGACTCCATGGTGGATGGCTTTGCTTCCAAATGTCGTTTTCATTGTTGTGCTTGCCTTGTTCTGGCTGTTTATTATGAACCAGATGCAGGGCGGCAATAACCGTGCCATGTCGTTTGGCAAGAGTAAAGCTCGTTTACATCACGAAGACAAACGCAAGGTCACCTTTGACCATGTGGCCGGCGTGGATGAGGCTAAACAGGAACTCGTAGAAATCGTGGAGTTTTTGAAGCATCCCAAGAAGTTTAATGATGTGGGAGCGAAGATTCCCAAGGGTGTCCTCTTAGTAGGACCTCCAGGAACAGGTAAGACCTTGTTGGCTCGAGCTGTTGCAGGTGAAGCGGGAGTACCGTTTTTCAGCATCAGTGGTTCGGAGTTTGTAGAGATGTTTGTGGGCGTTGGTGCTTCTAGGGTACGGGACCTATTTGAAAATGCCAAAAAGAATGCGCCTTGCCTGATTTTCATTGATGAACTAGATGCAGTAGGTCGCCAGCGTGGCGCCGGTTTGGGCGGCGGGCACGATGAGCGGGAGCAAACTCTGAATCAGTTACTGGTTGAGATGGATGGCTTTGAGACCAACTCAGGAATCATCATTATGGCAGCCACCAACAGAGCAGACGTTTTAGACCCGGCGCTTTTGAGACCTGGACGTTTTGACCGCAAAGTGGTTGTGGACCGTCCTGACTTGCAGGGACGAACGGAGATTCTGAAGATCCACAGCCGTAACAAGCCTTTGCAGCCCGAAGTTGACCTTAAGGTAATTGCTCGACGAACACCAGGATTCTCCGGGGCTGACCTCGAGAACGTACTGAACGAATCGGCGATTTTGGCTGCCAGAGCTAACCGCAAGGTGATTACCATGGCCGACGCTGAAGAGGCTATCGACAGAGTCCTGATGGGACCTGAGAAGAAGAATCGCAGACTCCATGAGATTGATCGCAAAGTGTTTGCTTATCATGAAGCCGGTCACGCCGTGGTAGCGCACTTCTCGAAACATGGCGATCCAGTCCACAAGGTTACCATTGTGGGTAGGGGTGGAGCCGGAGGATATACTATGATGTTGCCAGAAGAGGAGCGCTTTGTGGCCAGTCGTTCGAAACTCATGGATGAACTGGTGAATCTCCTCGGAGGGCGAGCCGCTGAGGAACTGGCTCTTGACGAGATTAGTACCGGAGCCTCCAATGACTTGGAGCGGGTAACCCGCATTGCCAGGAAAATGGTGATGGAATGGGGTATGAGCCCCCGACTCGGACCTTTGACCTTCGGGCGCCCCAATGGTGAAGATCTCGTGTTCTTAGGGCGAGACATTTCAAGAGAGCGCAACTACAGCGAAGGTGTAGCGGAGATTATTGATGAAGAAGTCCACAAACTCGTAGAATCGAGTTATCAAGCCGCCACCAAGTTGCTCACAGAACATCGTGCGAAGCTCGATGCAGTGGCAGAAGCGCTCTTGGATAGAGAAACGCTCAGTAGGGAAGAGTTCCTGAGCTTGATGGAAGGTGAGGAGCTTACCGCACCCGACGTCGAGCCTGGCGTGGAAGAACAAGCGATCACCGAAACGCATGAAGATGTGTCGACTGACGCATTAACGGAGACCACCAGAGGCCACAGCGAGAAGCTAAGGCCCGCTGGATCGGAAACCACCCTATAAGAAACGGTCACAAAAAAACAACCCTTCAGCCTGAAGGGTTGTTCTCTTTTAAGGGACTATCTGAGATGGGCCGGCTTGTCACCGAGGGTGAGTGGAATGAGGCGCATTTCTCCTTGACGCCAGATGGTGAGCATGATCTCATCACCTGTGGAGTGCTTGGCGATTTCCTCAGCCACATCATCCGTGGAATAGACATCTCTCTCTCCGATTCGTCTGAGGACGTCCCAGGCCTGGAGTCCTGCCTCTTCGGCTGGCGACCCTTGAATCACGTCGAGGATGAGAACACCTTTTTTGTCGGGCAAGCGTAACTGACTCGCTGTCTGCTCCGAGAGGTTCTGATGGTAGACACCGATCCAGGGTTGGCTGACTCCGCCTGTGGTGATCAACTCTTCGAGGACATCCTTGGCTACATTGATCGGTATGGCAAACCCGATACCTTGGCCGCTGGAATGGACGGCGGTGTTAATTCCAATGACCTCTCCTGCCATATTGAGCAGGGGTCCGCCCGAGTTGCCGCTGTTGATGGCTGCATCGGTTTGCATTAGGTTCTTGTAGGTCTGGGGTCTTCCGGTTTCCTGGCTCATGATGTTAATCTCGCGACCCTTAGCACTGAGTACACCGACGGTTACCGTGTGATGCAATGCCTCTCCATAGGGGTTACCGATGGCAATTGTCCACTCGCCGATCCTGGACTGATCCGAATCACCGAGCGGTACTGTGGGGAAGACATGATTATCTTCATTTATGATGCGCAGAACCGCTAGGTCTAGCGAAAAGTCCGATCCGATGATTTCGGCCTGGTACTCTTTTTCTAGCCCTGGTACGTCAACGACGACAGTGATGGTTTGACCATCTCCCTTGTTACCAACCACGTGCTGATTGGTGAGGATAATTCCAGATTCATCAATGATGAAGCCAGAACCCGCACTACGTTGCTGCACTGGCTGGCGATTCGTGAAGGGATCATTGAACCAGGAGTCGAAAAAGAAGTTAAACATCGGATCCCGGATGATGGATCTCGAGTCTTGGGTCTGTTCGGGCATCGGCCACACCACGGATAGGAAGACCGTGGCCGGGCTGGCCACTTCGGCAATGTCGGCGATGATGTAGGGGTTCCCCGTGATCAGCGGAGCAGCAGCCGTGTTCGCCACAATTTCTATAGGTTCTTGAGGAGCCTCTTCTGCGATCAAGGTTGCTGCAGGTAACAGGTGGGCTATTGCCCCACTGAAAGCCAACAAAACTCCGACAATCAGCATGACAACAACAATACGTTTTCTGTTTTGCATAATAATCCTCCTCGCATTTTTTTGTGTTTCTAAATACTTGCATTATAACTTATCTTTGTGCACTAGGCAAGGGAGTGAGGGTATGAGCGGCCCTGTAAAGTCTGTCCAATGGGGGAAGGAAATAGTCAGGAGCATTGAGATATATCCCATCCTAGGCTCAACTAATCATTTCGCAAGGCCTTTTATAAAAAGTGGGGGTGCATCCGGTACAGTTCTGTGGGCTCTGGATCAAACAGACGGAGTAGGGCGCTTAGGACGCAGTTGGGACGCGGACGCATCGTCCCTCACCTTTAGCTTAGTATGGAGATCTCCCAATAAGATGATTCCCCAAAACCTGACTCTAGCTGTAGGCCTAGGGTTGGTACAGAGCTTAGAAGCGATTCTTCCGACAGTCAAAATCAAATGGCCCAATGATCTGTGGATCGGTGAACAGAAACTGGGAGGTATTTTAACAGATACCATGCGTGACCAGGGCCAACTCTGGGTCATTTTAGGTGTTGGCTTAAATATTAATGCTACACCGCCCCAGGGCGATAGAAGCCCGCGAATCTCGCTACAAGAAGCCACGGGTTGTTCTTGGTCGAGACTTGGCATTTTAGATTTGGCTCTCAGCGGGGTAGAGCGGGGGTTTGCCTTAGCCCAAAGCCGCGCTGATCTGGGAAATCTGTTTCGCAAACACGGCAACTTCTTGGACCGCGAAATCACCGTTGTTCATGGTGGCCAGTCTTTTCACGCCCTGGCGAGAGACGTTCTTCCCGATGGAAGGCTTCTAATAGAAGACGCCTGCGGTGTGCGGGCGCTCTTACCAGAAGAAATTTCTGTACGTTTCTGATTGCTATTAGCAGGAAGTATGGTACAATAAACAGGCGAGGGAGGATCTGAGTTCCTGGTGGGCTCCGCAGGCTTCAAACCTGTCAGGGGGGTAACAAGGGTTATCCTCGGTGGGTTCGATTCCCATATTCTCCCGCCAACTAGCCCTTTTCGGGACGTTTGCCAAGTGAGCGAACGTCCCCTTTTCTTTTTGTAATCCCTTGGGCATCAAAGTATTCCAAGAAGACGAGGGCAAACTTGCGGCTGGTGCCAAGCCTATCGCGAAAGACGCTGAGCTCAAAACCATCTTGAAAGGCCTCTTCCTGGAATAGGATATCCAGAAGACCTTGCACGATTTCCGGGGTTGTCCAATGCTCGCTGGGCAGTGCAACCAAGAGGCCTAAGTGACTGCCCGCAAAGAGGAGTTCGCTAGAGAAGCCCATCTCAGCTAAGGCGCCTAAAGTCAATGGTTCATAGGGACTCTTCTCTATGATGGCTCGGGCCTCTTGTAGTTTCTGTTCTTCCTGATCAGACAGGGTAACTTGGTGTTTCGAACTGCTAATGGCTCCACGTACTTCCTTTAGATCGGCTGTTTGACCAAGGATCTGGTCAAAGAGTCTCGAGGGCAGACCCGTACCTGTTCGCAGCGTTTCCTTGCTGGGCCCGAGTGCCAGAGGATTGGCCTTGTGGAACTGTTCCACTGTTGTTCTTAAGTACTGTTGCACCTTGTCATACTGCTCTGGCGCTAAAATATAATCCCCGAGGACATGCAAATCGGGATGTAGAGCTAACTGCAACTCTTGAAACTGACTCTTCGTCCAATATGTGCGATCCCGCGCTTTGAGCAGACTCAGAGTCTTAAGATCGCTTCTGTACTTCGCCTGGAGTGCTTCCACATCAAGGTGTGCCTCGGGTTTTTCAAAGGGGAAGAGGTGACGAAGGCGCTTAGGACCAACCAGACGCAAGTTATGGCCGCGGACTGGGACCCCTTCTTCGATAAACTGACCGCCCCCGAGTGTATCTTGGAGCTCACTGTGACGGAGGATAAAGCGATCCTTGAAGCTGAAATGAGCGGGGTGCTCTAACTCCAGCTGAACAAAACCTTCCTGTCCGGGCTCGAGCTGATCGCTACCCAAGACCTTAACCATGGCCAGCGTTTCTAATGTACCAACATAAAGCTTGATCTGTTGACCTGTTTCCAGGGCAGACGAGGCCTGAGGGAGTACGCGTACAAATGCGTTGATTAACGAAACATAAGGGCGACGTTTGGGAAGTGCCAAGTACATCCCCCTGGACAGACTGGCCTTTTCGACGCCTGTCAGATTAACGGCCAGGCGAGAATGGGCAACACCCGTCTCCACCGGCTTGGTCTGGGTTTGCAGGGTACGAATTCGGGCTTCAAGACCTGCAGGTTCGATTACGACGTCCATCCCTACATGCAAAGAACCATCCATAAGTGTTCCGGTGACAACAGTTCCAGCGCCCTTAATTGTAAACACGCGGTCGATCCAGAGGATGGGATTGTCGTCTTCACTCGTCTCGGGAGCAGAAACCAAAAGGGCGTTGATGGCTTCTTTGAGAACATCCATATTATAGCCTGAGACGGCTGAAACCGGGATGATGGGAAAGCCTTTGAGGCTGGTCTCACTTAAGTGCTCACGCACATCGGCCTCGACGAGTTCCAACCATTCAGGGTCGACCAAATCGGCCTTCGTTAGGGCGACCACACCACGCTTGACTCCGTAGAGATCCAGAATTTCCGTGTGCTCCTGTGTTTGAGGCATCCAGCCATCATCTGCGGCCACAACCAACAGGACGAAGTCCACCTGTCCTACGCCTGCCAGCATGTTCTTCACCAAACGATGGTGACCAGGCACATCAACTACGCCTACGTTTCCCTGGGGAAGAGAGAACCAGGCGAAGCCTAGATCAACGGTCATACCCCGGCTTTGCTCTTCTTGGAGACGGTCGGGGTTGATGCCCGTTAAGGCCGTAATGAGGGTTGTCTTGCCATGGTCAATGTGACCGGCCGTACCCATTATGAACATGTCGTCACACCTCCCTGAAGGATCTGGATAATATCTTCGTCCTGGGAAGCAAGTACGCTCCTCGGGTCAAGTAACACACGGTCTTGTGTAATTCTACCCATGACAGGAGGCGTTCCATGGCGGAGCCATTGGGCCAACTCTGCGCTGGAAAGCAGGGGGCTTTGCAGTGCCAAGGCCCATGACGAAATGGTTTCACCTGGCAGAGACCCTCCGCCCATGGTGGATTGGGTCGGCACAACTTCTCCTTGGAGATTCGGTCCTAGATAGTTTAACCATGTTTCTGCACGTTCTTTGATGGTATCTGAATCCAAGCTGGCAAAGGCCCAAAGTGGAAGTTTCTCGTAGTCCTTACTCAAATGCAGTTCCAAGACAGCTTCTAGTGCAAGCAGCGAGAGCTTATCAATGCGCAGTGCACGCAGGAGGGGATCGCGCTTGATAATGTCAACTAGGTCTTTACGTCCGCTGATAATACCCGCCTGTGGCCCTCCAAAGAGTTTGTCACCGCTGTAGGTTACAATGTCACTGAATTTAAGGGCACTTGACACAAGGGGTTCTGCAAAGGGGCGGAAAGCACCGCTTCCGATATCCTCAATCAAGAGCAGGCCCCGCTCTCGTGCGAGCTTGGCGAGTTGATCTCTAGGTACACTTTCGGTAAATCCGATCATGGAATAATTGCTGGGATGCACCAGGAGAATGGCCTTCGTCTGCTCAGTGATCGCCTGGGCGTAGTCGCTGAGCCTGGTGCGGTTGGTCGTGCCCACTTCTTTGAGCAAACAGCCGCTGGCGGCCATGACATCAGGAACACGGAATCCTCCGCCGATTTCCACAAGTTGTCCCCTGGAGACGATGACTTCATGCCCGGCCGTCAAGGCCTTGAGGGTAACCAAGACTGCGCCGGCATTGTTATTTACTACGACGGTATCCAGTGTGTTCGCAGGATTTTCGGTTTGTCCCTGTTCGCCCGCCAGTAAAAGGTTGAAGAGCCTTGCCACGCTTGTGTAGCGGCTTCCCCTTTCACCACTCTGTAAGTCCAGCTCAAGGTTGAAGTATCCTTCACCAAGCGAACGTATGCGTTCGATAGCTTGCTTGGGGAGAGGAGCTCGTCCCAGGTTGGTATGTAAGAGTACGCCTGTCGCGTTGATTACGGGTTGGAATTTTCGTTTCATGCTTGCTTTGAGTGCAGCGGCCAAACGTTCCATGATCTCGTCGTGGGAAAGAGCTACGCCTTGGGCAGCAATTTCGCGGCGAATCTGATCTAGAGAACCCCGGATCACGGTCGTCACCTCTAGTGTTGGCAACTCCCGTGTTAATGTAATGATACGCTCGTCGGCTAAGATCTTGTCAACGGCGGGTATATGGCGAAACAGGTTTGACATCTGTGTTCAACTCCCCTGAATGTGATGCTGTAAGTATGTATACGACATGGGGAGCAGGCAACCCTTTCTAGCTTTGGCTAGAGTTTTTCCTCAACGCTTTTTCCAGCGGAGAAAGACCTCGCTCCTTGAGTTCGGGAGACAGGCTCTTATGTTCGCTAATGGTCTTCATGGCGGCGGCAATCATTTCACGTTTCTCCTTCTTTGTGAGCTTTTGCATGACATGCCACTTCCTCTCGTTGTGTGATGATGATCAGTATGGACCGCGGCCAAACGAATCATGCAAAATAACGAAGGACAATATAGAGCGCTCCTAACGCGCCAGCTACATCCGCTACCAGCGACGTGACCAAGGTGTGGCGGGTTCGTTTGAGACCTACAGATCCGGCGTATACTGTAAGTACATAGAGACTCGTTTCGGTACTGCCCATAACTGTAGAGGCCAGACGGCCCACAAAGGAGTCCGGTCCGAAGGTGTCCAGAATTTGTGACAATATCGCTAGAGAGCCGGATCCTGAGATCGGCCGCATCAGCACCAACGGAAGTGCTTCTTTGGGAAACCCCAACCAATTGGTGATAGGACTGAGAAGACGGATAAGTTGGTCTAACGCACCAGTGCGCTGGAAGATTTGAATCGCCACAAGCATCCCCACAAGGTAGGGCAGGATGCGCAAGGCTGTCTGCCATCCTTCTTTGGCTCCTTCGACAAAGCTTTCATAGATGGGCACTCGCTTGGACAGCCCTAGGGTTGTTATTCCCAGAAGTAATAAGGGTATGGCCCAGCGCGAAAGCCCTTGAATGGCTGAAGTCATAATAGCTTCCTCCTTGATTTAGGAACGGCGTGATGAAAACCGACGCAGCAAAATGTCTGCCACAATCGCAGCTAGGGTCGAGCACAGTGTGGCAAAAATGATGGGTCCGATGATGTCCGTTGGAGCGGTGGAGCCGTGGGTCAGGCGTAGCGCGATGATCGTGGTAGGAACGACGGTTAGGCTCGAGGAGGTAATGGCCATGAAGGTACACATGGCGTTGGAGGCGGTATCTTTGTTGTGATTGAGTTCCTGCAGGTGACCCATGGCCTTAAGTCCCAGAGGGGTACGAGCATTACCAAGGCCAAAATGTTGGCGCTCATGGCTACAAGCAGAGCACCCATGGCTGGGTGACGTTCAGGAACATCAGGAAACAGACGGCGTGCGAGTGGCCCCAGCGCTCTAGCGATAATTTCCATCAGACCAGCGTCTTGGGCGATCTTCATTACTCCCGACCAAAAGGAGATGATACCGATCAAACCCAAAGCCACGACTACGGCCTGTTCACTTCCGGCCAGAACGCCTTCCGTCACCAGATGTATTTGTCCTTTGCTCGTAGCGGTGATGACACCGGCCAGGATCATGACAAACCAGACATAATTGATCATGCAATCCCTCCTTAACAAATCTATGCGGGAAATCGAGTAAGTAGGAGAGAACTAGAGAATTCTTTCCATATGAACAGAAAATGACAAAATTCAGATGCCTGACGTTTCCTGACTATCCCCGAGAGGTTTGCATTGTTGCTGAAAATTTGTGCTATAATAGACTTAAGGTCAGTATTAGTCAAAGAAAGTTGGGTGGCGACGTATGAGTAGCTTAGCGGACCATATTGAAGCATATATCAAAAGGATGCTGAGAAGCAGCCAAACCAATAGTGTTGAACTGAGCCGCGCCCAAATGGCCGATGACTTTTCCTGCGTTCCATCGCAGATCAACTACGTACTGTCGACTCGTTTCACCCTGGAACGGGGTTACATTGTGGAGAGCAGGCGCGGGGGCGGTGGTTACATTCGCATTGGACATGTGCAAGTGGATGATAGCTATGCCCACGCCGCGAACCTTCTAAAGAGCATTGGTTCTGAGCTTGATGAGAAGCAAATGGAGGATATCTTGGCGTATCTCAAGGATCATCATGTGATCACGCCCCGGCAACTCCAGCTCATCAGGGGCATTGTGCAGCAGGAAGTCGGCAGCATTGGGCAGGGGAAGAATGTGCTACGTGCTAGTTTGGTACGTGCTTTGTTGTTTCTTATTATTGAGTCAGAGTCTTGAGAGGCGGGTGATACCTAATGCTATGCGAACGATGTGGCGAAAATACAGCGACAGTGAAGTTTGTACAAATCGAAAATAACAACAAGACAGAATTACACCTTTGCCAGAGTTGTGCCCAGGGGTACACGAACTTTAGCACAGGATTTGATTTGCAGCACTTGTTGTCAGGGATGTTCCAATCGGGAACCCTTGGCCAGCAGCTCAGTCCGAGCAGGCCGGTGAAGAAGTGTCCGACTTGTGGGCGGACAATCCTTGACGTGCAGAAGACGGGACGTCTTGGTTGCGGTAGCTGCTATGAAGTTTTTTATGATGAGCTCAATCCCGTCTTGCGGAGGCTGCATGGCTCGAGTACACATACGGGTAAAGTGCCGGCTCGAGGGTATCCAAAAGCCCGGATCAGCCGCCAGATTGAAGACTTGCGCGGACGCTTGCAGGAGTGTGTGCGGCAAGAAAACTACGAACAGGCCGCCAAGTACCGCGATGAACTTCGCCAGCTCGAAAAACAGTTGGCCGGAGGTGATGGCGAATGAAGAAGATCGCTTCGTGGATGAAGGATAATGGGCCCCAGGGAGACATTGTGTTAGGGACTCGCTGTCGCCTGGCTAGAAACCTCCAGGGAATTCCGTTTCCTGAAGGAGCCAGTCGTGATGACCTTAGAACGGTACTCCAGCAGGCGCAGGAGGTTCTCCCACACTTGCAGGATCTGGGAGGCTTTGCCTACTTTGAGATGGGTACGATGGATACGCTAGACCGCCAAGTCTTGGTCGAAGAGCATCTTGTCAGTCCGAGCCATACCCAGAATCCGCAGCATAAAGCCGTTATTATTAACGATGCCGCCAATGTGAGCATCATGGTCAATGAAGAGGATCACTTGCGTATTCAGGTTTTAAAACCTGGTCTGCAACTGGCCGAAGCATGGCGTAAAGCAACAGAGATCGACGATCGCTTCGAAGCACATCTTGATTATGCTTTTGATATGCAGTCGGGATACCTTACGTGTTGTCCGACGAATGCAGGTACAGCCTTGCGGGCTTCGGTGATGTTCCATCTGCCAGCCCTGCGAAGGCTCAATAAAGTGCAAGAAGTCTTAGGTGCAGTATCGAAGTTTGGTTTGACGGTACGAGGACTCTACGGAGAAGGCAGCGACGCAAGGGGCAATGTTTTTCAGCTTTCGAACCAGATCACGCTTGGTCAGAGTGAAGAGGAAACAATTGAACACCTGGCCCGCTTTACCGACCAAATTCTCCATAGTGAACGTCAGGCGCGAGAGTATTTGTTAGAAGAGGATCGAAGACTAGCAACAGAAGATTGGTTGTTCCGCTCCTATGGAATTCTCCGCAACGCTCGCATCATCACAAGCCAAGAAGCTATGGAGCTCTTATCGGATCTAAAACTCGGGGTCGATCTGGGTGTGATTGAGTATCGTGATCCTGAACTCCTGAAGCAACTGATGGTTCAAATTCGCTCAGCGCATCTGCAAAAGATGATGGGGCAGGCCCTTCCAGTTCAGGAGAGAGATCGTTTGCGAGCTAGTTTAATCAGAGATGCACTGAATGGTAACGCATAAAGGAAAGAAGGTGGAACTATGTTTGGACGTTTTACAGAACGAGCCCAGCGAGTGATTGTCTTGTCGCAAGAAGAGGCACGCCGATTGGGTCATAACGTGGTAGGGACAGAGCACATTCTCCTGGGTCTCATTGCGGAAGGCGAAGACGTGGCGGCACGTTCACTGTTGTCGCTTGGGATCAGCATTGATCAAGTGCGCGGCGAGGTGGAGAGGATTATCGGCCGTGGTGGTCAGCCCACCCAGGGTCAGATTGGCTTTACACCTCGTTCGAAACGGGTCTTAGAACTGGCTTTTGATGAAGCCAGACGTCTAGGCCATACGTATATCGGTACGGAACATCTCCTGCTAGGTTTGATTCGCGAGGGAGAAGGAGTGGCAGCCCAGGTGCTACATAATCTGGGGGCTGACTTGGAGAAGGTTCGTTCACAGGTCACCAGCCAACTCGGAAGTGGAAGCCAAGGAAAGACCCAAGCACCGCGCCAACACAATACTCCCACTTTGGATCAGTTCGGGCGTGACTTGACCGCTTTAGCCCGGGAAGGCAGTCTGGATCCTGTCATCGGACGGGACAAAGAGATTCAAAGAGTGATTCAGATTCTCAGCAGACGTACAAAGAACAATCCGGTGCTAATTGGTGAACCGGGTGTCGGAAAGACGGCTATTGCAGAGGGGCTGGCCCTCAAGATCATTCACAATGATGTGCCCGAGACGTTGAGTAACAAACGCGTGGTCACGCTTGATTTGGGAAGCCTTGTTGCGGGTTCGAAGTTCCGCGGCGAATTTGAGGAACGCTTGAAGAAAGTAATGGAAGAGATTCGTGGTGCTGGTGATGTGGTACTGTTTATTGACGAGATGCACACCATCATCGGTGCAGGTGCAGCTGAAGGTGCTATTGACGCAGCAAACATCCTCAAACCTGCCTTGGCACGTGGCGAATTGCAGGCCATTGGTGCCACCACACTGGATGAATACCAGAAGCATGTAGAAAAAGACGCCGCACTAGAGAGGCGTTTCCAACCCGTGATGGTCGATGAGCCCACCGTGGAAGAGACGATCGAGATTCTGAAAGGTTTGCGCGATCGCTACGAGGCTCACCACAGGGTAAAGATTCAAGACGAATCCATTGTAGCGGCCGCGCGTCTTAGTGACCGCTACATTAGCGACCGCTTCTTGCCTGACAAGGCCATTGACCTGATGGACGAAGCCGGTTCAAGGGTGCGTCTGGCAGGTCTTGTGGCTCCGCCAGAGCTCAAAGAACTGGAAGCTCGCATTGAGGAAATATCCGTCGAGAAAGAAGCGGCCATTAAAAACGAAGAATTCGAGCAAGCAGCCAGCCTAAGAGATACAGAGCAAAAGCTTCAAGAGGAGCTGGAGGCAAAACGCTCAGAGTGGCGCAAGAGCCATGGTCGTGCAGAAGCGGTGGTCACGGCTGAGGATATTGCCGCAGTGGTGGCTGGTTGGACTGGCGTACCTGTGACAGACATCACCGAAGAAGATGCCATCCGTCTCTTGAATCTCGAAGAATTGCTGCATGAGCGGGTGATTGGTCAAGACGAGGCCATTGGTGCCGTTTCTCAAGCGGTGCGCAGGGCCCATGCGGGTCTAAAAGATCCTAAGCGTCCCATTGGTTCGTTTATCTTCCTGGGTCCAACGGGGGTAGGAAAGACCGAGTTGGCTAGAGCGTTGGCTGAAGCACTGTTTGGTGATGAAGATGCCATGGTTCGCCTGGACATGTCGGAGTACATGGAACGCCATGCTGTATCGCGGCTCGTGGGTTCTCCTCCTGGTTATGTTGGCTATGATGAAGGTGGTCAGCTCACCGAACAAGTGCGTAGAAAACCCTATTCTATCGTGCTCTTTGACGAAATCGAAAAGGCACACCCTGAGGTCTTTAACATCCTGCTCCAGGTCTTAGAAGACGGAAGACTGACAGATTCCAAGGGGCGGGTTGTGGACTTCCGCAACACAGTCATTGTCATGACATCCAACGTGGGAGCCCAGCAGATTCAACGTGACTCAGGCATTGGCTTTAGAGCTGTTGTTGATGAACGCAGTGACTATGAAGCGATGAAGGGTAAGGTTACTGATGAACTCAAGCGTGCCTTCCGCCCGGAATTCCTCAACAGGGTCGATGAAGTAGTTGTCTTCCATGCCCTGAACAAGGTGCATATCGGTGAGATTGTGGAGATCATGCTCAAGGAACTGCGTAAGCAGCTTCAGGAAATGGATATTGCCTTGACCATCACAGACCAGGCGAAAGAGCTTCTCACGAACAAGGGCTTTGATCCCGACTTCGGTGCGAGGCCACTGCGTAGAGCCATCCAAAGGTATATAGAAAATCCCCTGGCGGAAGAAATCCTCAAGGGAACCTTCGGTGAGGGGGGCACAATTACGGTAGACTCCAAGGAGGGCGAATTCGTTTTCTACTAAAAGAAAATGATATTCTTGCGAATTCGGGAGTGCACAGACCTTAACGGGCAGTTGTGCACTCCTTTTTCAGGTGGTATAATAGAAGTGTAGGAAAATTTAGAACATAGAAAGGGTAGACTGTGGCTAGGAAAACGGTCGTGTTTGTCTGCCAGGCTTGTGGGGCTGAGAGTCCTCGCTGGATGGGAAAATGCCCTGCCTGTGCAGAATGGAATACTCTGGTAGAAGAAACAATCCAGCCTGTCAGCAAGAACGCTCGCACCTGGGTGGCAAGGAGTAAACCCATGCCCCTCACAAGGGTCGAAAACAGTGCTGAATCTCGTTTTTCGACAGGTATTACAGAGCTTGATCGTGTCTTGGGTGGTGGCGTGGTACCAGGTAGCCTAGGACTCATCGGCGGAGATCCCGGGATAGGCAAGTCAACTCTGCTTCTTCAAGTGGCGAGCCAGGTAGCTCGAAGCGTTGGTAAGGTCTTGTACGTTACCGGTGAAGAGTCTCTTGCACAGCTGAAGCTTAGGGCGATACGCCTGGACGCTGTGGCCGAAGAACTCGTTGTACTCAGCGAAGCCAACACGAATGCGATTTGCGAGGTAATCGAGAAGGAACAACCCGTCATGGTTATCGTTGATTCGATTCAAACCATGTTTGTTGAAGAAGTATCTTCACCTCCGGGTAGTGTGGGACAAGTTCGCGAATCCACTGGATGTTTCCTGCAGTTGGCTAAGAAGAGTGATATCGCTATTCTGCTCGTGGGACATGTGACTAAGGGCGGCAATCTAGCTGGTCCAAAAGTACTAGAACATGCCGTAGATTTCGTATTATATTTCGAAGGTGAAGTACATACATCGTTTCGAATCATTCGTTCAGTGAAGAATCGCTTTGGCTCCACCCACGAAGTCGCAATTTTTGAGATGAGTGGACGAGGCTTATTACCTGTAGCTAATCCTTCCCAGTTTCTGCTGTCTCAGCGACCTGAGAACAGTTCTGGCTCAGTTGTGGTTCCGTATATGGAAGGAACCCGCCCTCTGTTAGTGGAGGTGCAGGCCCTGGTGACCCCCGGTCCCTATGGTGGAACGCCGCGGCGTCAGACCACGGGCGTTGATTATCAAAGGTTCTCCATCGTTTTGGCGGTATTAGAGAAACGGCAGGGCTACCCGTTACAGTCGCAAGACGTCTTTTTGAACATTGCAGGTGGTCTTCGATTGCAGGAACCCGCCTTGGATTTGGGTATGGCGGTCGCAGTAGCCAGCAGTGTATCGAATGTTAGTTGTGATCCTCTTTGTGCTGTGTTGGGAGAAGTTGGGTTGTCTGGGGAAATCCGGGCGGTTCGAGGAATGGAGCAAAGGCTAGCGGAGCTTCACCGCCTAGGCTTTAAAAGCTGCATTATTCCCAAGACTAATGTGCAAGGAAATGAGCCCATTAAGGTTTATGGAGTCAGCACGATCCAAGAAGCATTGAAAATAGCGGTGAGAAGGTGAGTACATGCGTGAGGATGATCTGATTTATGAACATCTTGAGATGGTGGCGCCAGGCACTCAGCTCTATGAGGGCCTTGACAGCATCCTAAAGGCGAAGACAGGCGGGTTGATTGTCATAGGAGATACTCCCGAAGTTTTGGAGTTGGTCAATGGTGGTTTTCGTATCGACTCCGAGATGCACCCAGGCTCCCTTTATGAACTAGCTAAGATGGATGGAGCCATCGTGCTATCAAGCGATGCCAAGAGAATCCTCTATGCCAACACCCAACTGGTACCTGATTCCATGATTCCGAGTTTCGAAACCGGGACGCGTCATAAGACGGCGGAACGTGTTGCGAAGCAAACAGGTCAACTTGTGATTTCTATATCGCAGAGGCGTAATATCATCACGATTTACCGGGGAAACTGGAAGTATGTTGTCCGTGAGGTTAGTGTGATCCTGGCAAAAGCCAACCAGGCCTTGTCTACTCTGGAGAAGTATCGTAGCGTTTTTCAACAGTCTCTAACGAATCTAAGTGCCCTGGAGTTCGAGGACGTTGTGACCTTAACGGATGTAGCAACGGTGTTACAGCGGAGCCAGATGGTGAACAAAATCGCCTGGGAGATCGAGAGGTATGTAATTCAACTGGGGTCAGAGGGTCGTCTTGTCCGCATGCAGCTCGAGGAGCTCATGGCCGATACCAAGGATGAAGGGCTCTTGGTCTTCAAAGACTATTATGCAGGTGAGAATCTAAATGAGAGTTGGAGTCAACTAGAGGAAATGGACTCCGATGACTTGCTTAATCTAGGACTTATTTCCAAAACACTGGGTTTTGGGGGAAGCATGACGAACCTCGATCAGGCGGTTGCGCCCCGGGGTTACCGTATTTTGGCAAAGATACCCCGCTTGCCTATGCCTGTTATCGAGAATCTGGTCAAGACCTTCGGTCACATTACTACCGTCATGGATGCCACCATTGAAGAACTCGACGATGTAGAAGGCATCGGAGAGGTGCGGGCGAAAGCGATTAAAGACGGCCTGCGTCGTTTGCGCGAGCAGGTCTTGGTGGATAGCCACATCTAACGGAGGTGGAACATCCCTAGGGTGTTTACTCTTTGACCTTCCTTATGAAGGACTTCTTCAAGGTCAAGGTCAAGGGCGTTGCACAATCCTGCCAGATAGAAGAGATTCTGTCCGAGCTCAGCTTCGAGTACTTCCCTGCAGTTTTCGCAGAGCTGTCCTTTGAGATGCGATTGGATATGATCACGCACATCTTCGAACGAGCAATCGTCGGGTAAGAGCTGTTTCGAGGCGTTGATATTGATGCACCCGCAGTCGGTTACTGCTCTGCAAAGAGCCCTGTTGACACGTGCATTTGTCTCCTGGAACTTAGATAGGATATCTAGAATGCTGTAATGGCGCACAAGGTTTTCCTGCACGTTTTCCTGGAAGTGATGACAAGTGCTAGCCGGCTTCATCATCTTAGTCACGTCCTCTCGCCACCTTTTATGGGTCACATAGTTTCACTGTGTGAAACGTCCAACTGGTTTCATTATAAGTCTTTTAAAAATCGATTGTCAACCTGTGGACAAAGCCGTCTGGCAATGGGCTCGTTTGACTTTAGGCACGTAAAGTGGTAAATTTATTGTAAGGATCGACGTTTTGACAAAGGAGGGAGCGCGATGTATAACGTGGGGGATCATGTCGTTTACCCCATGCACGGTGCCGGTGTTATAGTGGCCATAGAAGAGCGAGAAGTGCTCGGCGAGAAGCAGGAGTACTACATTATGGCGCTACCCATTGGGGATATGAAGGTTATGATTCCCATGAAGTCCGTTGAGGAACTCGGTCTTCGTCAGGTAATTAATGATGAAGAAGTTCGACGTGTTTACCAGATTCTTCAAGGTGAACAATCATCTATGTCATCAAACTGGAACCGTCGCTATCGGGCGAACATGGAAAAGATAAAGAGTGGAGACATTTTCGAAGTAGCGGAGGTTGTACGTAATCTAACCATTAGAGAAAACGAAAAAGGTCTATCCACTGGCGAAAGAAAGATGCTCGACAACGCAAGACAAATCCTCATGAGCGAGCTCGTCATTGCTCAAAACTCCACCGAAGAGCAGATTGTGGAGAGGATTTCTGCAATATTCGAACAGTAGGGGGGTGCCGCCGACATTTTGGGCTGAAAAAGAATACCTCAGAGAAAACAGGAAATACTATAACTTGAACGAGCTAAACTATCGCGTGCATTTACAATAGTGGGAGGTGAAGCGTAGTTTGGTCATATTCGTTAGGATTGTGTTTGCTGCCATTGGCGCGGCGTTGGGCTATACCGGGGCGTTGGTTTTGCTAAGTTCGGGCGCGATGGCTGGATTCATCGATGAGAGTTATTTAGTTGGTCTGTTTGTTTTTGTTGGGTTTTTTGTCGGTATTGTGGTTGGCCCACCCATTGTGCGAGGACTCAAGAAGGGTAGCAAGATGGCGACCCAGGTTTTGTTGAAAACACCCACACATGAACTGGTTGGGGGCGTGATTGGGCTAGTAAGCGGATGGGTTATTGCGCTGATCATTTCTATTCCTTTATTACGAATTCCTTATGCAGGAGATTATGTCCCCATCATTCTTGGAGTCATACTGGGGTATTTCGGTCTCATGGTTGGACTTAGAAAGACAGATGACTTGCCAGATGTTTTTTCTCGAACAGAGCGAGGGCATGCGAAGGCTAGAGCGGCTTCTACAGATGCTTCTCCCAAGATACTTGACACTAGCGTAATCATTGACGGAAGAATATCGGATATCACGAAGTCGGGGTTTTTAGAAGGTGACTTAATTGTCCCGGGATTTGTCTTAGAGGAGTTACAACACATTGCAGATTCGTCGGATGTGTTGAAGCGCAACCGTGGTAGGCGAGGACTGGATATTCTCAACAAGATTCAAAAGGAACCCTATTCTCATGTTCGTATTGTAGAGCAGGACTACGGTGACATTGCCGAGGTCGACACGAAGCTTGTGAAGCTGGCTCGAGACATGGGAGGCAAAGTCGTTACCAACGACTATAACCTCAACAAGGTTTGCGAACTGCAAGGGGTGTCCGTTTTAAACATCAACGAGCTTGCCAACGCTGTCAAACCGGTTGTATTACCAGGAGAAGAGCTCAAGGTCCAGGTCATAAAGGATGGCAAGGAACAAGGTCAGGGTGTAGGGTACTTAGATGATGGCACCATGATCGTAGTAGATGGTGGTCGCCGCTTTATTGGGCAAACTGTAGCAGTGTTAGTGACAAGTGTCCTTCAGACAGCGGCCGGTCGTATGATTTTTGCTAAACCTAAGGCTATGGAGCGGGCATTATAAGATTATAGGGATTAAAGAGGCCTGA
The DNA here is from genome assembly GCA_012837925.1 of Bacillota bacterium. Classification (GTDB taxonomy): domain Bacteria; phylum Bacillota; class Limnochordia; order Darwinibacteriales; family Darwinibacteriaceae; genus UBA5420. The sequence continues at coordinate 55,657 of DUQE01000099.1, forward strand.
TGCCAGAGTACATCGGGTCTTTTTTATAGGAAATTGGCGACAAAGGGAGTTGGCGCGAGTGAGAGTTGGAGTCGTAATACCGGCAGCTGGTTCAGGCAAACGCATGGGAGCAGATGGGAACAAGGTGTTGTTGCCTTTGCAGGGCAAGGCCGTGCTTGCCCATAGCCTAGCTTGCTTTGGATCGATGGACGAAGTTTCTGAGGTGGTTGTAGTTACGAGAGACGAAGATCGAGCGACGATTGCGAAGCTTCTGCAGGAGACAATAAAGGACAAACCGGCTAAGGTCGTTTTGGGAGGGGATGAACGGCAGGACAGTGTCTACCTGGGTCTCAAAGCTCTCTCTCCAGATACGAAGTGGGTGATTATCCATGACGGAGCAAGACCCTTCGTAACATCGAATATGGTGCGAAGGGGACTAGAGGCTGTGAAGGAGCACGGAGCGGTAGGTATAGCGGTTCGTGTCAAGGATACGATCAAAAAAGTACAAGAAGGCCTCGTGGTCGAGACACCCGATCGCTCGGAGCTTTGGGCCATGCAGACCCCACAGATTTTTGATTATGGTCTAGTGGTAAGGGCCCACGAACGGGCCAAAAGTACAGGGATTACAGCCACAGACGATTGCGGCTTGGTGGAGGCCCTGGACCATCCTGTGCACATTGTCGAGGGGGATTACGCCAATATCAAGATCACGACTCCCGAAGATCTGCCGCGATCCCAGGCAACGTCCGTTGGCTTCGGTTATGACGTACACCGTCTGGTAGAAGGTAGGGCGTTGATCTTGGGTGGCGTTGAGATTCCCTTTGAGAAAGGACTCTTAGGGCACTCCGATGCGGATGTAGTAACGCATACCGTGATGGATGCCATTTTAGGTGCCATGGGGCGGGGAGATATTGGGGAGCTGTTTCCTGATACCGATCCACAGTATAAGGGTATCTCCAGCATCACCCTCTTAGAAGAAGTGGTAGCCCTGCTTAAGAAGGACGGTATGGTAATTCACAATTTAGACATCACGATTATGGCCCAAAGGCCGAAACTGGCATCCTGGAAGAACCCGATGAAGGCAAAACTTGCTGAAGTGCTCGGTGTTAACGAGCGTCAGATCAACATCAAAGCCACCACCACCGAGGGACTAGGCTTCGTGGGTCGCGAAGAAGGAATCGCCTCCCAGGTAATCGTCTCTTTGCAGTCCGCATACTAGACCAGATTTGAGAACTTACCCATCCAATTTTGAAGGATCACTTCAAAATTGGATGGGTATGTGCTATTATTGAAGAAACTGTAAAATATCTTGGATGATTTGAGTAAGAATCCACAAAGGGGAGTATGTCAGTGACTGTAGCCTGTCCATTTGGTACACATCGTGTTATCGAGCCAGTGGGTTCCCTTCCGCAGGGAGCACAGCGCCTTGATAACCGTATGGAGATTCAACCCAATGAAATCTTAGTTGATGTAGAGACGCTGAACATTGATTCGGCTAGCTTTACACAAATTCGACAAGAAGCCAGTGATGACAAGGATCGCATCGCCCAAATTATGCTAGATATCGTTGACCGCAGAGGAAAGCACCATAACCCGGTGACCGGGTCAGGTGGTATGTTTATCGGGACCGTGAAGGCTATCGGTAAAGATCTGCAGGGAAAACGAGATCTACAAGTGGGAGATCGCATCGCCTCACTGGTTTCGTTGACCTTGACACCGCTTGTCATTGATGCGATAGACATGATCCATCTAGACACCGCACAGGTAGACATCAAAGGCCAGGCGGTTCTTTTTGAGAGCGGCATATATGCGGTCTTGCCCGACGATCTTCCCCAAAAACTAGCGTTAGCTGCCCTTGACGTGGCTGGTGCTCCTGCCCAGACAGCAAAACTGGTGAGACCAGGTGATACGGTGCTCATCGTGGGAGCAGGCGGCAAGTCGGGTTGCCTTTGTCTTCATGAGGCCCGAAAACGCGCCGGAGTTTCGGGAAAGGTCATCGCCATGGACTATGGCGAGGAAGCGGTTCGCCGCATCCGCCAACTCGATTTGGCCGATGTCGTGCTCAATGTGGATGCAACCAAGCCAGTAGACTGCCTGCGTGCGTTTGAAGAAGCAACTGGGGGTACTTTGGCTGATCTTACTATTAACTGTGTGAACATTCCCCAGACCGAAATGACGTCGATCTTGTGTACTCGCGATGGAGGGACCGTATACTTCTTTAGTATGGCCACAAGTTTCACGGCTGCAGCCTTAGGGGCCGAAGGGGTGGGCAAAGACGTCAACATGCTCATTGGTAACGGGTATACCAAGAGCCATGCGGAGATTACCCTCGAGGTCTTACGCGAGAACCCAAAATTGCGCCAGTTATTCTCTGAGATCTACGTATAAAGGCGTATTGTGCAGGAAGGGGGTCAAGACTGGTGTTTGTACAGGAGATACTAGACCACGGCTTTCGCTCCGTCTCTGTGATTGGGATGGGCAAGAACACCGGTAAGACCTTCGCGTTTAACCAACTGGTAATGGATGCGGAGAGACTTGGAATAGGCCTTGCCATGACTACCATCGGGCTCGATGGAGAAGAACGAGACAGTCTTTTCCGCCACGACAAGCCTAAGATCATGCTGCGCCCCGGACAAATTGTGGCCAATGCCAAGACCCTACTGGTTGATAGCGGTATCGATTACGAAATACTTGGCACTACGGGTATTATGACTCCCCTTGGTGAGGTCATTCTCGCCCGAGCCTTGAGTGCGGGCAAGACAGTCTTGGCGGGACCGAGCACTCGCCATGAACTTGCCTTGGTCAAAGAGCAGCTGGAACAGGTGGGAATCGACGTCTTTTTTGTCGATGGGGCCATCGATCGACGTTCGCTTTCGGCGCCCATGGTGACGGATACGACTGTCTTGGCCGTGGGAGCTGAGGCAAGTTGGGATCGGGCCCTTCTGCTGGAAAAACTGCGGCTGCAGCTACGGATTTTGCGTCTTCCCGCATGGGAGCATCCCTTGCGATTTGAGGTGGGCATGCACTTGCGAAACATGGAGGCAGAGGTCAAGCTGGCCTTGCTCTCAGCGCAAGGATTGCAGGATAGCATCACCCAAGAAGACTTTTTTGACAATCCCAATAGCATTGCAGAAAAGGCTGATGGGTCCACACAGGCGATTTTCGTTCGAGGCATGCTGACGGATGATGTGCTTGTGAAAATTTTGACTAATAGCACTGAGGAGGTTCCTCCTATTATTGTGGTTTTGGACCCCACCAGCGTATTTTTGAGCAAACAGGGCTTTCACAAGCTCGACTCCTACCAGGCTGTGCTTAACGTGTTAGATGCTATTCATATCAGTGCTGTAACTGTAAATCCCTTTAACAGTCGTTACGGTCATGCCGATCCCCTCCGCTTGCTTGCAGATGTGGGACAAGCTGTGTATCCGATTCCTGCCTTTGATATGAACCTAGGAATCCGCTACACGCCGGGAAAGGAGGGTATTGATGCCATTTCTTGATGCAGAAACAACGCGGCAACTAGGCTTAGATGCCATCTGGGCCCGAATCAAGCCCGAGTCTTCTCTGGGAAGGACTCGTCTGCGGAAGATAGAGGCCTTTCGGCCTGAGGAATGGAGCGAGCTAGAGAACGAGCTCGATCGCCTGGAACGCTTATCTACTCTTCTTCGCGATGATGCGAAGAAAGCCGATAACCTGCGTTTCCTTTTAGGATCGGTGCGTGACATTAGCGGAAGTCTCCAGCGTAGTACGCAAAGGGTAACCCTCGATGACATGGAGTTTTATGAGATCAAAAAGCTCCTTGCGATTGTAGAGAAGATCCACAGCGAACTTGTGACGTTAGGATGGACGTTTTGCCTCGACACTCCCTTAGACCTCTGCGAGGAATGCAGAGAGGCCCTGGGGCGTGGTCAGGGTGGTCATACGAGCTTTTATGTTGCCGATGCCTATGATGAAAAACTGGCGCAGATTCGCACCGAACGGGTTCGTCTAGAAAGTGTGCTGGCGACCTTCCGTGCTTCGGTGGACAGTGTCTTAGTCCGGACGGCTGGCCGAGTTTTGTCTATGGATGGAGACATCACGGTCAGCACGAGCGATCAAGAAGTGATCGCAGCTCTCGACGATATAGCAGAGCTCTGTAGAAAGCAGGAAACCGCGACTTTTGTGACCTTTCAGTTGCGCGAAGACGAGCGCATCCAGGATGTCAAGAGCCGCTTATCCCAAGTCCGGGAAGAAGAAGAGGAGCGTAAGCAACAGGTTCGTATAGAACTTTCGGCCTTTGTTGCGACCTTTGCTCCTCGCTTGTTGACAACTCTTGATCAGTTGTCCTATCTGGATGTATTGCTTGCGAAAGCAACGTTTGCCAATGAGATAGACGGAATTAGGCCGCAACTGTCTGAAGGCGCCCGCATGCGCATCGTAGAGGGTAGACACCTGCTCGTCGAAGAAGAGGTGAGGCAGGCGGGTCACGATTATACTCCCCTTTCCCTGGAAATTTCGCGAGGGGTCACGTTGATTACTGGGCCCAACATGGGTGGAAAAACCGTGAGTCTCAAGACGATTGGTCTTTTGACCGCCATGGCACAATATGGTTTATTGGTTCCGGCCCGTTTTATGGAGTTTCAACCACGCCAGTTCATACGGGCCCACCTGGCGGAAGCTACGATTCCTAAGGGACTCAGTGCTTACGCTGGAGAAGTGGTTTTCCTTCGTGACGTGATTGGGCGAAGCGACGAATCCGGACTCATTCTTGTCGACGAAATTGCCCACGGTACAAATCCCGTGGAGGGAGCCGGCGTGGCGCAAGCTGTAATTGAACACTTAAGCCAGAAACAGACGATGACGGTGATCACCACGCATTATCCGTCACTGGCTCGCTGTGAGGGAGTGTACCATCTGCGGGTCAAAGGCCTTGACCCAGATTGCCTCAAAAAGGTTCAAGCATCGTCTCTCCAGCGCTGCATGGACTATCGCTTAGAGGAGGCCGAGCCCTCCAAGCCACTTAGGAGCGATGCTGCTGCGGTGGCAGAGGCTCTAGGACTAGAAAGTACGATCGTACAGAGGGCCAAGGAAC
>DUQE01000100.1 GCA_012837925.1 Bacillota bacterium
CTCTTGGAAAGATTGTGGGAGCGTGGGTAGGATCGAGAAGTGTAAAGGCAGAACCCGCGGTGCAAAGACATCTTGGCGTAGCTCTGCTTCCGCAGGGCGGGTTGTCCATCGCCCTTGCAATCTTGGTGAAGCAGCATCTGCCTGACATCAGTGTGGCGGTTATTGCCATCATTGTAGTGACTGTCTTGCTCTATGAAGTTGCCGGTCCCTTCATTGCCAAGACAGCGATTCAGAAGGCCGGAGAAATCCGAGGAATGGGATCCGCCATCAGGTAGACGATCAAAGGAGGACGACAATATGTATGCTTTATTCCTGGTCTTAAATGAGACTGATTGCCTGGATGAAATCTTGGCTCGCTTTGTGGATGTGGGAGTGCAGGGAGCTACGATCTTGGACAGTCAAGGTATGGCTAGTGCCTTGGCCAGCAGCAGGGGAAGGGATTTCCCCATTTTTGGTTCACTCCGGACAATCATGGAAGGGGCCAGGCCTTATAATAAGACGATCTTTACCGTTGTAGATAGTGAGCAGCTCGTAGAACGGACGGTGGAAGCAGTTAAGGATGTGCTTGGAGATGTAGATCACCCGAGTGTGGGCTTCATGTTTTCCGTCCCCATAGGTAAAGTCTACCCTCTCAATTAGAACAACTAGTGGCTGAATAGTCCCCACTGACCATCGTGTAGTGGGGATTCTTGATCATCCGCTACTGAAGGAATCAAGGCTGGGACGGTGAATCATTGTACAGGGAGGAGATGCCGTGAAGTGCTACTGTGAGCACGATAAAGATGCGAACTGCATAACGCTGGTTCCGATTTTTCACAATCTCACAGCAGAAGAAAAATGGGAAGTGGCCCAAATTACGCGCCAAGTGATTGTGGAAAAGGGTGAAGAGATCTATGCCATGGGTGATGACGTCGATAGCCTCTTTGTTATTCACTCCGGCCGGGTCAAAATCTATCGGTTGAGTGATACAGGAAAAGAGCAGCTGATTCGAGTGCTTCGGGCCGGTGACTTCTTAGGTGAACTAGCATTATTTAACCACGCACCCGTGAATGACTTTGCTGAAGCGCTGGAAGAAAGCAGTATGTGTGTGATTGACGGCGCCGCCCTCAAAGATTTGATGGGGAAGTATCCGAGCATTGCTTTGAAGATCCTGGAAGAACTGAGCCAGCGTTTGGCCAAGACGGAGCAACTTTTAGAAGACATAAGTCTTCATTCCGTTGAACGACGCTTGGCAGGGGTTCTTTTGGACTTGAGCGCAGAAGACAACGAGATCGATTTGGAGATAAGCAAAAGAGATCTGGCTTCACAGATAGGTATGACCAGCGAAACGCTGAGCCGGAAGCTGTCATCCTTTCAGGAGCTGGGGTTTATCGAGCAGATTGGACAGCGAAGGATTCTAATCAAGGACCGCGAAGGTTTGGAGGGAGTACGCGAAAGTGGCTAAAGAACAGGGATTTTGGTACCGGCTTGCTAGTGGTTTTGTCATTGGTTTAGGAATGGTGATCCCTGGGGTAAGTGGCGGTGTACTGGCCATGGTTCTCGGACTCTATGAATCGATTGTAGCGGCCATTGCCAATCCCTTTGCCGAGTGGCGAAAAAACCTCAAACTCTTGGTGCCCCTTGGAATCGGAGCTGCGGTTTGCCTCTTATTTCTTGCCAGAGTGCTGGAGTACTTGTTTGCTCAACACCCCCTTCCTACACTGTACTTTTTCTTTGGGCTGGTGATCGCCAGCATACCATCGATGGTGAAACTCGCCAACGACAAAGGGTTTCGGCTGTCGTTTCTAGTGAGCTTCGCGCTGGGTGTTCTACTCTTACTTGGAGTAACAAGTTTGCCTAGGGTACTTGGGGAAGCTACCACCTTGACCACAGGTGTCTTGGGATCGGCCCTAAAGGGTGGCCTACTTGCAGTGGGGCTGGTGATTCCTGGTTTGAGTGCTTCTTTCCTTCTGATTGCTTTTGGGGTTTATGAAGAGCTTCTCAGGGCCTTGGTACAGCTTGATCTGACCGTACTTGTGCCCGTGGGTTTGGGCTTTGTGCCTACGATTGTTCTGGTCTCCAAAGTCGTACACTGGCTGTTCAAATGGAAGCATGGTCACGTTTCCTACGGCATCTTGGGTCTCATGATCGGGTCGCTCTGGGTGGCGTTTCCGGGCTGGCCCCGTACAGGTCTGGAGTGGCTACTCTGTGTAGGTCTGTTTGGTGCGGGAATCTGGATTGCTTCTTTGTTCCTGCAAAAAAAGTAGACTAGGGGGTCATCATGTTGTGGAAGAACAATGCTTTTTTTAGTCTGGAAGGGTGCCCTTGTGGAGAGGGCTTGACCCAGGTGCAATATCCATGGGAACTGTTGGCTCGAGTTGCGGATCTGATCCACGAACGGGTACAGCAAAACCCAGGGAAGTACCGTCAGATTGCGCCGGGTGTCTGGGTGGGAGCCAGGACGCAAGTGGCAGACACTGCTCGTTTCTATGGCCCTGCGATTTTTGGAGACGACTGCGAGATTAGGCCAAATGCCTTTGTGAGAGGTCATGTCTTGGCCGGTGACGGTGTGGTGTTAGGTAATGCCAGTGAGGTGAAGCAAGCTATCCTTTTTTCCAAGGTACAGTTGCCGCACTTCAATTATGTAGGAGACTCTATCTTGGGTTATGGTGCGCACTTGGGTGCTGGAGCTATTGTCTCTAATTTCAAGTCTACAAAAGAACCCGTCAAGGTCCTTTGGAATGGCGAAGTCATAGAGACGGGACTGCGAAAATTCGGTGCCATTTTGGGTGATGGGGTAGAAGTAGGCTGCAACGCCGTTCTAAACCCGGGCACCCTGATCGGTATGGGAACGATCATCTATCCCCTCACATCTGTACGGGGAAGTATTCCTGCCCGGATGATTCTAAAATCAAACGAAGAAATGGTTCCCTATCTCCCTAAGTAGCCAGTCGCTGGCCATAGGACTCCACTGTCATGGCCGGTAAAGTCAGGATGAAGCAAGTCTGCTCAGGAGATGTGGTATAGGTGAGGGTGCCCATGAGTTCACGCGCGATGTCTTGGCAGATCACAAGACCCCAGCCATGGTTCTCCGTACGGTCTTTGCGAGTAGTCATGCCACCTCGAAACATCATCTTGCCATCCCAGGCAGAAATTTCTGGTCCATTATTAGACACGATGAGGGTTCGTTCACCAGTACTGTTTGACGACCACGTTAGCGTTACCTGAGGGTCATCGCGGCCGGATACGGCGTTAAATGCGTTGTCCACAAGGTTTATGATCAGTTTTGGAAGCAATCGTTGTTCCTCGAAGCAGTGGGGTGCTTCTGCCTCTACATTGACAGTGAAAGCGATGTTCCTATGCTCAGCTTCTTTTTGCTTATGCTCCAAGACGGTGAGCCAAGCATCGTGAGGCAGGCTTGCATAGTTGTTGCGATCAGCAAGTTTTGCTGAGCTGTAGTCGATGCAGGTCATAGCTTCGTGAATTTTCCCCATTTGCAGGTATGTGGAGATGAGAGTTAACTCATTAATAAGTTCGTGGCGTTCCTCGCGCAAAACCTTAATAGCCGACTTTTGGATGGCCCGTTGCTTGATTAGGTACTGCAGCGATTTTTCCGTCTGTTCGTCTCTGGCCTTGTACTTATGTAAGGTAAAGAACGTTACAGGCATTGCGAAGACGCAGGCGCCAAGAAACATATGGGTGTAGAGTGAGTGGGAGACTATACTCTTCAGGTAAGAGACGATGGCGATGAGTCCGCAGATCGTAAGCCAACTGTTTGCGTCGAGGTTCCATCTGCGATAGCTTTCACTATCGTTAACAAAGCGATCCCTGATTACAAAGAAAGTGGCCATGAGAACAATCGGGATGTAGGCCCCTAGACTAAGGGGTGTACCGAGTGCTTTCATGGCCACATTTGATCGCGGAAAAGGAAATGTGTGTATGCGTAACACAGGTTGAAATACAAGTTCGCCTATGGCAGCGAAGGCTAACGATGTGAGATAAACGGCCAGGCCGTCTGGGAAGAGGTCGGCATTGAAGACCCACGTGAAAAAAACGGCGAATGTGACCGATGTACAAAGGAACTGCCATCCTGTACTGGGTACGATGTGGGCAAACAAGATGATAGAAGACGCTTGAAGAAGGGAAAAGGAGCTCACATTCCACCAAGTAGTTTCGCGATCCAACAGGCGCAGAACGACAAATGTCTGGAGGCCTGTAAAAACGAGACAGAACAGCACTTCCGAATACAACATTACGTCAAATTCCTCCTAATGTGCACGCGTTACCAAGAGCATTCGACGCAAATGTACAAACACCTACTCAAAATGGACTCAAAACCACTATTTTTCTTGTTAAATTTGCAACTTACCTCCGAACTGGGTGTTTATGGTCCGAAAAACGGTAGTTCATCGCTGGCCCAGTTCTTCATTGAGCAGACGCAAGAACTCCTTTTGTGCTGAGGGATCGGTAAAGTACACCTGGGCTCCATTTGCACTTCCTCCTCCTCGGCCTCCAAGGGGGTGTGCCTTGCCTTTGATCAGTTGTCCAAGATGTAGCTTGTCCTGCAGGTTGTGTGCCAGGATTACACGCTCGCCCGCGCTGACGATCACAACTCCGGTCGCCAAGTCCATAATAGAACGGGCTAACTGTTGTGCCTCTTCGACAGTCGCTTGTGGAGCTTCAACGTAAAACGGACTTTGACTCGTGGCTACGATGCTCTTGGCTTGGTGAGCAGCGAGTTCGCTCTTCAGTTCCGCCACTCGGCGCTCGAGTTCTTGCCTGCGTTCAATTTCCTGGGTTAATCTATCATAGAGTTCTGTTTCGGGAACGGAGAGCAGACTCCCTAAGCTCCCGCAGATGGTTTGCTTGCGTGCATAGTCCCGCAGAGCGCGGTTTCCGCACAGAAAATAGACGCGGACCATTCCCTTGTACTTTTCCCACTTGCTGATTTTCAAGAGACCAATCTGACTCGTCGCCGTTACATGGGTTCCTGAACATGGAGAATAGTCTAATCCCTGGATTTCCACAATGCGCAGATCGCCTGCGATATCCGGAACTTTGCGAAGTGGCACCTTCGAGTATTCGTCAGGGTGTCGCGTATAGGTGAGAACAGGGAGGTTGGAAAAGATAACGTGGTTGGCCCTGTCTTCAACGGCAATCTGCTCCTTAGTCGATAGCGAAGACGCAGAAATATCGATACTACAGTACTCTTCACCCAGGTGGAAACTCTCCGTGCGGTAGCCGTACTCGTCGTGGAAGACAGCTGAGAGAAGGTGCTGCCCACTATGCTGTTGCATATGGTCGAGGCGACGGGCCCAGTCGAGTTGGCAGAATGCGTCGTCTCCCTGCAGAGGCTGCTCTAGAACATGAACGACAACGTCATCTTGTTCAAACACGTCCAAGATTGGCACTCCATTGATCAGACCTCCATCATGGGGCTGCCCTCCACCAGTAGGATAAAAAATGGTCTCTTCCAGTACAACGAAGCTGTGGCCCTTTTCCTGTTTTTGGGATAGTATCTTGGTGCGGAGTTCCTGTAACCATGGATCGGAATAGTAGAGTTTAGCGATTTGAATCACTCACTTTCTGTTAGAACGTCTTGGTTGTAGCTGTCCTTTTGTACAGACCGAGCTTTGTGAAAACATAGGGAGCACCGCAACTAGCCCACAGTCCTATGCATCCATAGCGGACTACATAGTCGAGTCCCGCGGGCAACCAGCTCACAAGAGGCTTCAGTACAATGCGCAAGGCAAAAAGAGCGGCTAGGCCCAGAATGAGTTTAATGGCGTTTTGCACAAGGGTTGCATCTTCGCTGAACCGCACATAAGCTAGCTCTAGTCGATAGCCGAGGAGTGCACCCAGAAGAAAGCCCACTGTCATGGGTCCGTCACCGCTCGGGTGGAGCAGGTACAGAGCGGCTGCTGCGATTAAGGATCCTAACACCCAGTTCTTCATGGATATCTTTGCGAGGTCTACGTTCGCTAAGGGAGAGTAGATAAGAAGTAGCACGGCACCTATAGTCAGACCCCCAACAATGTCGATTGGCCAATGAACTCCCAAGTAAATTCTGGAGATGCTGACAAGCAGAATCATGACCAGTGCACCGATCCAGGCAAGGGGCCTTTTCAGTTTTAGGGCAAGGAAACCCCAAAAGGCGGTGCTGCCTTGAGCATGACCACTGGGAAACGCATAGCCCTCCTGTTCGACAAGGCGTAGCTCCCGAGGGGGACGTTCGGTCATGAAGATGTGCTTGGCCCCGGAGTTTACGTACGATGAGAAAATGAAGAAAATGGAAAAACGAAACCCGAAGTGTTTATCTATCATCCAATAAATTACGGGAATGGCAAACATATAAAACTCTAACGAACCAAGGGACGTAATAGCAGCAAAAAAGGCGGTTAGGGCAGGACTCGCAAACTCTTGTGCCCAAAGGATCAGGGTTAGATCAGTCACGGCAAACAGCTCCTTCTTTGTCGACTTACGATCAGTATTCTAACCCAGCGAAATTTGTCCTCCCTCAACCAGAACAAAGCAGGAGTTTTCTAGCAATAAGGGGAAGATTAGCCGAGGAGGTGAGTCCATCGTGAAGATTAAGGAACCAGTCAATGCGCTCACGCATTTTGTCATGTTTCTTGCTGGTCTTGCTGGTTTAGGTTTGCTGATTTGGCGTGGATGGGGAACGATATCAGGAGTCACTGTGGCTTTGATCTTTGGTTTAAGTATCATCATGCTGTATGGAGCGAGTACACTCTACCACTGGGTTCGTACAACGCCGAAGAAGGAGCTGATCCTGCGTAAGTTGGACCATATCTCCATTTACATGTTGATTGCGGGAACCTACACGCCCGTTTTGTACTATGGTCTAGAGGATCCGTGGCGTTGGGTTATGTTAGTAGTTGTTTGGGGTCTGGCAGCCATAGGAGCCATTCTTAAGATCTGGCTGGTGGGCTTGCCCCGTGGTGTTACGGCCGCCTTCTACCTGGTTTTGGGTTGGATCGCGATCATACCCTTTGGACAATTGCTCCAGTCGCTGAAAAAACCAGCCCTTGTGCTCATGGTCGCTGGTGGCGTTGCCTACACGATTGGTGCAATCATCTATGCAACAAAGATTTTCAACTTCGTCCCGAAACGGTTTGGGTTTCACGAGATTTTCCACATCTTTGTCGGGATAGGTACTGTACTGCACTTTTTGATGATCTTTCTCTTTGTTCTGTAGATGTAAGGCAACGAGGCAAGAGATGTCGAGAAGGTTGTAGCTTAGAGCGGAGAGAAGCATGGGAAAATATAGAGATGTTGTTTTGGTGTTGTTAATCAACTTCCTCTACCACACGATGAACCAAATGTTTGTGCCTACCTTGCCCGTCTACATTACGGGCTTGGGCGGGGATGAGGTTGTGGTGGGGGCCATTGTAGGTTTGTTGTCACTTGGTGCAATCATCGCCAAGGTCTTTTTTGGGAAACTGGCTACGAGGAGTTCCAATTTGCTGGTATTGCGCATTGGTCTCCTAGTCGCGACCTGCGTTCTGGTCTTGTACCAGCCCTTTTGGGGTTTTGGGTTCTTGGCCCTTGTTCGCTTGATTCAAAGCATTGGACTGGCCGGTTTTATAACGGGAGCGCAGGGAGTGCTTTCCGATAACACGAAGCCACACAATCGCGGCTTTCTTTTTGGCATTTTCTCCTCGATGGTGGGTCTCGGTATGGCTGTGGGCCCTTTGTTAGGAAGCTACTTGGCTGATACATTCAGCTACTCTGTTTTCTTCTGGGGAACGAGTGTGGTCGTGGGAATAGCTATGCTTTTCAGTTTTTTCATGAAGGGAAAACCGTTGGCCAGCGGTCCGGGCATGGGGAGGAAGTATCAGCCGCATTCTCCGTGGAAGAACCCGAAGTTGCTGGTGGTGTCAGGAAGCATGTTCTTAGCCGCCTCGGTGATGGGAGCCACGGCGTCTATTCTGACCCTCCATGCACTCGCTGTGGGTATTGCGATTCCTGGCCTGTTTTTTGTTTTGTTTGCTTCGACGTTTACCCTAAGTGGTGCCACAGCAGGCTTCCTGTCCGATCGATTTGGGCGAAGTACTCTGATCATCCCGGGTTTTTGCTTGTTGATAGCAGGCCTCTTGCTTCTGTCATTCCTTAATGGGCTGGTGATTTTGGTTACATCGGCCATTTTGTGCGGGATCGGTTTTGGTTTCGTGAACACTGTGCTCCTGGCTATGGTGCCAGGATACAGCATGAATCCCGTTGACGCCGCGAATGATCTGGCCTTCTTCAGTAATGCTTTTGATCTTGGAGTGGTTCTAGGGTCCATCGGGCTTTCTTGGTTAGCAGCTCACTCCTACGGCCTTTTCTGGTTGGCCGTGGCCGGGGCGAACGTAATTGGACTACTGTTTTATCTGCGTCACAACCCCGAAAGGGAGAAAAAAAAGAAGGCTCAGCACTAAGTTGAGCCTTCTTTTTTCATCTAATCCAACGCTTTGATATAGGTGTTGGCTTCTTTAACGGCATTGTTTAGAATCGGTTCAGGATTCGTGTTTCCAAAGAGCGCTTCTTCTACAGCGACACCCAAAATGCGGGACAAGTCTGCATAACTCACGGTGTTTGGTCTGGCTCTTGCGTAATCCGATTGCTCCATGACAACCTGCATATGAGGCTGGTCTTTGAGGTATTGATGGTACACTTCAGAGTCTCGTACCGATAGTCGCAGAGGAATATAACCCGTGTTCATGCTCCATTTGAGGTTGTTTTCGGCACTGGACATCCAGTTCACAAACTCCCAGGCTGCTTGTTGTTTCGCTGGGGTTGTCTTAAAGATCGCAAGGCTACTACCTCCTACGCCGGTAACCTTGTTCTTGTGGGCAGGCAGTGCTGCGACTCCCAGCTCAAAGTCCACTTTGTTGCGGGTGGCTGCAATAGAGGATGTGCTCGAATACTGCATGGCAATACGGCCAATTTCAAAACCATCCTGCGGTGGAGAGAGTGACAATACCTTGTGTTTGTGGGCTAAGTCCATCCAAAACTGCACCGTATCGACGGCGGTTTGGTCATTGAACACCGCTTCGCTATAATCTTCGCTGTAGAGCTCGCCTCCAGCTTGCCACAAGAAGGTGACGAAGGCGTACATCGAACCCATATTGGCGCGGGTTGTAAAGTTCAGTCCCCATTCATCGGTCCGTCCATCTCCGTCAATGTCCCGAGTCAAAATCTTGGCATATTCCAAGAGCTCATCCCATGTTGTGGGGGGCTTTTCTGGATCGAGACCGACTTCTCTAAACTTATCTTTGTTATAGAGTAGAATTTGGTTGCTCAAGGAGAAGGGAACTGTCCAGGCTTCTCCATGGACGGTCACGGTGTCTTTGGACACTTGGCTATAGTCTTCTAGATACACTTCTGGGTCTACAAAGTTGCGCAAAGGTACCAGTGTACCAGTGGAAACCATGAGGGGAGGCCAAAACTGGTCCACGAGAGCTACATCGGGAGGAACGCTCCCCGCCACAGCTGCAAGCAGTTTATCGCGAGCTACGAATTGGTTCCCGGTATAAAGTATGTCAACCTGAATGTGGGGATGCTGGGCATTGAACTCGTGCACCATTTGCTCATGTAGCTTAGCATTATCACCGCTCAGGTAGTGCCAGTAGTTGAGGGTAATAACCTCGTTGGCCTGTGCATCGACGAGTGGGAACACTAGTCCTGCAACGAGTACGAAAACCATAATTAGTAGTCTTGTCTTTTTGAACATGATCTGACTCCTTCCAATTGAACATCTGAACAATATGGAAAAAAGCAACCTGAAATTCTTCAGGTTGCTTTTGCACATGTCGCAAAAGTTGCAGTCAGAATATGTAGTTCTGCCTGCTCTTCTCCCATCCAGACTATACTGTCGGTTTTGGAATTTCACCAAATCAACAACCAAAGTTGTGGTTGCTCGCGGACTTTCACCGCCGGTGGGGAATTGCACCCCGCCCCGAAGAATTCTTGTATGCTGTTTTCACGATCATTATAGCCTAGCTAGAAATAGTCGTCAAGGGTCATGGACTATTTATACAAGATGAGTGCGATGTATTCGAGTGGCTCCTGCCCGATATTCTTCATCCCATGGCCTTCTCCAGCTGCAGTAAACGTCACGTCGCCAGCAGTAATCACCGACTTGGTTCCATTGTCATCATACTCCGCTGTACCCCGCAGGATGTAAAAGGTTTCCGATTCGTTCTCATGCACATGGTAACCAAGCGAGGATCCCACGTCAATGATTCCATGGCCGAACAGACGACCCTTTTCGTACATCTCCTCTACACCGTTGAGCAGATGACGCGTGGTGACAGTCCCTTCACCGCCAAAACGCTTTTCATACACATCAACCTTAAGTTCGCTACTTCTTCGAATCATCCGAATCCCCCATTCGCATCTTTACTGTACACTCTTCTCACAGTTTCGATGGTTTTCTCAAAAAACCTGCCAACTCTTTGGTTGCATTTCTGTATTACCTGTATTATGATTAATAATACAAATGATACTAAGAAGAGAGGGGTATTATGCGGATTGCTCTGGACATGACGAGCGAAGAACCGATTTACTTACAGCTTCGAAATGAGATCGTCTTGGGGATAGGGTCTGGGCGACTTGCCGCTGGCGATGGCCTGCCCAGTGTACGTCAGTTGGCGGACGATCTAGGGATCAATGCTATGACAGTGAACAAGACGTATGGCCTCCTAAAGGACCAGGGTTTCATAGAAATCGACCGTCGACAGGGGGCGAGAGTGAGAGTGGACTCTACCCAAGAACCTCATTTTCCCACGCTGTGGCAGAAGCAATTGACGCTTCTCATGGCTGAAGGATTAGCCCGAGGCATGACCAGAGATGAGTTTCTAGCGACGTTCGAAGGTGTCTTCGAACAACTGAATCAGGGAGGGAGAATTGGATGAAGTTAATGCTATTTTCGACACTACTGATCGTGGCCATTTCCTTTTTTATTAGTTTTCAGTCAGCAGCGAAATTCAGGAAGAATGTTATCCTAAATGTAACCCTGCCCCAAAAAGCGCAGGACCATCCACAGGTAAGGCAACTGATCACAGGTTTCAAGAGGGCTAACCGTCTCCTGTTTTTGGTGGCCCTCATCGCAGCAACTTTGATCCTTGTCCCCGATGAGGTCAGCTCGTTCTTTCTCTTGACCGCCTTGTGGATTGGTTTGCATCTTCTTGGAGAGAACGTGTTACTAAACTACTATTCGCAAAAACTGAGGGACCTTAAGGTGCTGAATGAGTGGTATGTGGGACCTACAAATGTAGTCAGCATTGACCTCATAGTGTCACGTGAAAAAGGGAAAATGCCTGTTTCGCGACTTTGGTTCTTGCCTCCAGTCGCGGTCTCCCTATACTTATTTGTTTTGGCTTCGGTTCGGGGTGGGTCCTTCGCCTTTGCCATTCTTAATCTGGGTCATGCCATCTTGTTTTACCTTTTATGGTCGGTGTCCTCACGTGAACGGGCCAGCGCTTATAGCGAGAACACAGAGGTGAACTTGGCCGTCACGAAGATTTCCATTGGTGGGTGGACCTTGTGCTGGACCGCACTGGCGAACATTCACAGCCTGCTTCTGCTGTTTTCAGCCTTGGTGCTACAGTATTCTTCCACCCAGGGACTAGGTTTTGCGGTTACTATCGCAATATTTGTGACACTCGCTGGCATCTTTTTTGCGGGCTCGAGCATTCGGCGCAGACAAAATCAAATCCTAAACAGCGACGGAACAACCGTCATCGTGGATGAGGATCACTATTGGACTGGAGGAGTGTACAACAATCCTCATGATCGGAGAATCCTCGTGGAAAAGCGCGTCGGTTATGGTCAGACGATGAACGTCGGTACGAAAAAGGGCAAGTTCCTGTACTATGGGACGCTGGCCATGGTGACCGTATTGATGGTGGGTTTATCCTTTGTCTTCGTGTCTTTGGATAGCGCTGAGTATACGCTTCGGATAACAGATGGCAAGGTGGTTGTCGGGGCACCCCTTTATGGTTTCACGTTTTCCACTGATGATGTAAGAAGTGTTTCCTTAGTGAATAGTCTGCCTCACCGTTCGAGGACGAATGGAGCCGAGACGAGCCAGTACGCGATCGGCCACTTTCAAATGGTGGGGTATGGAAAGAGTCGGGTATATGTGTATAAAGGCAGCCCTCCTTACATCGTAGTTGAACTGCCTGGCCTTCACATTTTCTTTAATACAAGGGATGCGGCACAAACACAGAAAATCTATCGAGAGTTAAGAAACGCTTCCTAAGGGGAGCCTCAGTTTAAGTTTGTCTCCCAGAACCCCCGCAGATCAAGCTGGGGCAGCCTATGGGCACCCAATTCCACGGCAGAGTTGTAGAAGCGAGGAAACAGCAGGCAGCTGCGGATGCTGTCCAGCACTGCCTTCCGGCCAAGAGTGTCCTCGATGGCCTTAATCATAATATACCCCGCGGTGTAGCCCTGCAGACTGTTGTCAAAAAGTTGCTCGGTTTCAGAGAGATTGCTCAGCGTTCCCTGACGGATTCCATCAATGAAGGAGTTGACCCGGCCGAAAATAGCCGTTATGTTGGTGAGATTGCTCTGCCACTGCCTAACTAAACCCTCCTCCAAGTGTTCCGGGGGAGTAATGTAAAGGTAAGCGGCGCCTTCCGAAAGAAAGGGTTCCAGGATGTTCCCCAACATCCGTAGGCGGCAATCCGTTACACTCGCGAGTGCGGTCGTTACGTGTTTGGAGACCCCGATATGATGAAGCTCATGTGCCAGGACACCGATAAGCAAGTGATGGTCCAGGGCCCCTTCTCTAAATAGTGTGGGGTCACAGACGTCGATACCTATTTCCTTGTCCAAAACGATCCCCGTACCGCGGATGCCGTAAAGGAAATACACTGTGATGTCTTCATCCAGTTGTTCTGGCAAAAACTCGTTGGCCATCACGACGGCTCGCTCCACGAGGGCTTGAAAGTCCACGGACCGTAACTGCGGTTCCAGAGTATCAAGCAACTGCCAACCTCGCTTGGCACTGCGCAGAAAAACATGATCATCTGGTTTCAGGACAGGATTGCTCCCCACTGTTTCAAACAGGTCAACCAAGAAGGCCTCGTCCAAGACGATTCCTCCGTAGCGCTGAAGATGTCTTTTCAGTAGCGACATTCCGGGGGTAGCCAGATACTGGCCAAGGCGCTCCGCGGACACGGCGGAGACGTCCCGCAGCAGTCGCAGCAAATCGATGGCCTGCTCCATAGCAGAAACGTCAACACTAACAGCCATTGGGCTCACTCTCCTCCTTGACCCTTACAGCTTCAGCCGGGTATCTACGACTCGTTACATGTCTGATTCGACAGGTTTTCTGCCTTACACAGACAACGGAAAGGTGTCTTAAGACAGTCTGAGGCCCCCAAGAGGGAGCCTAGCCTTCAAGAAATTGATTTGTGTAGAGACGGTAATAATATCCTTGGGCAGCCATGAGTTCATTATGGTTGCCTTTTTCTTGAACTTTCCCGTCCCGGATAACCAAGATGACGTCAGCGGAACGGACGGTGGAGAGACGGTGAGCAATAATGAAACTTGTACGCCCTTGTAGGACCGTCTTGATCGCGTCCTGAATCAACATTTCGGTTTCGGTGTCGATGGAGGACGTAGCCTCATCGAGAACAAAGATCCTTGGATCCGCCAAAATAGCTCTCGCAAAGGAAATGAGCTGTTTCTGCCCAGTGGAAAGGAGCCCTCCACCTTCTCCGACTTCGGTGTCATACCCCTTGGGCAGCTTGGCGATGAAATCATGGGCATTGACAAGCTTTGCTGCGTGCTCTACTTCTTCGTCGGTTGCACTCAATCTCCCGTAACGGATGTTCTCCCGGATGTTGCCCGAAAAAAGGTGCGGACTCTGCAGGACGTAGCCTAGATTCCCCTGCAACCAGGCCAATGGTCTGTCGCGATAGTCGACGCCATCAATGAGCACGCGCCCACTGGTGGGTTCATAGAAACGGCAGGCCAGGTTGACAATGGTACTCTTCCCTGAGCCTGTTTCGCCTACAAGGGCCACCGTTTGTCCTGGTTCTACCTTGAGGTTGAAGTCCACAAGGACAGGCTCGAGGGGGTTATAGGAAAAACTCACGTTCTCAAACTCAACAGCACCTTCCAAATGAGGCCAGTCATCGGCCAGACCTGGACGATCCTTGATTTCGGGTTCGGTGTTCAAGAGTCCCATCACTCGCTCTGCGGAGGCATGGGCCATCTGGAGCTCTGCGAAGATGCGGGCAATTTCACGAACCGGCTCAAAGAACTGAATGGTGTAGGAGACAAAAGCTACCAATACTCCGTACGTAATCGTGCCAGCGATAACACCGTTTCCTCCCACCCAGAGCGTGAGACTGGTGCCGATGCTGCCGAGCATGAGCACAATGGGAAGGTACAGAGCCGAAAACGTAGCTGCTTTAATGCTTGATCCGCGAAGACCCGAGGTGAGTTCCTTAAACTCTGCCAGGTTCTTCTCTTCTCGGCTAAGAATCTTGGTCGTTGTGGCGCCCATGATGCCCTCGCTGAAGGCACCAGTAATTTTCGAGTTCACCCTACGCACGTTGCGATAGGCCCGCAAGATCTGCTTCTGAAAGTAGACGCTGGCGACCGCCAGAATAGGTAACACGCAAACTGTCAAGAGCGCTAAACGCCAGTTCATGGTGAACATCACGATGGAAAAGAACACCATCGCCACTCCACCCCATAACAGGTCAATCAGACTCCAGGACACGATTTCGCCCAACCGGTTGACATCGCTGGTGAGGCGGGCTAGGAGCCAACCTGCAGCGCGTTTGTCATAGAACGAGAAGGAAAGTTTGTGCAAGTGTTCAAAACCTGCCTGGCGAATCGTGTAGGTGATTCCTGATTCGACCCTTCCGGCCATTTTGATAAAGATGTAAATATTGAAACACTGAAACAGCACCAAGAGTCCGAACGTAGCGGCAAAGCTGCCAAGCCCGTCGGTTGTTTGGGGAACCACAAAGCGGTCAATGGCCACCTTCGTCATATAGGGAAAGAGGGCATCGCCCAAGGCCATCGCAATGGTTCCCAGGATAGCATAGATGATGTAGCGTTTGTGGGGCTTTGCTAAGCGTAGGATTTGGCGCCAGAGTTTAAGATCAATCTTTTCCTCATGCACCTCTTCCTGTAAGAGACTTTCCATAAAACCACCTTCTTCATTAGGCCGTTATCTCGGCCTCTAACGTATTCTGTATTTCCCAGATGCGGGCGTAAGGCCCGTCTGCGTTCATCAATTCTTCGTGTGTGCCTCGTTGTACGATTTTTCCATGATCCAGCACCAAGATTAGATCTGCACCGGCAAGACTCGTTACTCGATGGGAGATTAGGAACGTCGTGGCGGTTTGTGACCGTTTTGCCAAGGCATTGCGTATGGCTAGGTCTGTTTCGGTATCCACTGCACTGAGCGAGTCGTCAAAGATGAGGATGGGGCTTTGCGTAATGAGTGCCCTCGCAATGGCAATGCGTTGTCGTTGGCCTCCTGAAACGGAGACACCACGTTCACCAACGAGCGTGTCATATCCCTTGTCGAAGCTGAGAATGACATCATGTACAGCCGCCTCTCGGCAGATGGCATAGAGTTCTTCGTCGGGCACATCGCCGCTGGCCAAGGTGATGTTCTCGCGGATCGTCTTGGCAAACAAAAACGGTTCTTGAGAAACGACAGCTACATTCTTGCGCATCCACCTTTTGTCGATGGTCTTTAGCTCCACGCCGTCAATCGTAATGGAGCCGTCCTCGTAATCGTACAAACGAGCTAAGAGATGTACAAGTGAGCTCTTTCCTGACCCGGTGTGGCCGAGGATCGCTACGGTTTGCCCTGCTTTTACAGAGAAACTCAGGTTCTCCAGAACCAGTTGCCCGGGCTCATAACCGAAGGAGACGTTATCGAAGACGATGTTTCCCTTAATGGGAGGTTGTTCGTTGTTTTCCACGAGCTCTTCTTTCGGTTCGTCAAAGACTTCTTGCAGGCGTTCTGCTGCAACGAGTGCTTTGCCCATGTCTGTGAGGATGCGTCCGAGCTGGCGAACGGGCCAGACCAGCATACCAATGTAGGTGCTAAACAGCACCATGGTACCCATGGTGATTTCACCTTGCGCGGTGAAGTACGTTCCCGCGACCAAGACCAAACCAATTTGGGAAAAGGCCAAGAGGTCACTGCCTGACCAGTAACAGGCCAAGAGCCAGATCAGGTGGTACAGCTTATCGCGGTTTACTTGATTCTTAGAGTCAAAGCGCTCGATTTCATAGTCCTGGTTCGCGAAGGCCCGCACCACACGTATGCCCGTGAGGTTCTCTTGAAGTACCGTGGTGAGCTCAGCCTCAGCCTCGTCGGCTTCTTTAAATGCTTTCTTGACTTTCACAAAGAAGACGATAGCAAAGGCAAAAATGATAGGGACTGCGATCATCGAAATCATGGTCATCCGGCGATCAGCCCGCCACATGACGTTGACGATGAAGAAGACCATGAAGAGTGCGTTGCCCATTTCGACGAGCTGTACACCCAGGAATCTGCGGATCGTCTCAATATCAGAGGTGCATCGCTGCATGATATCACCGCTGTCAGCTTCCTTGTGATACTTGTACGGGAGTTGCTGAATATGATCGTAGATTCGGTCGCGAATGTTCTTGGCGATGTTCTCACTGGCTTGGGCCGAAAGCCTACCCCTGAGAAACATAAAAAGTCCCCGGAATGTGGTGATGACAATCAACACTATACCAGGGACCCAAAAAGCTTGACCGATACTTTCCACGAAGTTGCGTATCAACAGAGGCGCTACTAGTGGTTCATCTCCGATGATATTGTCTATGGTGATACGGATCACCAAGGGAGCGGAGATTGTGGTTAGGCTTGCCAATCCTACCGAGAGGATTGCTCCAAGATATACGAGTCGATTGTTCTTCATATAGTTCCATAGTATACGTAAAGATTTCATGCCAGAAGGCCCCCTTTCGTAGTTGAATTGTGCACTCATTCACTATAGCACCATTTTTTTCTAGAATCAAGGGCTTACATGTTTGTGAAGTGATTTTTCCAAAATATGCTTGTTTTTTCCATATGAATTTGATATGATTATGATATCAAAATCATATTTAAGGAGGAGATCCATATGGAAGAAAGGGTCTTAAAAGCTAAACCAGGCATGCCGATGTTACTCCTATTCATCGTAGTTTACTGTGGATTCATCGGACTACTCATCCTGGGGGGGATTCTACTAGACGCTGGACACACGATTGGCGCTTTACCACTTGTCGTAGGGATTCTTGGTCTTTTCGTGGGTATCATTCCCTTTTTCGGATTAAGGGTAATCAAGCCTCAAGAGGCGTTGGTACTGACCCTGTTTGGAAAGTACACTGGTACGCTGAGAGAACCGGGTTTTTTCTGGGTGCATCCCTTTTCCTCGGCCATTAACCCCGCCGCGAAGACCCGTCTCGGGCAAAGCGGGGACGTAGAGAAAGACTCTGGCAAAGTGGTAATAACGGGCCAGGGAACGTCGGGGCAGATTAACGTGGTAAATAAAAAGGTGTCACTAAAGATTATGACGCTCAACAATTCGAAGCAAAAAGTGAACGATGCTCTTGGTAACCCAATAGAAATCGGTATTGCCGTAATGTGGAGGGTCGTTGACACGGCCAAGGCTGTGTTCAACGTCGACAACTATAAAGAGTACCTGTCCTTACAGTGTGATAGCGCACTTCGCGACATTGTGCGTATCTATCCCTATGACGTAGCCCCAGGAGTAGACACAACGGGCGATGGTCTGCCGGATGATGGAAGCCTTAGAGGTTCGAGCAGCCTGGTGGCTGAGCGGATTCGTCAAACCATACAAAGCAAGGTTGAAGAAGCGGGCCTAGAGATTATTGAAGCGCGTATCACGCATCTAGCCTATGCTCCTGAAATTGCAGCGGTAATGTTGCAGAGGCAGCAGGCCAGTGCCATCATTGATGCACGCAGGATGATTGTCGATGGAGCCGTAGGAATGGTCGAAATGGCTCTGGAGGCTCTCAGTGAAAAAGAAGTAGTGCAGCTGGATGAAGAACGGAAAGCTGCCATGGTTTCGAACCTCCTTGTCATCCTCTGCGGTAATCGAGATGCTCAGCCTATAGTGAATAGTGGAAGTTTGTATTAAGAATGGCCAAAAAGCAAGTTCCACTTCGCTTGTCTTTAAAGCTCTATGAGGAGATTGCCGCTTGGGCAGAGGAGGACTTTCGATCCGTAAATGGGCAAATTGAGTTCTTACTCACAGAATGCGTTCGTCAGAGGAAAAAGACGGGCAAGTATGTTCCAGAGCAAGTAAGAAACGACAAATGATCGCATGGGGTCCCTCTGGGGCCCCATCACATATTTCGGATGAAAACTTTATCATGGCGTGAAGGGGAAACAGACCCTGAACTCTAATACTATTAGTAAAGAGATAGTTAAAAAATATTGCGAAGGGGAGTTCAGATGACATCCTATCAACCAGAACCGTTCAAGATCAAGATGGTCGAACCCATTAGGCTCTTGCCACGGGAAGAACGTCAAAGATGTATTGAGAAGGCGGGGTACAACCCGTTCTTATTGCGTAGCGACGAAGTTTACATCGACCTGCTGACTGATAGTGGTACAGGTGCCATGAGCGATAGGCAGTGGGCTGGTCTCATGCTTGGCGACGAATCCTACGCAGGCAGTCTCAACTACTATCACTTGGAAGAAACTGTGCAAAATCTGACGGGTCATACTTACGTCATGCCCACACACCAGGGGCGGGGAGCCGAGCAAGTGCTATTCCCCCTTTTGATCCAGCGTGATGGACAATATGTCTTAGGAAACATGCATTTTGATACCACCAAAGCCCACATTGAGATAGCCCGGGGTCGAGCGGTGAACTTTATCACCAAGGAAGCTCTGGATACAGCTAAGGAACATCCCTTCAAGGGCAATTTTGACTTGGAAGCCATGGAAAGCTTCATCCAGGAGAAAGGTAAAGACGCCATTGCGGCCATCGTGACAACAGTGACATGCAATAGCGTGGGTGGTCAACCGATTTCTATGGCCAATATCAGGGCAGCCTATGCCATAGGCCAGAAGTACGGCATTCCAGTTGTTATGGATAGCGCCCGTTTCGCTGAGAACGCCTACTTTATCAAACAACGAGAAGAAG
>DUQE01000101.1 GCA_012837925.1 Bacillota bacterium
AGCACTGTTCTTCTTTAACCCTCGTCAATCGTCGGATCGATTCATGCACAGCCGTCCTACCAAAGTCACAATTGGTAGCCATCGTTTTACAAATTAAGAGGTGCCTGGGGCACCTCTTTTTTTTAGGAAACGATATCGGCTGTATCTCTGGCAGTGACAAGTTCTTCATCTGTGGGAATCACAAAAACCTTCACTTTTGAATCGGGCGTGGAAATTTCGATGTCCTCTCCACGCTTCCTGTTATTTTCCTCGTTGATGCTAATGCCCAGATAAGGCAGATTAGCTACGAGTTGGCTTCGCAAAGCCGGGGTGTTTTCACCGATACCTGCTGTGAACACAATGGCGTCTACACCGTTCATAGCAGCGATGTAAGAGCCAATGTACTTTCGGATGCGGTATTCGTAGATATCAAAGGCCAATTTGCACAACTTGTCATCTTCTTCGATGCCCTTCTCAATGTCCCGCATGTCACTGACTCCTGCAATGCCAAACAGTCCAGAGTGCTTGTTGAGCATAGAGTCGATTTCGTGGAGTGTCAGGCCCTCTTTTCTCATGATGTAGAAAATAGCCCCGGGATCAATGTCACCACTACGTGTGCCCATCATCAGGCCCTCGAGGGGAGTAAAGCCCATGGAGGTGTCAACGGACTTGCCTCCAGCGATGGCGGCAATGCTCGCACCATTACCAAGGTGACAGGATATAATCTTCAAATCGGCGATATCTCTGCCCATCAATTCTGCTGCACGTTGCGATACATACTTGTGGCTCGTTCCGTGGAACCCATAACGTCTCACCTTATGACGTTGATAGATAGTGTAAGGAATAGCATAAAGGTGAGCATGGGATGGAATGGTCGAGTGAAATGCCGTATCAAAGACTGCAACCTGTGGAGTCTTCGGCATGATCTTCTCTGCTGCTCTGATTCCCGTCACGTTTGCGGGATTGTGGAGAGGTGCAAGTTCAGCCAGGGAATCGAGGATCTCCTTCGTGCGATCATCGATAAGCACGGAATCAGAGAAGGACTCCCCTCCATGTACAACCCTATGGCCAACTGCGTCGATCTCACTAACATTCTTGATGACTCCCTGTTGGGGGTCTGTTAAGAGGTTCAGACACTCCCGAATGGCTACGGTGTGTTCTAGGATGGGCATGGTTTTGGATACTTTTTCCTTTCCTTGCGACTGGTGAGTGATGATTGCGTTTTCTTGCCCAATACGCTCCACTCGGCCTTCAGCCAGAACCTGCTCATTTTCCATCGCATATAACTTGTATTTCAAAGAAGAAGAACCGCAGTTCAATACAAAAATGTTCATGATTAATCCTCCTTGTCGCCTTCGTCCTCAGTCAAGAGGGCATCATCTTCGGAATATGCAAGAAAACCTAGTCGAGTCTTAACTCCAAGCCTTCCCTCACGGACATAACGTCTGAGAAGTGGGCAGGGTGCGTAACGATGACCAAAGGTATCCTGCAATTGCTCCATCCAATTTAGCACCAAGTCGAGGCCTAGACGGTCCGCCATCTCCAGAGGACCTTGTTTCATGCCCCAACTTTCTTTCAGGATTCGCTCAGCGGCGTTTTCATCGCAGACGCCTTCATCTACCATGTAAGCGGCTTCGTTGATCATGACAACTAAAGCGCGAGGATTGACCAGACCGCGGCTTTCCTCAATTTCCACAGCTTCTTTCCCTAGCCGAGCTGCAAATGTCTTAGCTGTTTCTACAGCCAGATCACTTGTTTTTTCTCCTCTTACGAGTTCCGCCACAGCAACCTGGGTAACAGGGGGAATAAAGTGCAATCCAACCAGCATGTCGCTACGGTTAATTTCTCGAGCCAAATCTGACAC
>DUQE01000102.1 GCA_012837925.1 Bacillota bacterium
AAGCTCGCGTGAACCCTGCTGATACCGGGATCGGTAAGCCTCAGATGGCAACTTGCACCCCGGCCCACCAAAAACCCAGGCTTAAGTAAAATCTCCTTGGAGTCTGTGACCAGATAACACTCCACGTCACTCTTAGACTCAACTTCTTTGGCAATACTATAGCGTTTGGTTGGGGCCATATCCACGCGATTACCCTGTTCTAGTTCTGCTTTCTTAAGGTGTTTCCCTTTTAATCCCGGGATTATTGTCGCCAACCAAGTTCTGAACCGTTCTATCAACTTTGTCACTCCTGTAAGTGAATTTGGCGCAATTGACCGCAAGCTGCTTCAATGTCAGTCCCCCGCTCTTTGCGTACGGAAACCGGAATACGTCCTCCCTCCAAGACCTGTGCAAATTCGGCAATACTTTTGGCTGATGGTCTCTTTTCTGCTCCAACTGGATTAATGGGAATTAAGTTCACATGACACAAGCGGCCACGCAGCAAGTCCCTGAGCTTCTGTGCATGTTCTACATTATCATTAAAACCCCGGATCAGGGCATACTCATAGGAGATGCGGCGCCCAGTCTGGCTAGTATAGTCATCGCATGCCTCCAAGAGTTCGCTGAGGGGATAACGTTTGTTCACGGGCATGATCTCCGAGCGTTCAGCGTCTGTTACTGCATGGAGCGAAACAGCCAAGTTGATCTGGACGTTCTCTGTCGCCAAAGCCTTGATCTGCGGTACCAAACCACAAGTCGATATTGTCAGTCTCCTGGCTCCGAGGTTGAGCCCCTTGGGATGATTCAACAGACGAACACTTCGCAGGACGGCGTCGTAGTTTGCCAGAGGCTCTCCCATTCCCATGTACACAATGTTGGAGATACCAAGCCTCTGTTTCTTAAGGCGGTTCTCCACCCACAACACTTGTGCGACGATCTCTCCAGCTGACAGATTGCGCACATAACCGCTCCGCCCCGTGGCACAGAACGAACACCCCATAGCGCAACCCACCTGGGTCGAAATACAAAGCGTCTGCCGATCATCCTCAGGGATGAGCACTGCTTCAATGGTGGCCTCATCTCGCAGTGAAAACAAGAACTTTTCCGTGCCATCCATGGATACGCGACTTGTGACCAGATGCAAAGGACGCGCTGAACCAAACGTCTCTTGGAGTTTCGAGATCAAGTCTGCTGGCAGGTTTGTCATGTCACCAAACTCTTCGACAGCATGCTTATGGAGCCACGAAAAAATTTGATCACCCCTAAACACAGCAATATTCTGGCTCTTGAGCCAGACCTTTATTTCGTCAGGGAAAAGTCCCAGTAGATCCACAGATAGACCTCCATTTTAAAGGGTGAGATGATGAGTAAACGGGCTAAGGTCCACTTCTTAACAGCGTATGTAGAATATCTTCTTGATCAGGGTATCCGTTCTGAAGAATACTATTTAGGCGATGCCTCGCGCTTCCTGCGTTACCTACTGGCCACTACAACAAGCGAACAAGTTAACGAGTATATCCGAAGTGCACACCATTCACAAGCGTATCGTACCCGCTTGGAAAAGACTCTGCGCAAATTCTTCACCTTCGCCCATGAAAACCTGTCCATCGAAACCGGACAAATTCTGGATAGACAAAAAGAACCAGATCAACACCTGGTTCATGAAATGGCTGGTCGGGGCGACACGATTTGAACGTGCGACCTCCGCGTCCCGAACGCGATGCTCTACCAAACTGAGCCACGCCCCGCAAGATCAGTATAAACCCCAGTGCTGGACTTTGTCAACGCCAACAAAAAACATCTTCGCACCAAGGCGAAGATGCCAAGCATCATTCATTCGTCTGAGACGTCTGGCTCTCCTCAGCTATTTTGGCGATGATCAAAGAGTTCGTGGGCATGCGTTCATCGCAATAGGGTTCACAGAGCTGTCGGATGAACGAAGTATTGCCATGCTCCCAAGCCGCCACCACAGCATTCCGAATCCCTGCCTCTACACCGCTCGCCGTGGTATGATACTTTTCAGCCAGTGCGGGGTAAATCTCTTTGGTGAGTCCTCCTGCAAAGTAACCATCATCGGTGCAAAGCAATACGGCCTCTTTTAAATAAGAGAAGCCCTTGTAGTGTGGCGGTACGCCCATGTCGTGAAGAAGTCGCATCACCTTTTGCTCCGTGGTCAGTCGCGGTTGGGCCGTCAATGACGAGCTTGCAGCGATCATGGCCGATGAATCCTGGGCAAACTCCCTCAGCCTCTTAGCCAAAATGTCCAGGTTAAAGGGTTTCACCATAAAGTAATCAGCACCTAGAGCCATCAACCTCGCTAGGAGACTATCCGTGCCAAAGGCTGTGATAGCCACCACTTTCGGTTTCCGCTCCAGTTCTATCG
>DUQE01000103.1 GCA_012837925.1 Bacillota bacterium
ATGTCAAGGGGCTCTACGCCACGTGTTAGTTTGACTTCGTTCTCCACAGGTTGACCATCATACACAACATGCAGTTCACTGCCGAAGCGAATCGTGGGTACAATACCACCTGGAGCAGCTGGAGGCACATATTCTAGTTTGCCATCCTTTACACCTACCACCCCAATTTGCGAAGAGTGACCTTGCACCGCTTCGAGCTTCTTGAGCGTAAGGCGGACTTTAGCTCCGCTACTTCTTAGACCAAAAAACCCCTTGGAGGGCTCTTCCAAAACCTCAATGGTAACGCGCTCTTTGGTCGTTTGCAGTATAGCCAATCCACTGTCGATCGCTTCCTCAACAGTCTTTCCTTCGCCTATTACTTGGTTTTGTGCCAGAACAATAACCCCCCTTACAGAGTCTTCCTATAAACGCAATAACTAACTCGTTGTAAACCATAACTTACAGGGTCCATAATCTGTTCAGCAGATCCAACAATGAAATACCCAGATGGCTTCAAGGACTGAACGAAGTTCGTGATTAGTCTTTGCTGTGTCTCACTAGTAAAGTAGATGAAAACGTTACGGCAGAGAATTAGATCAAAGTCGCGTTCATAAGTGCTCCTCAAAAGGTCGTGCGTCTTAAAGACAACTTGCTTTTTGATTTTTTCATCGATAACCCAGTGGCCATTTGGCTTTTTGGTGAAGTATTTGTCTAAGTATTCCTGGTTCGTACCTGCTATCTGATTGGGCAAGTACACGCCAGCTCTGGCCTTCTCAAGCACAGACTCATCGAGGTCCGTCGCCAGTAACAGGCCCGGTGTGAACTTTGCCTCATTCATGAGGATTGCAATAGAGTAGATTTCAGCACCAATAGAAGCACCGGCGCTCCAAATGCGAGGACGAGCACTTCGGCTGATCTCTGGTAACACCTTGTCGCGAATAACATCGAAAACCTTAGTGTCACGAAAGAAATTAGACGTGTTGATTGTGAGATATTCCCTAAACTTCTCACGATGGTCAATATCCGTCTCTAGCGTGGCAACGAGCTGGTTATAGGTCTTGAGTTGATGGCGCTCGATCCATTGGTTGATACGGCGTCGCATTTGTTGATCCTTATATGCTGTAAGGTCGATTCCGAGCGTTTTGTGGATGTCGCGTTTTAGCTTTTCATAGTCTACCATTTTACACCTCAGTTTATCGCATAGCAGTTATTAGTTCAGTAATCACCCTACCTATTTGATCAAGGGGCAAAATGTAATCCGCATTTCCTTCTTCAGCTACGGCTCTAGGCATGCTATAAATGGTGGACGTGCTCTTGTCTTGGGCAATTGTCAAGCCACCAGCTTTCTTGATTTCAGCCATGCCTTTCGCTCCGTCCCGCCCCATTCCAGTCAGAATCACTCCCACGATCTTCTTACCGTAAACCGCTGGAAGTTTCTCCATCGTCACATCAATGGCCGGACGAAGGAACATTACACGTTCATCCTGGTTCAACTTAATTCGCCGGTCATTTGTAATCGTTAGGTGGTAATCACCAGGCGCTATTAGCAGCTTGCCGTTTTCAACGAGATCTCCGTTTTCCGCCTCTTTAACAGGGAAAGGAAATAGACTATTCAAGCGCTCTGCAAAGCTGCGCGTAAAGTCTTTCGGCATATGTTGGACAACGACCATTCCCGCAGGAAGATTAGGCGGTATCGATGTAAAAACCGTTTCTAAAGCCTTCGGGCCACCTGTTGATGAACCAATAATGACAAGCTTCTCTGCAGCCCCCGTTGCCGGACGTTCGAAGACCGGTAAGATTGGCGTCTTTTCTGTATGTGGCTTCTTCTTGGGTTCAGAAACCTGAACCTTAGCAGTCGCCGCGAGGCGTACTTTCTGTTTGATTTCCGTCGCGATCGCTTCTAGGTCATGGGAATTCGGACCAGAAGGCTTGGAGATAAAATCAACGGCTCCTAGTGCCAAAGCTTGAATCGTAGTGTCGGATCCCCTGCGAGTTCGACTGCTCAACATTACGACAGGAAGTCGTTTGGTCTCCATGATGCGTTTCAGAGTCTCTAGGCCATCCATAACAGGCATCTCTACGTCTAGAGTCACTACATCAACGTCGAGCCTGTCCAACTTTTCTAACGCATCCTGACCGTTTCGCGCGTAACCAGCGACCTCTAGATCAGGGTCGTCATTTATAATCTCGGTAATGAGCTTGCGCATAAAAGCACTGTCGTCTACTACTAAAACCCTGATAGGCATAATCATCACCCTCAGATTTCTACTGCATCTTTTCCTATGGCCGTCACTGTTACGATTCCAGTATCAACAAAAAAGCGCATTTTGCGCCCATGACCCCCTGCAACATCTTTCCCAACGATGGCAATACCATGTTTCTTGAGGTGCTCTGTGACTGCATCAATGTTTTGCTGCCCTATGCTTGTGCTGTTAGCGCTTAAGTTCGGGAAAAGGTTGGCTCCCCCGGCCATCTTTGCCTTGAGACGAGACTGCTTGGCCCCCAACTTAACCGCTTCATCGATCATAGCAGGAATGCCTGTATCGGCGTATTTTCCCGGTGGTGCTCCAACGTCCTTCTCTCTGCTCCTCGGAAGAAAAATGTGGCCCATAACACCAACCTTCGCCACATCGTCATAAAGCGTAACACCAATACAAGAGCCAAGACCGACAGTGGTCAAAATGCCCTGTGTCTTAAAGGAGCTAATCTGCCCCATATTTACAAAGACCTCCGCCATCACATTTCCCCCAAACCTAGCAAACGAGCGATCTTTTTAAAGTCATCGTCATCGGGAAGAAATATGATGTTTCCTTCAATGGATTCGCCATCGGCAAAGAACTCTGTGCGAATTACAGTAACCTCGTTTGTCACCTGGGCCCCTGCCAAGACACTTTGCCATACTGCTCCCGCCATGTCAATCGCCACGCCGGGAACACTTGGAGCCATAAGCAGATTCGTCATTTTGGACAAAGCGTTTAGGTAGGACGTAATCATTATGTTGCCTATTTCTTGCAGGGCAGAACGAGCCAACTCATTCATCTCGCCGCTATTGTCACCAATAAGTAATCTCAAGAGTACAAGTGCGCTGTCTAGCGGAAGGAGGAAAGCCATATGTCCCTTCACATCGCCAGAAACGACAACAAATATGCCTACTACAACCTGCTCCGCCCCTCCTACATACTCGGCGGCCTCTGCAAAAGGTAACATCTGAGCGTCGGGAACAACAAGTTGGAAAAGCCGCCCGCTCAACATCTGCGACAAGGCCGTAGTGGCATGTCCGGTTCCGATGTTAGCCAGTTCCTTGAGGAAATCCAACTTCGCATCATTCATCAAGCCACTACCCCCTAGGAGCCGATTTTTCGTAGCGATTCCACAACTCTTTCCGCGTCAAAGGGTTTCACCAAGAAATCCTTAGCACCAGCGCTTAGAGCCTCAATAACCATAGGTTTCTGCCCCATCGCGCTA
>DUQE01000104.1 GCA_012837925.1 Bacillota bacterium
GCACCTAGCACTACGGAAGAAAAGAGGGACCCCACGAATGGTTAATCACTTACTCGCACTAGACATGGAAAAGGTGGAAAAAGCAAGGCAATTGGCTAAATCCATCGCTCTGAAAGTTCAAGAGGATATTAATCTGCATACTACAGTGAGCGTAGAGCGGACTGTGGCCAGACTTTTTGGCATTGATGGCACCAACCACGAAGACATCCCTCTGGCTAATGTTGTTGTGGATCAGGTGTATCGTGCAGGCTGCCTCGATCGAGGTGTAGCATTTTGGATCGCCAATGCCGTCGTGGCTTTAGACAAAACGCCACAACAGGTGGCCGAAGAATGCAGTCAAGGCTTGCGCATCTGTGGCCTTCCCATGCAGGATCCGCACCGCGTAGATCAGGTCATGGCAACCTATACGGATGAATCCCTTGCAGTCATCGCCCAGCAGCGCCAAAAGCGTGAGGCGTTGAAGAAGAGACTAGGGCAAGGCAAGGGACCCTTGAAGTATGTGATTGTGGCTAGTGGAAACATATTCGCCGACGTGGAGCAGGCCAAATCAGCGGCTCGGCACGGGGCTGATATTATTGCGGTGATTCGTACCACCGCCCAAAGTTTACTGGATTACGTTCCCTATGGGACGACGACAGAAGGCTTCGGGGGCACCTATGCCACACAGGCGAATTTCAAAGTGATGCGACAGGCTCTTGATGAAGTCAGTGAAGAGGTCGGTCGTTACATAATGCTAGTCAACTACTGCTCGGGACTCTGTATGCCGGAGATCGCAGCCATGGGAGCACTCGAGCGTCTTGATATGATGTTGAACGACGCCATGTACGGAATCCTCTTCCGCGATATTAATATGGAACGTACCTTTGCAGACCAGTACTTCTCGCGCATGATCAACGCCTATGCCGGTATCATTATCAACACGGGAGAGGACAATTACCTGACCACGGCTGATGCTTATGAACAAGCGCATACCGTATTAGCGTCTAACTTCATTAATGAGCAAATGGGACTTGTCGCGGGTCTGCAAAACTGGCAGCTTGGGCTCGGGCATGCCTTTGAGCTTGATCCAAAGATGCCAAATGGTTTCCTCTATGAGCTCGCTACCGCACAGACAATTCGCCAGATCTTCCCTGAAGCTCCGCTGAAGTACATGCCGCCAACGAAGCACATGACAGGCGATATCTTCATGGGTCATGTGCAAAATGCCATGTTTAATCTCGCCTCCGTCTTGACAGGACAGAGCATCCATCTCTTGGGAATGCTCACCGAAGCCATCCATACACCGCACCTAAGTGATCGCATTTTGAGCCTGGAGAACGCCGAGTATGTGATGGAAAATGCCAGGGGCCTAGCAGCGGAAATCAGCTTCAAACCTGATGGGATTATCCAGAAGCGTTCGGAAGCTATCGTCGATCAGGTCGTCGATTTCTTACAGGAAATCGAAGCGATGGGTTTGAAACGTGCCATCAGTGAAGGATACTTTGCTGATATACGGCGTCCGCAGGAAGGTGGCAAAGGTGGCGATGGCGTGGTTCGCAAGGGCCTTGACTACCGCAATCCTTTCATGGACAGGATGCAGCAGGAACTAGGCATCACTTCCACGCCAGGAAAGGGGAGATCATAATGAATCCAAACGACAAAGTGATAAAGCCCTATGGAGACTCCTGGGGTGATGGTCAGGTGCAGCTGAGCTTTACGTTACCGATAGCTGCAGGTCCACTAGCACTTGAGGCCGCTAAGCGTTTGGCTCTGCAGATGGGATTAGAGGGCGTTCAGGTAGTCAATATGAAAGACCTCCATGGTTTCAGCCACTTTATTCTTTATGGCCGTAGCCGCCACAGCGTAGACCTTGATCAAATCTCGGTGGTGGATGCTGCGGATGAAGCCATGAGCTTTGAGGAGGTTAACGCATTTATCGAGGAGGAAATCGGGCGCAAGATTGTTGTAGTAGGGGCCTGCACAGGAACGGACGCCCATACAGTGGGTCTTGATGCCATTATGAACATGAAGGGATATGGCGGAGATTATGGTTTAGAGCGCTATCCCATGATGGAGGCGCATAATCTAGGCAGCCAGGTTCCTAATGAGGTGCTCTTGCAGAAGGCGGTCGAGGTAAACGCAGACGCCGTTCTCGTTTCGCAAGTGGTCACACAGAAAAACGTACATATTCAAAATCTGACCGAACTTGTTGAAATGGCAGAAGCAGAGGACCTACGCCGCAAACTGATCATGGTCGTGGGTGGACCTCGCATTGATCAGGCTTTGGCAACCGAACTGGGTTTTGACGCCGGGTTTGGACCTGGAAGCACGGCCCGCCATGTTAGTACCTTTATCGCTAAGGAGTTGGCCCGAAAGCTCTCATAAAAATATCGCAGTCTAAGGAGGAATTATTCATGAAAAGCATGATCCGTGTTCGAGTCAGCGCTGCCCAGGCCCACTACGGTGGAGAGTTGGTGGACGGTGCTTTCGTGTTGCAGCTCTTTGGTGATTGTGCCACAGAGCTTCTGATCCGTCATGATGGTGACGAGGGTTTGTTCTTAACGTACAGTGATGTGCAGTTTAAGGCTCCGGTTTATGCCGGGGACTATATTGAAGCCGTCGGTGAGATCACCGAAGTGGGCAACTCCTCACGCAAGATGGAGTTTGTTGCTGTTAAACAGATCACTCGCCCTGACGATCCTAATCTGGCCCCTTCGGCCATGGATGTACTCGATGAACCTGTCATCGTAGCCACGGCTAAGGGCGTATGTGTAGTACCAAAGGATAAGCAAAGAAAGGGATGAGAATTTTGTCAAAGCTGATTATTACTGCTGTACTCACCGGAGCAGAGGTCACTCGTGCGCAGCAACCCAATCTTCCCATTACTCCTGAGGAAATCGCGCAGGCAGCCCTAGAAGCCTACGAAGCCGGCGCATCCATTGTTCATGTCCATGCTCGCGAGACCAACGGTAGCGCTACCCAGGACAAAGAGGCCTACAGAAAAGTAATGGATGCTGTCACGGCCAAAAGCCCTGTCATCTTTCAGCCTTCCACGGGGGGCGCCACTTGGCACACAGCAGAAGAACGTTTACAACCTGTAGAACTCAATCCAGAAATGGCGACGTTATCCACAGGAACCTGCAATTTTGGACGCGACATCTTTTCGAATCCCCAGGACTTTTATGAGCGGGCGGCACGCATGATGCTGGAGCGTGGTGTCAAGCCAGAATTTGAGGTGTTCGAAGCCGGAATGATCGATAATGCTTTGCGCCTGGTTAAGGATGGTTTCGTGAAACCACCGCTACACTTCAATTTTGTACTGGGTGTTCCCGGTGCAATGACGGGTACTGTGCGAAATCTCAGCTTCTTAGTTGATCAAATCCCCGCGGATGCCACCTGGACGGTCTCGGGAATTGGTCGGTATGAGACATCCCTCGCTATGGTGGCTATTGCCATGGGCGGCCATGTGCGAGTGGGGTTTGAAGACAATATTTATTATTACAGGGGCGAGTTGGCCAAGAGTAATGCCCAGTTAGTGGCCAGAGTTGCCCGGATTGCCAAGGAGTTTGGACGTGAAGTGGCATCCCCAGACGAAGCACGAGAAATTCTGGGTCTGCCGGCACGAAGCAAATAGGAAAAGGGAGGTCGACGCATTGCCGAAGATAATGTCGCAAAAAGAAGTGATAGGCCTAGTGAAGGATGGCAGCAGTGTCATGATCGGAGGGTTTATGACCTGCGGTACCCCATGTGGGCTCGTTGAGGAGTTAGCTGGAAGTGGTGCGAAGGACTTAACCATCATCTGCAATGATACTGGTCTTATGGGCGATGGCATCGGTATGCTTATTTCAACCGATGCAGTGCAGCATCTGATTGCCAGCCACATTGGTACCAACCCTGAAACGGGGCAGAAGATGATCGATGGAAAAATCCAGGTTGAACTCGTGCCCCAAGGAACCTTAGCCGAGAGAATTCGCTGTGCCGGGGCTGGCTTGGGAGGGGTTCTAACCCCGACGGGAGTGGGAACCGTTGTGGCCGAGGGTAAGGAAGAGATCCATGTGGACGGCCGGACCTACTTGCTGGAAAAACCCCTGCATGCTGATTTTGCACTGATTAAGGCCTGGAAGGCAGACCGTAAAGGTAACTTGATTTACAGAAAGAGCGCACGCAATTTTAATCCTCTAATGGCGATGGCCGCTGATTGCGTTATTGCAGAAGTAGAGGAAATCGTAGAAGTCGGAGAGATTGGTCCCGACGAAGTAGTAACTCCCGGAATTTTCATCAGTTATTTGACAAGGAGGTCCAACTAGTATGGATAGCAAACAGAAAAGGGCACTGATTGCGCGCCGTATTGCCCAGGAACTCTCAGACGGCGATGTTGTAAATCTAGGTATTGGACTTCCTACTATGGTGAGCAACTTTATTCCTCCTGGCGTCAATATTACACTGCAGTCCGAGAATGGCTTCGTGGGGCTTGGCCCAACTCCAGCGCCGGGTGAAGAAGACCCTTGCCTGGTGAACGCAGGGGGGCAGCCTGTGACGATTTTGCCAGGTGGAGCCTTCTTTGATAGTGCCGAATCCTTCGCAATTATTCGTGGCGGGCATGTTGACGTAACCGTTCTTGGTGCTTTGGAAGTTGATGCAGAGGGTAACTTGGCAAACTGGATGGTCCCGGGAAAGATGGTTCCTGGTATGGGCGGGGCCATGGATCTGGTTGTTGGAGCCAAACGAGTCATTGTGGCTACCCTACACGTGACCAAGGATGGCGAGCCCAAGCTCTTGAAAAAGTGTCGATTGCCGTTGACTGCAGCGGCTGAAGTGGACCTAGTGGTCACGGATATGGGCGTCTTTGAAATCAAAGACGGCCAGATGATCATTGTGGAAAAGAACCCCGAGTTTACCATTGAAGAAATCCAAGTGGCTACAGAAGCAGAACTGGTGGTTTCACCACAGCTCAGAGATATGGATGTGAGCGGTCTCTAGCACAAATTGTCCAAGGAGGTGTCAACATTGAGTATGCAACCATGGCAGCGGTGGGGTTGTAGTGAAGAGGAATGGAATGATTGGCATTGGCAGGTGCGCAATCGCATTCAATCTGTGGAAGATCTGGATGCTATCCTGGCCTTGACTGAGGATGAAAAGCGAGATATTGAAAAAGTTCTGGAGATTTTCCGCATGGGGATCACGCCCTATTATGCGTCGCTGATGGACCCCGATGATCCAGGTTGTCCAGTGCGCCGTCAAGCGATCCCAACGATCGGAGAGACGATTACCGGAACAGCTGACATGCAGGATCCCCTTGATGAGGTCGCGGACTCGCCGGTACCAGGCCTAACGCATCGTTATCCGGACCGCGTGCTCTTTTTGATTACAGACCAGTGCTCCATGTATTGCCGGCATTGCACCAGGCGACGTTTTGCAGGCCAGAACGATGCTGGAATGGCTTGGGAGTACATTGAGCAAGGAATCGAGTACATCCGGAATACGCCAGCCGTGAGAGATGTTCTGCTTTCGGGTGGTGACGCCCTCTTAATGGCGGATCATAAGCTCGAGGAGATCATCAAGCGATTAAGAGAGATTCCCCATGTCGAGATCATTCGTCTGGGTACCCGTACACCAGTGGTGATGCCCCAGAGAATTACCGACGACTTGGTCAACATGCTGAAGAAATATCATCCGATTTGGCTTAATACACACTTTAATCATCCCAAGGAAATCACCGAAGACTCCATCGAAGCCTGTCGGAAGCTGGTGGATGGTGGCATTCCTGTAGGAAACCAAACGGTGTTACTCAGGGGAGTAAACGATAATCCTCAAATCATGAAAGAACTTGTGCTCGGCTTGGTACGCATACGGGTCAGACCCTATTACATTTACCAATGCGACTTGTCCATGGGAATCGAGCACTTCCGTACCAAAGTATCGAAGGGATTAGAGATCATGGAAGCACTCAGGGGCCACATCTCTGGTTATGCGGTTCCCACGTATGTTGTTGACGTTCCGGGTGGCGGCGGAAAGACCCCCGTCATGCCGCAGTATCTGATCAGTATGTCTCCGACAAAAGTTGTCCTGCGCAATTACGAAGGGGTTATTGCTACGTATGCCGAGCCCCAGTATATCGATGATGGCTGGGAGTCGCAAAACGGAGACGAGAAGATGTATCACGGAGTAGCTCAGCTCCTTGAATCCAAAGAGAACCGGTCGATTGAACCGGCCAATCTTGAACGGAGAAGACGTAACGCCAAGAGCAAATAACATATTGAGGAGGCGCATTATGCAGGAAGTAGTGATTGTTAGAGCGGTTCGTACAGCTATTGGTAGCTTTGGTGGAACCCTGAAGGACGTGTCCGCCGCTGATCTTGGAGCCGTTGTCATTAAGGATATTCTGGAACAGACGGGGGTTTCTGCAGAGGATATCGATGAAGTCATCCTGGGCAACGTTTTGCAGGCCGCATCGGGACAGAACCCGGCACGTCAGGCTGCAATTAAAGCCGGAGTTCCTGAGAGTGTACCAGCGTATACCGTGAACAAAGTCTGTGGCTCTGGCCTCAAAGCTGTTGGTTTGGCAGCTCAAGCCATTCGGGCTGGTGACGGTCACATGTATGTGGTCGGTGGTATGGAGAACATGAGCATGGCTCCCTATGCAGACCTGAAGTCCCGTTGGGGTGCACGGATGGGCAACAACGAAGTTGTCGACGTGATGATCAAAGACGGGTTGTGGTGCGCCTTTAACGGTGTTCACATGGGTATTACGGCCGAGAACATCGCTGAGCGTTGGAATCTTACCCGTGAGCAACAAGACCAGTTCGCAGCGGCAAGCCAGCAGAAATGCGAGGCCGCGCAAGCTGAGAACCGCTTTGCCAACGAAATTGTGCCTGTTATCATTCCGCAGCGCAAAGGTGATCCCATCCAGTTCGCCAAAGATGAGTATCCTCGGGCTGGGGTAACCGCTGAAGGACTGAGCAAATTAAGACCAGCTTTCAAAAAGGACGGAACGGTTACAGCCGGTAACGCATCGGGGATTAATGATGGCGCTGCAGCACTGCTCGTGATGTCTGGTGAAAAAGCGAAAGCCCTTGGTCTAAAGCCCATGGCTCGCATTGTAAGCTATGCTGCTTCGGGTGTTGATCCGTCCATTATGGGAATAGGACCAGTTGAGGCCAGTCGCAAGGCTTTGGCCAAGGCCAACCTGACCGTGGATGACATGGACCTCATTGAAGCCAATGAAGCCTTTGCCTCCCAATCACTGGCGGTAGCACAGGAACTGAACTTTGATCCCGCTAAAGTTAACGTCAATGGTGGAGCTATTGCCTTAGGACATCCAATTGGAGCAAGTGGTGCCCGTATTTTAG
The DNA here is from genome assembly GCA_012837925.1 of Bacillota bacterium. Lineage (GTDB taxonomy): Bacteria > Bacillota > Limnochordia > Darwinibacteriales > Darwinibacteriaceae > UBA5420. The sequence goes on from DUQE01000104.1 coordinate 7,329, forward strand.
TAACTCTGCTCCATGCCCTCGAACAAAGGGGTCTCAAACGTGGTTTGGCCACTTTGTGTATTGGCGGCGGGCAAGGGTATGCGACTGTAGTGGAGAGGATCTAGCTCCAACCAGCATAGTGGAGGTGTAGGAAGCAATGATGACAATTGGTGTGATTGGTGCAGGAACTATGGGAGGAGGCATTGCTGAAGCCGCAGCTCAAGTAGGGCGTGTGGTCTTGGTTGATGTCGACCAGGCTAGGGCCGAAGCAGGGCTCAAGGCCATAGAAAAGAGACTAAATCGCCAGGTGGAAAAGGAACGCATTGATGCCGCGACAAGAGATGAAATTCTCAGCCGCATTACCCCCACTGGTGAACTTCATGATCTAAAGGATGTAGACGTTGTGGTCGAAGCAGCTCTAGAAGACCTGGAGGTCAAGAAAGAACTCTTCGCCACACTGGGCACAATCTGCTCGAAGGATTGCATTCTGGGCACGAACACTTCAGCTCTGAGCATTACCGCCATTGCTGCTCAGGTGCCACAACCAGAGCGGGTTATTGGCATTCACTTTTTCAACCCCGCGACAGTTATGAAGTTGGTTGAAGTGGTGCGGACACCCTTTACTTCACAGGCCTGCCTGGATAAGGTAAACAGTTTTGTAGAATCCTTAGGTAAGACGCCGGTCTTGGTCGAAGAGTCGCCTGGCTTTGTCGTCAACAGGTTATTGATTCCCATGATCAACGAAGCAGTGTTCTTGCTTTCGGAAGGAGTAGCATCGGCAGAAGACATCGACACCGCCATGCGTCTTGGTGCCAATCACCCCATGGGTCCCTTGGCCTTGGCTGACTTGGTCGGCCTTGACATCTGCCTGGCGATTATGGAAACTCTTCACGAGGAGCTTGGAGAAGATAAGTACCGTCCAGCACCGCTCTTGAGCAAAATGGTTCGTGCTGGCCGGTTGGGACGAAAAACGAAAATGGGATTCTTTGACTACAACTAGGTTCCAAAGGAGGTCACTATGAATCTACAATGTTTCAAGGTAACCATTCAGGACCAGTGGGCTCTTTTGGAAATGGCCCGTCCAGAGAAGCTCAATGTGATTGATGAAGGCATGTTGTTAGAACTGGAGACTATTTTGAAAGGCTTCAGAGAACAGAAAATCAAGGCTGTGGTCATTACCGGACAGGGAAAAGCTTTCGCTGCAGGTGCTGATGTAGCGGCGATGGCTGCGATGGACTGCAAACAGGCAGAGCAGTTCTCTTCCCTAGGCAATAGGGTTTTTCAGGGCATAGAAGACCACCCCGCCATCTTTATTGCGGCCGTGAATGGCTATGCCCTCGGCGGCGGATGTGAACTAGCCCTCGCTTGCGATCTCCGCTTGGCATCGGAAAAGGCATCATTTGGTCAACCCGAAATCAACCTGGGGATCATTCCGGGTTTCGGGGGTACCCAACGCCTGCCACGTATTGTAGGAGCAGCCAAAGCCAAGGAGTGGATCTTTACAGGACAGCGTTTCTCTGCTCAAGAGGCACTCGAGGCTGGGCTGGTCTCTCGGGTTCTTGAACCTGAACAGCTCCTTCCCGAGGCGCAGAAGCTCGCAGAAGAGGTGGCGAAGAAGTCGGGTCCCATTCTCGCCCTGGCTAAACAGGCCGTGTCGGGCTCTGGCATGGGTGTAACCCCTGCCCACGGTCAGCAAGAAGCCACTCTTTTCGCAAAATGTCTTGCCACCGAGGACGGTCCCGAAGGGCTTAAGGCCTTCGTTGAGAAGCGGCAACCAGTCTTCAACGACCGTTAGCTGTCACGCCTTCGGAAAGGCTCGATAGCGGTTGACAAAGGCAACCTCGTTTGCATATAATGGGCTTATCAATTTCATACAGGATATGACGGGGAGAGTAGTTGAGAGCGCCTCTAAGAGAGGGATACAATTGGTGAGAGTATCCTGTGGTTAACCCAATGAAGTGCACCCCGGATCCTCCAATGCGAAAACCTTTATGCTGCGAGTAGCATTTGGACGGGTTGGCCCGTTATAGCTTTTTGAGTGTTATGTGCGTTGTGGCGCGTGTGCTACAGTGCATGTAAAAGCAGAGTGGAACCGCGACCCTCGTCTCTGTATAGGAGATGAGGGTTTTTAACTTTAGTTCTCAGGAGGCGAGACAGATGACAAAGATTCAAGTGTACAACACCATGACCCAGCGGAAGGAAGAGTTCATACCGCGGGAGCCCGGAAAAGTGAGTATTTACGTCTGTGGTGTTACTCCGTATTCCGAGACGCACCTGGGACATGCTAGACCCAGCGTTGTCTGGGACGTAATCAAACGCTTCTTTCGCATGATGGGATATGAGACGCTCCACGTTCAGAATTTCACCGATGTCGATGACAAAATCATAGCCCGTTCTTTGGATGAGGGCGTTCCTGCCCTGGAGATCTCCAAAAAATACATTGCGGAGTATCTATCCGACATGGATGCCCTAGGTGTGGAACGAGCCGATATCTACCCTAAAGTCTCTGAGCATATGCCAGAGATCATTGAACTTGTGGACAAATTGGTGCAAAAAGAGCATGCTTACCCTGCAGGTGGCGATGTGTTTTTCCATGTGGCATCTTTCCCCGAATATGGCAAGTTGAGTAAGCAAAGGCTGGAAGAGCTGCGTCAGGGAACAAGGTTCGAAGTGGATCCCGCCAAACGAGACCCAGCAGACTTTGCACTCTGGAAAGAGGCGAAACCAGGAGAACCCGCCTGGAAGAGCCCATGGGGAGAAGGACGTCCTGGATGGCATATTGAATGCTCGGCCATGAGTCTGAAATATCTGGGTGAAGCCTTTGACTTTCACGGTGGCGGCGATGAACTCATCTTCCCACACCATGAAAACGAAATCGCCCAGTCTGAAGCGGCGACCGGCTGCGATTTGGCCAGGTACTGGGTCCATCATGGCATGCTTAACTTGAAGGACATGAAGATGTCAAAGTCCATCGGCAATGTAATTGCTGTAAAAGAGCTTGTTAAGCGCTATCCCAAGGAGCTACTGCGCTTTTATCTGCTCTCTACCCATTATCGTTCGGCGTTGGAGTTCTACGATGGGAAACTTGAAGAAGTAAGCAAGGGATGGACGCGCCTTAATGATGCCTTCTTGGCTCTGCAGGACGATCTGGCCAGGTCGACGGAGGAGAGAACGAGTTTTGATCAGGAGACGCTAGAGAAACTCACAAGTCTTGAAGCCGAAGTAGTAGCAGCTCTAGCCGATGACTTTAACACCGCCATGGCCTTTGGCGTACTCTTTGAGGTAGTGCGGGAGATCAATGGCTATAAGCACAGACAGGGAAACACGACCGAAGTGCTGCAAAAGGCCCATGACATTCTCCAGACCTTTGCCGGGAACATTTTTGGAGTCCTTCAAGACAAAAAGGCCGGAAGTGATGGTTTAGCCGAGTCACTACTTGACCTCCTACTTGGCCTTCGTGAAGAGCTTAGAAAACAGAAGAACTTCGCCTTATCGGATCAGATTCGAGACCAGTTGGCTAGTCTGGGTGTTACGATCGAAGACACGCCGCAGGGTCCCAGATGGAAGGTGTAGATGCGTGTTTGTCGATGAGAAAACAAATCCTAGGGAGCTCTCTCCGCTTGTCTTGGCTTATGTAGGCGACGCCGTTTATGAGCTGTACATTCGCACCAAACTTGCTGCTTATCCAGGAAAGATGCAGAAGCTGCATAAGATGGCTGTGCAATATGTTCAGGCGTCGAGTCAGGCGGAGATTGTGCATGCTTGGGAACCTCAATTAACAGAAGAGGAAAGGGATGTCGTCCGCCGAGGGCGAAATGCTAAGGGTGGGATCTCACATCGCGGTGATGTGGTAGAGTATCGTTATAGTACAGGCATGGAAGCCCTCGTTGGTTACCTGTATTTAAACGGTCAGATGGAGCGGCTTCAGGAACTTTTGAGTACGATCGATCCCACGAGTGAGCCCCAAGGAGGATGAGTATGCAGGTATTGAATAGTGGCTATGTGCAGCTGGTCGAAAGTATGGGCGGCGATTCTGCGGTGATCCGTAATGCCAGGCGCTGCTACCGCAGCGAAGCCAAGACCGAAAACGCCGATCGTCAATTGCTCAGGCATTTGATCAAAGCGGGACATAAGACTCCCTTTGAAGCGATGGTCTTCACCTTTGACGTCAAGACTCCGCTTTTTGTCGCAAGACAATGGTTTCGCCATCGCATCGGCTCGTATAATGAAGAGTCCCTTCGCTATTGTGTAGCCTTACGTGATTACTATGTTCCGGAACATCTCGAGGGCGAATTGCGGGAAGCTTGGATTCGCCACAATGAAGCTGCCTTTGATTTTTATGAAGAGCTTGTTAATGGAACGGGCGAGAGCAAAATGGTGCGTGAACAGGCGCGGAGCGTTTTGCCCATCGGAATCTACACCACATTTTACTGGACCGTCAATGGCAATGCGCTGATGAACTTTCTCAAGCTGCGCCTTGATAAGCATGCCCAGTATGAGATCCGTCAATATGCGGAGGCGATCTTGAAGATCGTAAAGGATGTGGCTCCCATAAGCTTTGATGAGTTCGAAAGAGAGGTCCTGAGAATCAGTGAGTGATGTAGTAGGACGTCAACCAGTATTAGAGGCACTCCGGTCGGGTCGCGAGATCAACAAAATCCTGGTGGCCAAGGGTCAAAGACAAGGGTCCATACGGGAGATCTTCGCTCTAGCCAGAGAACAAGGTATCGTGGTTCAAGAGGTAGACCGCACTGTACTGGACAAGCTCAGTGAAAGCGGCAATCATCAAGGGGTTCTTGCTCAAGTCTCCGGTGTCTCCTATGTTGAACTTGAGGATCTACTGGCCAAACCGCAGGACCCGACGTGGGCACCTTTCTTGATTCTCCTGGATGGAATTCAGGACCCGCATAATCTTGGTTCCATCATCCGGAGCGGGGAGGCCATGGGAATCGACGGAGTGATCATTCCCAAGAGAAGGGCCGTAGCCGTTACCCAGACTGTGATGAAGTCTTCTGCAGGGGCTGCCAACTATGTACCCATCTGCAGGGTAGGCAACCTGGCCAACACAATCGATAGCCTCAAGAAGGCTGGTTACTGGATTGTTGGGGCAGATATGGAAGGAGACTCCTGCTTCTCCCAAGACTTAACAGGCCCTATGGCTTTGGTCATAGGAGGGGAAGGGGCTGGTTTGAGTCGCCTGATCAAGGAGAAGTGTGACTTCTTAACCTCCGTCCCCATGCGGGGTCAGATTAACTCTTTGAACGCGTCCGTGGCAGCTGCTTTGCTCATGTTTGAGGTCGCCAGGCAAAGGAATGGTCAATCTTGACCCTGTTTTCGCCTTAGTGTATAATAGGTTTGTGCGACTGGGACAAACTGTTTGCAGTAACACTTGAGGTGGAGGCGATCGATGGTGAGTGCTAATGCACCGAAGAAGTATTACGATGTATACGAAAGTCTAAGCGACGAAGAGATTGTCCAGCTAGCCCGGGATGCAAATGATCAGGCCCTAGAGCACTTAATCAACAAGTACAAGAACTTTGTACGGGCCAAGGCACGGTCTTATTTTTTAATTGGCGCTGATCGGGAGGATATTATCCAAGAAGGTATGATTGGCCTCTACAAAGCCATTCGAGATTTTCGACCTGACAAGCTAGCGTCGTTTAGAGCTTTCGCAGAACTGTGTATTACTCGTCAGATTATCACAGCCATTAAGACAGCAACTCGCCAAAAACACATTCCTCTGAACTCATATGTGTCATTAAACAAACCCATCTATGATGAAGAATCCGATCGTACACTCCTCGATGTGATCTCGGGTTCGAAGGTCACGGACCCTGAAGAACTGGTAATCAGTCGCGAAGAGTTTGTGGACATTGAAAGCAAGATGGTGGAGTTTCTTAGTGAACTAGAGTGGCAAGTGCTGATGTTTTATCTCGAGGGTAAGAGTTATCAAGAAATTGCCGACGAACTCTGCCGCCATGTGAAATCGATTGATAACGCATTGCAGCGAGTGAAGCGGAAACTCGAACGTTATTTGGAGAAACGCGAGAGCATTCAGTAACCAGATTTAGGAAGCTTTTTTGGAGAGATTTGATTACGAAAAAGATATTGACAAACCGATATTTGGTTGCTATACTCTTAGTTGTTGCGCCGGTGTAGCTCAATTGGCAGAGCACTCGACTTGTAATCGAGAGGTTGTGGATTCGATTTCCTCCACCGGCTCCAATTAAATACAATTTTGCGTGGAGGGATACCCAAGCTGGCCAAAGGGGGCAGACTGTAAATCTGTTGGCGATGCCTTCGAAGGTTCGAATCCTTCTCCCTCCACCATTTTTTCAAACAACGCGGGGTGGAGCAGTCTGGTAGCTCGTCGGGCTCATAACCCGAAGGTTGTCGGTTCAAATCCGGCCCCCGCAACCAAATTTTAAGCCGTCAGAGAGATTCTGGTGGTTTTTTGTTGCATCAGGATAAGACTCCCATACTATAAGCTAGAGCGAGTTGGGGGGCCTGACGAGTCATGCTGGCATTCATCCTGGGCGTGTCAATTACATATGTATTCTACTGGCTGTTGCCGCTCTGGCTTGTGTGGCCCGCGGGTGTTTTGTTTTCCATATTCATGGTAACAATAGAGAAGAGATCCAAAGGGCTTGTGATCCGCGACCGACACATTCTTGCCGTCCTGCTAGGGGCTTGGCTCGTCGCATTATACGGAATGTTGCTTTTCTTAGCTAGTTAGAAGGACTTTGGAAGGACTTGACGAATCTGATCGTGATCTTGGATCAGCAATGTTTTTTCGGGAGGAGTGGAAATTCAAAAATGGCAAAGCAAAAGTTTAAAAGAACCAAACCCCACGTGAACGTGGGTACTGTAGGTCA
>DUQE01000006.1 GCA_012837925.1 Bacillota bacterium
TCGTACGCTGGTCGAATCACGCTCTCCGTCGTAAATCCGCTGTTATGCGGTAGCAAAGAGTACGTCATTTGATGAACACCTACATCGCCACGGGGGTCGGGACGACACCCCCCTTTGTGCAATGTCAATCTGAGGTCGGATCCATGAGCTGAGATGCCGTATTTGCAGTCATTGAGAATGGCAACTCCATATCGATTCTCGGATATGTCTGTCCACTTGTGGTTAGATACTTCAAACTTTGCAGCATCATACGGCGTATTGGTGTGAGTTGGCCGTTCTAGGTGACCGAACTGGATCTCATTACGCATTGTGCTCGCAAAGACATTGAAATCAAAGTCGACCTTCAGTAGCGAATGAGGGCTTTGCCAATCGATCACGGTTTCAAAGTCAATTCGCGCAGTGTCAGCATAGAAAACCATATCCTGCTTAATCTCCGATCGTCCCATTTTATAGACGCTGCGGATTCTAAACTGCAGGGGACCATCAGCAACAACCTCGCGACTCTGGAGAACTGCTACAGGTTCCAGTTTGAGTTGAGTATCGGCGTCGATATCCCAGTTGTCCCAAGCAGCAGGTACGTCCTCAGCCATCAAGAAGGTATTCAAGGGGTATCCATTGCCTCTGAGCTCCCTATCGTTTGATAGATCGACTAGAGACGTAATGAAGCCATCACTATCGAAGGTGACTCTCAGATGTGTGGTTGTGAGAGTATTCCCCTCATATCTAAAAGCTGAATCCGCTTCTTTCCTCAGGGGTTCATGCGTAAGCTCGATAGTCTCAGCTGACATAGGGGGCGTCTGCAAATCACCTATGACCAGCTTCTGTTCTCCGAAGACCGTCTCGATTTCCTGGTATGGGTTGCTCTTGGGTACTCCATCGGCACAACCTCTATCTATCGCTATTTGACCGTTTCGTTCCCAACTCAGGGTATTAAAGACCGTCACGGCTGAACCAGCCCTGCAGAGCGAAGATAACACCGTTTGCTGCTCTGATCGTGCCGTGGCAACAACCTCGGACAACTCCTCAATCGCCTGATCGTGCGCTTCTGGAATGCATGTGCCTGGTAATATGTCATGGAACTGATTGCGTAATAAAGTCTCCCACAAATCGTTTGTGAGGGGATTTTTTGGAGAACCAGTTACAAGAGTTGCCAGTACACTGTGTATTTCCAAGTCTCGCAGCGCTAACTCAGCCAAACGATTGTTGCGCTTTATCTCATGCATTTGTGTCAGCGTTCCCCGATGTAATTCTACATAGAGCTCACCATTGTGATATGGAAGATTCTTGGCAGTATCTTCTAACCTGTTCATAAATTTGCTGACCGTGGTGTGTTCAGCGCGTGGGCAACCGTCTAAATCCCGAATTCGTCGAGCAGCTTCTAGCATCTCGTACTGCGGTCCACCGCCTCCATCGCCGTGACCGTAAGACAAGAGCCGCATATCACTGACGTGTTTTTGCCTTAGGGCAGCAACTCGATCAGAAACATGATTCACATCGGGCCAAACATCTATGCAGTTGAGATGGGCGAGTACTTCAGAACCGTCGATTCCTCGCCATATGAAAGAGTGATAGGGAAAGGATGTAGTATCGTTCCAATCTAGTTTTGTTGTTAAGAAGTAGTCAATATTGCATCCCTTCATGATTTGGGGAATGGCTGCACTGTATCCAAAGGTATCCGGTAACCAGAATGTATCTGACGTATAGCCAAAGTGTTCGCGGGTAAAGCGCTGTCCCCACAGAAACTGTCGAATCATTGCTTCGCCTGATGTCATGTTACCGTCGCATTCAACCCAGACACCACCGTTAGGCTCATATCTTCCCTCTGCAACCCGCTGTTTTATACCTGCGAATATGTCGGGATAATACTTCCGCATCCAATCGAGATGCAAGGCCGAGCTTTGCATAAAGGTGTACTCCGGATACTGATCCATTAACGTAAGTACATTTGCATAGGTTCGCGCACACTTACGGATAGTCTCATCCACAGTCCATAACCATGCTGTATCCATATGTGAGTGACCAATAATTCCAGCGTAGGGAGCACTTTGCGAGTTTGTCTGCTCAAGAATGGGTTTCATAATCGCACGAGCAGTGGTCAACTTCGGACGCCATTCGGTTTCGTCATGATCCACAGGATACTGAACAATAACGGAGTACACCTCGATAAGCGCATTTATCACTTCTGCACGGCGGAAACTCGTGCTGGGCAATTTGGTGACGAGTTGGCGCAAAGCTCGCAAGTCGAAGACAAAATCTTTGATATCATCCCGCATCACGGTGAGCCAAATGTTTCTGAAGACTCTTCGGAAATCTCCAAGGTCAGCGGGTACCTTGCCGTAGTTCTCAAAAGGATGCCAGCCGATCATGGGATGGCCTGCGTAACACTCAAAAGCCACCTCGAAGTTAGTCTCCTCAGAGGAAGCGTCAGCCAACATCACATGGGTATGGGCCAGATGGTCGAGAACATTATTGGGATTCGTTATGATCCCCTTGGGTTTTCCGTTGATGAAACAGAAGCCTTCCACTGCAGAAGAGTCTATTGTGACAAAGACTCGCTCCCCATGGTATTCAGGGGGGATCTGCACTTTTCCCTTGAACCAAGCAGTCATCCAAGGGCCACCCCAGGACATGCCTGAATGGGCCTCTGCCCACTGTACATCAGAGGGCACAGACCGCAGATGGTCCTCGGTTTCATAGACTTGTGCTGGGATTTCCAAGACCCGCTCAAAGATGTTTTGGGCATACGCCTCTTCAATGTTCTTCAGCTTCTGCAGGATTTTTTCGATTTGAGTATCATGCATCATATGTCAGCTCCTTGTCTGAATCACCCTCGGAAAGTATGCCTAATAACCATGCTCTCCGAGTAGGCGAGACTGCAATTTAACAAAACGGCCATTTCCCCATTCATTACCTAAAACATCATCATGTCATAGGCCAGAACAGGAGGCCTTTATTTTCTTTAATGATAGCACACAAACCTTTGTCTTCAAAGGGCTGTGTGGGTTGGCAACTGCCTTATGTCCACGCCAACACCTCTGTGCACGCTCTCCTTGACGGTTGTGATTGTGTGTGTTATTGTTGTGTTGAGTTAAAGGGCTGGTAGGCGTTGCTATATTTTTTTCAGTACAATGTAAACGTTTACTTTGTGTGTGGGAGCGGGTTAGCTCATTGATGCCAGATTACGTTGGCAATACTTGCCTCACAAGGAATCTTGATTTTTGTACATCATTGACATCTGAGACAGGTCGGTAGGCTCTAGATGGTTTTGTATTGTGGTATTCAGTTGTTCAAATTGACGATAGGAGTGTGGCTATATGGATGTGCAAGAGCGCTTAAGGCAGGCGATTACAGTTGAAGCGGAAGCCGTTCGGGGGCTACTCGATCAAATTGATCAAAGCTATGTGGAGGCCGTAAATCTGCTTCAGGGTTGCCGCGGCAAGGTCGTGGTCACGGGTGTGGGAAAGTCGGGCATCATTGGTAAGAAGATGGCCGCATCCTTTGCTAGTACAGGTACTCCGGCATTCTTCGTCCATTCTACAGAAGCAGCGCATGGTGATTCGGGTATGATTGGCAAGGACGATGTAGTGATTCTGGTGTCCAATAGTGGGGAAACGGCTGAAGTACTGAATGTCATTCCCATTCTCGATCAAATTGGCTCTAAGAGGATCTCGATAACATCGAATCACAATTCCAGTCTAGCGAAAGCTGCAGATGTGTCCATTGCCTATGACTATGCAAGAGAAGCGGACCATCTTAACCTGGCCCCGACAACGAGTGCCACTCTGACATTAGTAATTGGTGATGCCCTAGCTGTTACTTTGTCGACCTTAAGAGGGTTTACGGAGGCAGACTTCCATCGCTATCATCCGGGTGGAAGTTTGGGTGCAAAACTGTCCGAGGTGAAAGACGTCTAGTCATAGTATAAGTCAGGCTACCCTCTTGTATGTGAGAAGGTAGCCTGTCTTTTTTTGTCCCTATGTGCTTAATCTCTCCAGCCAGTATCGTATTGCGGTTGTAGTAGAAAAGAACGACTCATATGAGCCGCTCAACTTTGCCCGACCATTCCATTTCGCCGTGGGATCGGGCTAAATTGATGTTCGTGATCCATTGATGAGCAATTTTGTCCAAGAAAATAAAAAACCCCAGCTAAACTGGGGTTAATCTTCTTATGGTGCCGAAGGTGGGAGTCGAACCCACACGGGCGAAGCCCATACGATTTTGAGTCGTACGTGTATGCCAATTCCACCACTTCGGCATATGGAAAGCCTGTAACATCAATAATCCTACCATGAACAGCCTCTTTTTGCAACCACTTTTTTTACATTCCACATTTCTACTCCAAGCCATTTTGGGAAAAAGTTCCTCATCAACGCCCCAGTTCAGTCCCGATATTCGCGTAAAATAGGAAAAAGTTTCTTGAAATTCGCGAAATAAGGGAGGAAATGGTAGATTTCTGGTGAAATAAGGAAGGGAAATACACGCGACATCATAAGAAATGTAAAAGGGGTAAGAACATGGCGACACTACGGGATATAGCTCTACAATCGGGTGTTTCCCTAGCCACAGTGAGCCGGGTCATGAACGGTCATCCATCCGTAGATCCGGAGTTGGCGACACGAGTTTTGCAGACTGCTTCAGAGTTAGGCTATGAGAAACCGACGAGAAACATTGAGAAACAAACCTTGGCTGTTTTAGTTACCTGGCCCAGCACGTCCGAGAGCCAGACACAAAGAGACAGCCAATTCGCCATGATGTTCTTGCACTCCATTTATGTTACGGCCGAAAAATTGGGCTATCACTTAGTCTTTCATTTTGGAACCGAAGAAGGAAAGATCAACTCCTTTCTGCAGTGGCAGATGACGACAAAGCAGTTTCAAGGTGCCATCATTGTCGGAAGCTACCTAGCCATGGAGAGAACCTATGTAGAAAATCTCCGGAAAGCAGAGATTCCCTTTTTCAGGTTGTCAAAGGCACCAACGGACTTTGATTCACCGCACAGCTACGTCGCCGTAGACGACTTTGCAGGAGGATACAAGGCCGGACGACATTTGGCAGAACTTGGTGCTAAGACGATCTTACATATTCAAGGGCCCTCAAATTCACGAGACGCCCTAGAGCGGAAAAAGGGCTTCGTAAAGGCCTGCGAGGAACACGGTCTCGACGGTGATTCCATTTCATTCTTCCAAGGAGACTTTCACGAGCCCGCCGGAGAGAAGTGCGCCCTAGAAATCATCAAGAGCGGAAAACTACCAGACGGAATTTTCGCTGCCAACGACATGATGGCCATCGGATGCATGCGAACCTTACAGAAGCATGGTATCCGCGTGCCTGAAGATATTCGCATGGTTGGTTTTGACGATATCATCTTAGCGTCGTATGTGGAACCAGGGTTGACCACCGTTCAAATCCCATTTGATGATCTGGCACGTGTGGCCACAGAAGAACTTGTGAAGCAAATCGAATGGCCACTACGAAAAACCACCCGGGTCTTACTTGATGCTGAGTTGATTATTCGAAGGTCCTGTGGGGCCAAGTAAACGAACCAAGGAGGGGGGATGAACTGACACTAGCAGTGTGAATGTAGCGGAATGTTGTGGAAGAACGAGAAACATAGGAGGGATAACTGTGTTGAAGAAAGCAACAATGTATTTGCTTGTTATCAGTATTCTCCTAGGCATGAGCCTTGGGGTCTTCGCTCAAGAAATCAACTTAACGCTTTGGCATATTCACACCAACGTAGGAGCAGCTCAAAACACCATTCAAGATGCTATTCGCAGATTTGAGGCAGACTATCCGAACGTCAAGATCGAGGAAGTACAAATCATCAATGACGAGTACAAGACGAAGCTCATGATCGCCATGGGCGCCAACGACGAACCCGACATCTTCATGTCCTGGGGTGGTGGACCACTAGAAACCTACATTAACGCCGGTAAGGTATGGGACATGACCGACGCTCTTGTCAAAGAGGGACTGTATGACAACTTCCTGCCCGTTGCTATGGACTTAGCTTCCGTAAACGGTCGTGTGTACGGAGTGCCCATCACGAACATGGTCGCGGCCTTGGTCTTTTACAGAACGGACATCTTTGAAAACCTCAACTTAAACATACCAACTACCTACTCTGAGTTACTCGAAGTCATGAAAGTTCTAAACGAGAACAATATTACACCGTTTGCCTTGGCCAATGCCAACAAGTGGACCGGGTCCATGTACTTCATGTACCTCGTAGATCGGGTCGGAGGACCTGAAGCTTTCTACAAGGCCATGATGCGCACAGACGGTGGTTCCTTTGCTTCCGAAGCCTTCGTTAAGGCCGGGGAGTATCTACAAGAGTTAGTCAGAAACAATGCCTTCCCACGTGGGTTCCAAAGCATGGATGAGGATCTCGCTCAATCGCGTAACCTATTGTATACGGATAGGGCCGCCATGTATCTCATGGGATCCTGGGCCTGGGGAACCATCAAGGCCGAAAACGAGCCACTATTGGAGAAACTTGATTTCTTCGTCTTCCCAGGAATTGAAGGCGGCTTAGGTGACCCCTCCAACCTCGTGGGTACACCAGGTGACAACTACTTCTCCATCGCTGAGAAGTGTGAACACAAAGATTACGCCGTAAAATTCCTTGGATATCTGTCCGACGAAAAGGCCGCTGACATGTTGATCGCCAATGGTCATATTCCGCCCTTTGGTGAGAACATTGACGCCAAGATCACGGATCCCATGATGAAGAGTCTGTATCAGGCTGTGAGTGGGTCGGATGCTGTGCAATTGTGGTACGACCAATCTCTACCACCGGAGTTGGCTCAAGTTCATCTTGACACAACCCAGGCACTCTTTGGCCTCGAGATGACGCCTGAAGAGGCTGCTCAAACCATGGAGCAGGCTGCAAAGCGTTATCACGGTGAGAACTAGGTGATAAAAGGGGGAGGGGAGCCTCCCCCTGTTCCCATTGGAGACTCGCTAATCCATGGAAGTGGAGTGATCGTATGAAGGCACTAGATCATCTTCCCTGGTATCGAAGGCCAGGTGTCACCATCTTTCTGTTCTTAGCCCCCGCACTTTTCTTCTTTGCTCTTTATGTCCTAGCACCAATCCCCGTTTCCTTTTTCTATTCCCTCTTCAAATGGGATGGTATCGGACAGCGCTCATTCATTGGGCTTGAGAACTGGAAGGAACTAATCGGCGATCCCGTATTTTGGAAAGCACTCAAGAACAATGTCACCCTTGTCGTCATTTCGCTCGCCACCCAATTGCCCATGGGTATTGCTCTAGCACTGCTCCTGACCAGTCGGTTCAGGTGGACGAAGCTCCTTAAGACAGTCTATGTCTTGCCCTACATGATGTCGGCCGTAGCCATTGGTATGCTTTGGCGTTACATCTACGAACCTACCTTTGGGCTCTTGAACATGTTTCTAGAGGCGATAGGGCGCTATGATTGGATTCTCGATTGGTTGGGCGATCCTAAAGTCGTCCTTTACTCCGTCATCAACGCTGTGAACTGGCAGTTTATTCCCTTTTACATGCTTCTATTCATGGCCGCCTTGGTGGGAATCCCCCTGGAGCTTTATGAGGCCGCTAAAATTGACGGCGCCTCTCCCTGGAAAGCCTTCTGGACGATTACCCTTCCACTGTTGTGGCCTACAGTGACGAATGCAGCTGTGCTCTCTTTGGTTGGTTCCTTAAAATACTTTGACCTCATTCATGTCCTCAGCGGCGGAGGTCCCAATCATGCATCAGAACTCATGGCCACCTACATGTACAAGCGCTCATTCCATCATTTACGCATGGGATACGGAAGCACCATCGCTGTTGCCTTGTTTACCATCGGATTTGTTTTGTCCATGGTCTTCGTGCGAGTCACGTCTCGCAAACAGTATGAAGGAGGTGACAGGCGATGATCAAAAAAATGCTTAAGCAAGTTGGCCTGTATCTATTTGCTGCGTTGTGGTTTGTGATTAGTTTCTATCCCTTTGTTTTCATGGTCAACACCAGCCTAAAGGGTAGAATGGAGTTCTTGATTAAGCCGGTGTGGGCTTTTCCAGAAAAGTTCCTGTACACGAACTACCTCCGCGTGATTGAAGGGGGCTTTTTCCGTTTTTTTTTCAACAGCGTAACTGTTTCGGTGATTTCTGTCGCCATCATTATTCTGGTGTCTTCTTTGGCCAGTTATGTCATTAGCAGAGTTCGCTTTCGCCTTAGCAGTCTGGTGTATGGACTGTTTGTGGCTGGGATGATGATTCCGATTCACATCACCTTGATTCCGGTCTACAATCTCACACGAGCTCTAGGCATCTATGACAGCCTGACGGCCTTGATTGGCCCCTATGTGGCCTTTAGTCTGCCCATCTCCGTCTTTGTCCTGGTGGGCTTTATGCGTGACATTCCCTTGGAACTCGAAGAAGCAGCGGTTATTGATGGTGCGTCGCGGCTGCAAATTTATGCTAGAGTCATCATTCCGCTCTCGAAACCAGCTCTCTCGACAGTAGCTATCTACAGTTTCATTATGCTATGGAATGAGTTCATCTATGCCTTGGTTTTGCTGACAAGCAGGAAGAATTGGAACTTGACCATGGGCTTGTGGAACTTCCACGGTCAATACAGCATCGACATTCCGTTGATCATGGCAACACTTACCTTAGCCGCTCTACCCCTGATCCTGATCTACTTCGTCCTTCAGGAACAGGTGATCAAAGGTATGGTTACAGGTGCTCTCAAGGGATAAGAGAAGATCACAGAAGAGGGGGAACATATCATGAAACCAAGTCGCATCTCTCCAGTGTATTGGAAGCAAGCGAAAGAGATCGTTGCCAGCATGACGTTGGAGGAAAAAGTCGCTCAGTTGGGATCCTTCGGTCCACACGAGTTGTTGGAAAACGGGAAGCTCTCGGAGCAAGGTAAAGAAAGGCTCAAGAACGGCATAGGGCAGGTCACTCGACTGGCCGGGGCCAGTGACTTGAGTCCCGCAGAAGCGGCACAGGCCGCCAACGAGATTCAAGAATACCTTCTGCACCATACCCGTTTGAAGATCCCTGCCTTGATGCACGAAGAATGCCTCTCGGGCTACATGGCCAAGGGAGGAACGACATTTCCTCAATCCATAGGAATGGCGAGTTCGTTTCAACCAGAACTACTGGAGCAGACGACCGTCATTACCCGCGAGCAAATGCGAGCCGTTGGTGCCCATCTAGGGTTATCTCCCGTGCTTGATTTAGCCCGCGATCTGCGGTGGGGTCGCGTCGAAGAAACATTCGGCGAGGATCCCTATCTGGTCAGCGAAATGGCCGCAGCCTATGTAAGAGGCCTGCAAGGGTCAGACTTGACTAACGGAATCGTGGCCACCCTCAAACACTTCGCAGGTCATGGGGTCTGCGAAGGCGGCCGAAACCACGCACCGGTTTCTCTGGGAGAGAAAGAAATGCGGGAGGAACATCTGCTGCCTTTTGAAGCGGTGATCAAGGAAGAAGGGGCCTTATCGGTGATGAACGCCTATCACGACTGGGATGGCGAGCCTTGCGCATCGTCGCGCAAGCTCTTGACTTCGATTCTCCGGGATGAGTGGGGTTTTGAAGGCGTCGTGGTTTCAGACTATTGGAGTATCCCCATGCTGAACACCGATCACCGTGTCTCACTCGATGAGAAGCATTCGGGTGTCTTGGCACTTCAAGCCGGACTAGACATTGAACTGCCCGACGTTCAGTGTTACGGGTCAAAACTCGTTGAGGCCGTCCGCGAAGGCTTGATCGCTGAAGAAGTCGTGAACCTGTCCGCAGAGCGCCACATTGCTCTTAAATTGGCACTGGGGATCTTTGAGCACAGATTTGTCGAGCCAGTGCGGGAAGAGCTTCAGTTTGAGACGGAAAGCCATCGCAATTTGGCACGCGAAGCTGCAAGGCATACAATGGTCCTTTTAAAAAACGAGGGCGATCTTCTCCCCTTGGATAAAGAATTGTCGTCCATCGCCGTCATCGGACCCAACGGTGCGTCGACCAGGAGCCTACTAGGCGATTACGCTTACAGTGCACACGTCAATCGCAAAGAAGACGCGGTGCGCGTGGTCAGTGTCTTGGAGGGGATCTCCTCAACCGTCTCGCCCAAAACAGAGATCATCCACGCTGAAGGATGCTCCATCGTCGGTATGGATCGAAGTGGAATTCCCGCTGCTGTGGAAGCAGCCAAACGGGCCGAGGTCGCGGTAGTGGTGGTAGGTGGGCGCTCAGGCTTAGCCGGAGTCAATGTCTTAAGTGATGAGGAACGCTACGTTGACTTCGCGATCGATGAAGAAATCGGGGAGTCCGACGGCGAGTTCCACGACCGTATTGACCTAGGCTTGCCGGGAGTTCAGCAAGAGCTCGTGGAGGCCGTGATCGCAACGGGCACTCCTACAGTCGTTGTCTTAGTGAACGGAAGGCCTTTGGCTTTACCTTGGTTGAAGGAGCACGCTGCCGCCATCGTCGAAGCTTGGCTACCTGGCGAGGAAGGCGGAAATGCCGTGGCCGACGTACTCTTTGGTGACCATAATCCCAGCGGAAGACTACCTGTATCTATTCCAAAGGATGTGGGGCAGACACCCGTTCACTACAATAGGCGCTACATCTCCCAAAACAGGCACTATCTTGAAGTCGACAGTAAACCTCTGTTCCCCTTTGGCTATGGTTTAAGCTACA
>DUQE01000105.1 GCA_012837925.1 Bacillota bacterium
GAGAAGAAGGTTACGCAGGCAAGAGCATTCCTGCGATCGTGAAGGAGCAGTTCTCCTACTGCGATGCCTTCACCATGAGTGCAAAAAAAGATGGTTTGGTAAACATCGGCGGAGTGCTTGCCATACGCGACAACCGTGAACTCTTCCAACGCTGCCAGGCGATGGTTGTACCCCTCGAGGGATTCCCAACCTACGGAGGCTTGGCCGGTCGAGATATGGAAGCGTTGGCGATTGGTCTGAAAGAGGTCGTAGATGAAGACTATCTGACCCAGCGGATTTCGCAGGTAGGGCTTTTGGGTAGACTACTGCAGGAGGCGGGGGTTCCCGTTCAATCGCCCATCGGCGGTCATGCGGTCTTCGTTGACGTAGGAAGAATCTTGCCCGACATGCCTAAGACGCAATACCCGGCACACGCCTTTGCTGTGGAACTTTACGTAGAGAGTGGCATTCGCGCCGTTGAGATCGGTTCACTTCTTTACGGACGCGATCCTGAAACGGGTGAAGATGGTCTCTCGGACCTTGAACTTCTGCGCTTAACCATTCCTAGACGGGTGTATACGGACAATCATATGCGTTACATTGCAGACTCCATTGCCAAAGTCTATGCCAAACGTGATGAGATTAAGGGAATGGCCTTTGAGTATGAACCACCGATCTTGCGTCACTTCACCGCGCGTTTTCGCCTAGTCGACTAAAGAGGAGGTACGACATGAAGGATCCACAGTATATATGGGATTTGGAGAGCGTTTTCCCGGGCGGGAGTTCATCACCCGAGTTGCACAAACAGCTCGATACGGTGCGTGCCAAGACTGCTGCACTTAAAAAACAAGTAGAAATGCTCACACCTGAACTCAGTGTGGAGCAACTCAAAACATTGGTCTACGACATGCAGGATGTGCAGATCCACCTAGGACAGTGCAGTGCCTTTGTGGGCTGCCTCACCGCACAAGACGTTCGTGATGATCAGGCCAAGCTACTGCAGGGGGACCTCGGGCAAATTAGTGCGTCGCTCGCAGGAGTCTTCACCGCTATTGATCACATCTTTGTGAGTATCCCTGAGGAACGTTGGAAGGCATTTCTGGAGGATACTGAACTCAAGGAACTAGCCTTTTCTCTCAATGAGAGACGTGATGTAGCCAGAACCAAGATGTCCCCGGAGCTAGAGGCTCTCGTAACGGATTTGGAGATCGACGGATACCATGCCTGGTCGCATTTGTATTACACGATTGTTGGAGAAATGTCCATCGAGATGGAACTCGATGGTAAGCCCCAGACCTTGTCTATGGGGCAAGCGGCTAACCTGTTGTCCAACCCAGACCCGAACGTGCGTAAAGAAGTCTTTCAGAAATACGAGGCTGCTTGGGCTGAAAAGGCAGAACTCTTTGCGAGTACCCTAAACCACCTTGCGGGCTTCCGGATTAACCTTTATAAGAATCGTGGCTGGGACGATGTTCTATCAGAACCCTTACAGAGAAATCGCATGGAGCGGGCTACACTCGACGCGATGTGGGGTGCTGTGCAGGGTGGCAAACCTTACTTAGCGAAGTTCCTCGAGCGTAAGGCAGAACTTTTGGGTTTGGATCAGCTTGCCTGGTATGATCTTGGGGCACCTGTAGGTGATGCTGGCAGGGAGATACCGTTTCCTGAGGCCAAAGCCTTTGTCGTTGACCAATTTAGGAAGTTCAGCCCTGAGATCGCCGACTTCACCCAACGGGCCCTGGACAAACGATGGGTAGAAGCAGAGAATCGTGGGGGAAAACGTCCTGGAGCCTTCTGTACCTCGTTTCCCTTGACTAAAGAATCCCGAGTCTTTATGACTTATTCCGGGACAATAAGTAGCTTAGGTACGCTGGCCCATGAACTTGGGCATGCCTATCACGGGTATGTGTTGAAGGATGCACCCCTTTTCCTCCGCCGGTACGCCATGAACGTGGCCGAAACCGCTTCAACCTTTGGAGAACTTCTGGTTGTAGACGGTGCGATTCAAGCGGCCTCCACGCCTGAAGAGAAGCTGGGGATTCTGGAAGATAAGATCGGACGCAGTGTAGCGTTCTTCATGGACATCCATTCGCGTTTTCTCTTTGAGACTCGTTTCTACGAAGCCAGGAAGAAAGGCTTGGTGAGTTCCAAACGGTTAAGTGAGCTGATGCAAGAAGCACAAACGGAGGCGTTCTTGGGAAGTCTGAAAGAATACCATCCGCACTTCTGGGCATCGAAGCTCCACTTCTACTCGACTCGAGTACCGTTCTACAATTTCCCTTATACCTTTGGGTATCTCTTCAGCGCAGGTGTTTACGCCAGAGCAAGAGCAGAAGGTCAGGGTTTTGCAGAGAACTACGCCAATCTCTTAGCCGATACCGCGAGAATGTCGGTGGAAGACTTGGCGAAGAAGCACTTGGGCGTAGATTTAACAAAACCCGATTTTTGGGACGCTGCAGTTAAGTTAGCGATCGATGACGTCAAAGAGTTTTTACAGTTGACAGAGAAGTAAAACAGGGGCTACGGCCCTTGTTTTTTTGTAACCCTCAAGGATGAGGCATAATGCAGGATTTAACCTGCTGAAAATGAATTAGGCACTAACAGTTGTTGATCCACCTGCACAGAATTGGGGGCGGTACATTGCCTAGAACGCAAAACAATGGAAGAAGCCATCGTCGTTTTGGCTTGATTGGCTATCCCCTGGGGCATAGCTTGTCTCCTTATATCCACGAACGCATTATGGAGGTTGCGGGTATAGATGGAGAATATAGGCTCTATGAGCTCGAACCAGGGTCTCTGCCCAAAGAGCTGCCTAGGCTCTTGGATGCCCTCCATGGGTTGAACTGCACCCTTCCTCACAAAGAGGCCATTGTCAAATATCTGGAGAAACTTGCTCCCTCGGCAGCAGAGTATGGTGCTGTCAACACAGTCTATGGGCGCACGGGGTACAATACAGACGGACGGGCCTTCGCATCATGTGGCGTACCCATGGATGGTCGCAAGGTTCGCATTCTTGGAGCTGGTGGTGTGGCCAGAGTGCTGGCCATCGAAGCAGTCCGAGCGGGTGCCAGGGAAATCGTGGTTCAAGCTAGAAATCTACCCCGTGCAGAGCACTTGGTAGGTGAGGTGCAAAGAAGAGGATTCCGCCACATTTCAGCATTACCCGAACCGGAGGGTGATAGCATGGACTGCAACGTAGTCTTGAATGGAACGCCTGTGGGTATGTGGCCCCATGTGGACGGTCTTCCAGTGACTATGAGGCAACTTGAGGGAGTGCAGGCAGTCTTTGACACCATTTATAACCCTACTGCCACACGTCTGGTGTTGCGGGCAAAGTCAAGGGACATGTGGACCATGGGCGGTCTGCAAATGCTCTTCGCCCAGGCCTTGGCCGCGCAGAAGATCTGGAATCCTGAAGTGGACTTTACAAAGTACAATACTGAACTCGAAGAGTTGCGCCAGGGATTGGCACGAGAAGTACTGCGACGGAGCCCGATCAAACTCGTACTGACCGGATTTATGGGAAGCGGTAAGACCCATGTGGGGAAGGCTCTTGCTGACACCATGTCTCTACCCTTTGTGGATTTGGACGAGAGGATTGCGGGGGACTATGGGCAGAGTATTACCGATATCTTTGCGTCCCAGGGAGAAGGGGCATTTCGCGAGATGGAGAGACGAGTGTTTCTGGACCAGATTAAGCATCCGGAAACCATGGTCATGTCGACAGGTGGAGGCACACTTGTCCAGGAGGGCCTAATGGAAACCCTGCTCGGCTCTGGCGTCTTAGTGATCTATCTGAACGTCCCCTTTGATCTGGCTTTACAACGCATCGCCCTCGATGGCGGAAACCGCAAACGTCCTCTGCTGACAGAGGGACTCGAGAAAGCGAAGAATCTCTATGAAATGCGCCAACCCTTGTATGAAGCAGTGGCGGACCTAGAGGTGCCAGCATCTTTAGGGGTAGATGAGATTGTGAAAAGAATCATGACCGCCTTCGGGTGGTAACGATGGGAGAGACGACACCTATGGCGTCAAGTTGGGGGGAACAACTAAAAATCACCTTGTTTGGAGAGTCGCATGGACCGGCCGTCGGTGTTGTCATCGATGGTGTACCTGCAGGCGAAACTCTTGATCCTAATGAAATTCAACGCGTCATGGCGAGACGATCGCCGGGTCGAAACCGCTGGTCTAGTGCGAGGAGCGAAGAGGATTCTGTTACCATTGTCTCAGGATGGTACCAGGGCCAAACAACAGGCACCCCTCTGTGCATGATGATTGCGAACAAGGACGCGCGATCGAAAGACTATGAGAAGTTTTCAAGCATTCCAAGACCAAGTCATGCGGACTATACGGGCTTGGTGCGTTTTCGAGGGGCCGCGGATCCTAGAGGTGGTGGGCACTTCTCCGGCCGGTTGACCGCGCCGTTGTGTGCTGCTGGCGCCATCTGTAAGCAGATGCTCGAGAGAAGAGGTGTGGAGATTTTTGCCCGAGTAGCTGAGCTGGGGGGCGTTCCAGACGCCGAACTTGATACCGCGAACCCAGACATTGAACGTCTTCGGACCCTTTCGAAAAAGGAGTTCCCTGTGCTAGATGATCTCCAGGGAGAGAAGATGCTCGCTCTGGTGGAAGATGTTCGCACCAAGGGTGATTCTGTGGGGGGCGTAATACAGTGTCTTATTCTAGGATTGCCAGCTGGGTTAGGGGATCCGATTTTTGGCGGAGTCGAGTCGCGTTTAGCTTCACTTCTATATGGTATTCCGGCTGTGAAGGCGGTTTCCTTTGGAGACGGTTTTGCGGTCGCCCGGCGCTTAGGTTCTGAGAACAACGATCCTTTGTACCTAGACGACGATGGCCAGGTGCGTACCGCAACCAATCACGAGGGTGGACTCAATGGAGGAGTAACGAACGGAATGCCTGTCGTGTTTCAGATAGCGATTAAACCTACACCGTCTATCGCGCTTCAGCAGCGTAGCGTAAACATGGAAACCGGGACAGAGGAACTGCTTACTATAGAGGGTCGCCACGATCCCTGCATAGTCCCTCGTGCGGTCGTGGCAGTTGAAGCCGCAGCGGCCATCGCGATGACGGATCTCATGCTGGTGGCTTTTGGA
Organism: Bacillota bacterium; assembly: GCA_012837925.1. Lineage (GTDB taxonomy): Bacteria > Bacillota > Limnochordia > Darwinibacteriales > Darwinibacteriaceae > UBA5420. The sequence goes on from DUQE01000105.1 coordinate 5,091, forward strand.
GTACAGGGTTGGGGAGGAAAACACCATGGGCGAGCTTGAGAAACTCCGCCAGGAGTTGACCAGAATTGATCAGGCACTATTGAGACTCTTTTTCGACAGGATGAACACAGTGGATCGGATCGCAGACATAAAGATGCAGACAAAGGAGCCCGTTTTTGTTCCAGAACAAGAGGCGAGGGTTTTGGCTAACGTTGAGAACCAGACACCACCTGAATTGGCTCCCTATGCAACCGCACTGGCACGCACTCTAATGCGCCTCTCCAGAGAGCGTCAGTATGAACATCGCGTCCACGATGATCTAAGTTGGGACTTAGGAAAAGTCATTGTGGGTGCCAAGAAGGTGCTACCTCATGGTGATTTCACGGTCGTGTCAGCAGATGCTGTAGAAAGTGTATGCAGTCAAATGGCCAGCGGCGTTATTGACACGGCCATTTTACCCTTTACTCCAGAGTCACTTCGCCTAATTAAAAAGCACACTTTGTTCATACAGGCGTGCTTAGAAGTCCCACAAGGGCGTCAAATCGTTGTCGGTTCTCAACTCATAGTTGAGGAAGAAGCTAGATACCTGAGTCTGTTGATCAAAGATGAAACTACCAATGCTCTTTCTCTGGTCATCAACGTTCTCTCTGACTTAGGTCTTGCTGTCAATGCGTTTCAATCTCTTGGCGATGAAGGCTTTCACCTAGAGTTTGCGGCTTCTCCAGCCGATCAACGA
>DUQE01000106.1 GCA_012837925.1 Bacillota bacterium
TCCTCTGGAGCTGATCCTCTTTGAAGAAGTAGACCATCAACACATCCGTCCACTCCCTGGCATGGGCGTCAAAGAAGTCTTCCCTCAGACCAGCATACAACCACTCAAATATGTTGTCCTGCATAGAAGCTGGGCCTTCATCAAGGATTCGTTTGACAAGGTCGATGAGCTCCCCCATGATCCAGCTTGTAGTACCCATACTGTCATCAATGGCTAAGGTACTCATGTTTTCTACTAAATGCTCCGCTAAGTTCCAGGCAGAGTGGTACTCTTCTGCCGCAAGTAGATTTGTAATGGAGGATAGAATATCCCGAACATCCGAGCTAAAGGAATCCACTTGATCGTAGTCAATATAATCTTGGTGGCCTAAGTGATGCTGAAAGACAGAATCAATCTGCCGATGATACAAAGACTCGCTCAGACTACCCCGCCCTTGATAGAGGCTCAGAAATCTGGCCCGCAAGTCTTCATTCCACTCCAGTTCGTTTCTGAAGAAGTCTATCATATCTTCTTTGGGTAGAGATTTTAGGATCTCTAAGGCAAGGCTAAGGTCCGAATACACCTCGAGCTCTCCGTCTTCCACCACGGTTTCGTCCAAAGCATAGAATACTGCAGCTAAGTGCTTGCAGTTGTGGCCGCCTTGAAAGTGCGGACAGCTGCAATGTAGGCTTTCAATACCATCATTCTTCAGCTCAATATAAACAGCGTAGTCTTCGCTGCCTCCAACTGTAGCATAGATCTTATGGCCTTCTCTCTTAAGCTTGCGAATAGCACCTTCTGCAAAGTAAGCAAAGCCACGCTGCAAAATGATGTCTGTGAATACATGTTCGAATAGGATTACCAACGCTTCAACCCCTTGGTTCCATTGAGTTCTATGACGTATTCTCTAACCTCGGTGACGAATCCTGTGCCAGGCTGGAAGCTGGCCCATGGTCTGGTTCAGCTCGGGGCTATATGACGCAACCATCAATGCGCTGCAGTGAAAAAACAAAAAACCTCTGTAAAGCCTAGTAATAGGCATTTACGGAGGCTTAATAATGCATGCGAGAAAGCGCTCGTTTGTGTCGTTGGCGTCGAGCGTTCCGTTCTTTGCCGAAGTGAGGCCCTGCTGTGTGGAGAAACGCTTCTTGTATGTGATGCTCAAACATCTCAGGAAGGGTCAGTCGACACTAATACTCTTCCTTCCACTTGTAGCTTGGTATTTTCCCACGGTATTGGTTCCACCCAATGAGACCATCATTTTGCAGTCTTCCAATGACGATGTACTCTGGTACATGGTTCTCTCTCGCCAAGGTGGAAACGTCCTCATAATCAAAGGAACGGGCCTGAAGAAAGTTCACATACGATTCTTCGGAGATTAGTAGGTTCGCCGCCAATCGGTCCGCCTCACGTTCTGCTTCTTCGGTTTGGACGTCAACACCATCATCTACGAAGTCACCGTTAAGAATGTGGGCGATCTCATGGAACAACGAAAACCAAAATATGTCGGCTTTACTCCCTCGGATTGTAAGGCACAAATCAATCGTGCCGTCTGTATTGAGCCGAGTCATCCCATGAACGGGTGCCCCCTTGTGATGCGGAACAACAGCAAAGCGTATTCCTAAGTCGAAGAAAAGTCCCCTTAGGTCTGCTATCGCTTTATTAATGTCCCCATCAAACATAATGGCCTTAACAGCCCCAATTCTGCCAGATAGGGTTTCGCGGTTGCAGGGTTTAGGTGTTCCGATCCTATCGAGATAACAATCGCAGAGAGTGTGCCAGGCAAAAGCCACATACTCATCAATGTCCACGGCCTTCGAAGCCCTATAAGCAATCGCACTTCTTTGGGCGGCTATGTTTTCTAGGCTCGATAGTTTGAACAGTTTCCGAGCTTGAATGACCCCAAACGTCTTATCCGCCTCCATCTCTTCGTCTCTTACGGCGAAAATGTCCTTGAGAACGGTCGATATTCTTGAGTAGATGTCATATTCGCGGTCCGTGATATTGTTTCTGTCTTCATATTCTGCCAACTCTAGGTCGTAGTTCTTTTGGAGATTCATCCAAAACGATGCCGGAATACCCAAAGCATACTCGAGCTTCTTGGCAAAAGGACCCGAGATATTTGTCTTCCCCTTAATAACCCTTGAAACATGTTGTTCGGTCATACCCACATTCGCAGCTAGCTGTTTCTGCGTCATATTACGGTCATCCAGAGCTTCTCTTAATGTCTCGCCTGGGTGTATGATTAGGTCACGGAATAATCCAGGTGCTAGTCTTGCCATGATAATCGACCACTCCCTCTAATACTACCTTGTCGCACTGTTCCAACGACTCAGGGCTCAAGTCCTCAACACACAATCGTCCAATGAGGCGGTAATTCTTGCTAACGTTCACTGCAAAACATCCTTCAAAATCTCCATCAAGAAGATGCGGTTTTCCCAAACCAATGGACTGGTATTCTCGATAATTTGCAGCCGCCCTAATCTGATCAATTCGCAACTTGATCGGCTTACTCAAATGGCCTGCTTTCCTTGTGAGATATTGTGCTTTATTGCCAATGCATTTCTGTAACTTTGCTGAGAATTCTACCTCCAATTGAACACCTCGATGAACATAGTATGTTAATTTCCTTCTTCAGTATACACTAAGGACGAGTTGAAAGTCAAACCAGTGCCCTTGGCCCCCAAAGAGGCAACGCATGTGTTGGCCACGATCGGGTAGGAGGCTATTCATGTGTTGAGTAGCCGGCCTCCCACACTACCGCACGTCGACATTTCTGCAGGCATTGACAGAAGCGTTCTGGCTTGCTATAGTCAAATTAGCTACTTTAGCTAAAGAACCGAAATGGGGGTGCAAACTGTGTTGAAGGTTAGTTCCACCGAGGTACAAAACA
>DUQE01000107.1 GCA_012837925.1 Bacillota bacterium
AGAAGCGGCCTTTTCAATCAGCGTAAGCACATCGCCCATACCAAGGATTCGAGACGCCATACGATCAGGGTGGAAGGGTTCTAGACCATCCATCTTCTCGCTCACACCAACGTACTTAATGGGTTTACCGGTTACCGCTTTAACGGAAAGAGCCGCACCGCCCCTGGCATCGCCATCAAGTTTTGTAAGAATGATACCACCAATCTCCAGTTGCTCATTGAAACTCTTGGCAACATTCACGGCGTCCTGGCCGGCCATGGCATCCACCACAAGCAAGATCTCCGAAGGATCTACGGCCTCTTTTATCTTGACCAATTCTTCCATGAGTTCGGCATCTATATGCAGGCGTCCGGCGGTATCAATCAGCACAACATCATTGTTGTGGCTTTGCGCATGCTTGTATGCGGCCTTGGAAATGTCCACAGGATTTTGCTCACCCATACTAAAGACGGGAAGTTCCAACTGCTGCCCTAAAGTTTGCAGTTGTTTGATGGCTGCTGGTCGATAAATGTCACAGGCTACCAACAAAGGACGATGCCCTTGTGAACGCAGCATGCGTGCCAATTTTCCGGTAGTTGTTGTTTTACCGGCCCCCTGTAATCCAACCATCATGATCACGCTCGGGGGTCTCGATGAAAGCTTCAGCTTCTCTTGGGTGCCCCCCATCAACTGGGTCAGTTCTTCATTCACAATTCGAATGACTTGCTGCCCTGGTGTCAGGCTACTGAGCACTTCATGACCTGTTGCACGTTCTTTGACATGGGCCACAAAGTCCTTTACCACTTTATAGTTAACGTCGGCCTCCAAGAGTGCCAAACGTATCTCGCGAAGTATCTCGTCTACGTCCTTCTCGCTAAGTCGCCCTTTACCCCGCAACTTACGAACCGTTTCCTGCAGGCGGGATGATAAGTTTTGAAAAGCCATATAAGTCCCTCCTAACTCGTTCCCCGCGCCATTCGTATCTTCTCTTCTACAGCTGCCAGATGCGGCGAAGCTACACCGTCCCTATGACATAACTCTATGAGTTCGAGCAACTCTCCATAAAACTGCTGCCGCTCCTCGTGCTTAGCTACTAAACCTAGTTTGTCTTCCAGTTCTTCCAGAATTGCTCCAGTTCGCTTCAGGATATCATGGATGGCTTGACGCGAAACGTCGAACTCCTCCGCGACCTCGCCCAAAGACAAGTCTTCGTGGAAATACATTTGAAAGACATCTTGCTGACGTTCCGTAAGCAATGGGCCGTAAAAGTCAAACAGCATAGCCATGCGAAGGGTGTTTTCCATCTCATTCACCTGTTAAGCATTATTACTTTACACTCACTTAGTATAGTCAGGGATATCGTCCTTGTCAAGCATTAATTTGAAGACCGAAAAGAGCCGAAGCGAAGGTGTTTGGGTCGAAATCCTGCAAATCCTCATACTGTTCCCCTACGCCCACGAGCTTGACTGCGAGATTCAGTTCGTTAGCCAGTGCCAAGACGATTCCTCCCTTGGCGGTTCCATCAAGTTTCGTGAGGGCGATGCCTGTCAGCGGCACAGCTTCTTGGAAGATGCGTGTCTGGGAGAGGGCATTTTGACCCGTCGTTGCATCGACGACTAAAAGAATCTCATCAAGATCTCTTCCCAGCTCCCGTTGCACAACGCGGTGCACTTTGCCCAGTTCAGACATTAGATTCACTTTGGTCTGCAGGCGGCCCGCAGTATCTAAAATGAGCACATCGGACTTCCGGGCTTTGGCAGCATTTACAGCATCGTAGGCTACAGCCGCCGGATCCGAACCTTCCTGGTGCTTAATGAGATCGACACCTACGCGATTAGCCCATACTTCGAGCTGTTCAATGGCTCCCGCCCGAAATGTATCGCCTGCGGCCAGGAGAACTTTCGCGCCCTCTTGCTTAAAGCGATGG
>DUQE01000108.1 GCA_012837925.1 Bacillota bacterium
CCTCTTGCTTAAAGCGATGGGCCAACTTGCCGATCGTCGTCGTCTTTCCGGCACCATTCACCCCCACAACCATCAGTACATAGGGACTGTCTTCAGGCGTCTTTAGGGGCGCGGCATTCTTCTTTAATAGAAGCACGATCTCTTCCACAAGCACGTTCCTAAGCTGATCCGATTCGGTAATCTTCTCTGACTTGGCACGTTCCCTTAGTTGATCCACCAAAAACACCGACGTCTCAACACCGCAATCGGCTTGAATCAGCGCTTCTTCTAGCTCCTCAAACAGCTCTTCGTCTACCTTACGGCCGGTCATGATCTCCTCGACCTTGTCGACAAAACCCTGTTTCGTCTTTTCCAAGCCACTAACTAGTTTCTGAAAAAAGCCCTGCTCCTTCTGGCGTTCTGGCTTCTTTTCTTCTCCAAACATCTTCTTCCAAAACACAATGTCGGCCTCCTTAGGTCAATGCAACCGATATAATCTGTGAGCATCCTTCGTCGCCCATCGTTACTCCATAAAGTGTGTGGGCCGCCTCCATCGTCCGCGGCCTGTGAGTGACAACCAAGAACTGTGTGTCTTTGGAAAAGTCCTCCATGAGCTCAACGAAGCGACCTAGATTGCTCTCGTCTAAAGCAGCATCAATCTCATCAAGTACCCAAAATGGTGTGGGCTGCACCTTGCGAATGGCAAACAACAGTGCAATCGCCGTCAGAGCGCGTTCTCCGCCGGAAAGGACCAGCAGGTTCTGCAACTTCTTCCCGGGCGGCTTTGCCATAACATCAATTCCCGTGGTGAGAATCGATTCAGGGTCCGTTAAGACCAGTTCTGCCTTTCCTCCTAAGAAGAGTTGGCTGAACATTTTCTGGAACTCCACCTGCACTTGGCGAAAGACGTCCCACAACTTCGTGCGGCAGAGCTTATCCATCTCATTGATAACATCCTGGAGACTTTCTCTAGCTTCGTTAAGGTCCTCCAACTGTGTTTGCAGGAAGGAACATCGCTCCATGACGCGCTCGTACTCCTGTGTGGCACCTGGATTGACAAGACCGAGTTCCTTAATCTGACTGCGAAGATCCGCAATGTTGCGTTTCAACGTGGATTCCTTAAGCGTCACTTCGCGGGCAAGAACGCTCTCGAGGGTAAGCTCCCGTTCAGCTAGTACTGTCAGGATTTGCTCACGTTCGCGCTCCAGTTGTTCCTGCTCTACTTCGCCTTTATAGAGTGCACGCTCTCTTTTGAGCTGTTCTTTCTCCACTTGTATCAATTCTGCCCCGAGGCGGGCGCTTTCTTTCTGAGCCTCTTGTTTTTTCTGTTTGGCTTCATCGAGCCTAGCCTGCATGGCAGCTCTCTTCAAACTGTTTTCTTCATTCGCCGCACTTGTCTCCGCCACAATCTGCTCGTTTTGCCGCCGACTCTCAGAAATCTCCTCCAGCTCCAATAAGGCCTCTTGTTTGGCTTTCTTGGCAGACTCCTTTTTTTGCTGTAGGTTGGAGAGCACAATCCGCTGATTCTCGAGTGTTCCTTTCAACTCAGCCAGTTGCACCTGTTTTTGGGTTTGCTCTAGGGCTCGGACCTCGATGGTGGCTGCTACTTGTTCCAAGTTCTCTTCACAGGCTCGAATCTGTTCTCTTCGCACTTGTTCTTCTTGCTCAAGCTGGACGACTTCTGTCGCAGCGAGTTCAGCCTCCGACTCCAAGTTGGAGAGAATGGCCTCAAGATCCTCATTCTTTTCTTCCAGCTCGCGTTGGCTCATTTGAATGCGCTCACGCTCGTATAGGGCCTGCTCCAATCCTTGGGTGACCCTCTGGATCTCCAGCCTGGTTTCGACGCCTTCCTCTTGCAGACGAACAAGCTTCTCTTCGTCTTGTGCAATAGAACGCTCAAGTTCTGCCTCCGTATCCACAATAACCTGCAGTTGGCTTTGCAGAGTCTCTGCCTCTTGTTCCAAGCTGGCCAGCTGACCCTTGCGCGCGAGTAGACCGGATGTACGGCTGTTCAGACTGCCGCCTGTCATCGCTCCACTAGGAAATACCACAGACCCATCGCGCGTCACAATGCGCGAAAAGTACTCAAGTTGGCGCTTGAGTTTCAGTGCGGTGTCTAGATCTTCCGTGATCACAACACGCCCTAGGAGCGACGCCAGAGCAGGGCGATACTTCGCATCAAAAGTGAGCAAGTCCAAGGCACTGCCTAACACGCCCTTCTGGTCTAAGAGACTCAGCTTGTCTCTTGGGAACTCAGTACCCCGTACAGAATCGAGGGGTAATATGGTAACACGTCCACCTTGAACCTTCTTCAGCCACTCAATCAGCGTCTTAGCATCGGCTTCTCCGGCTGTAATCAGGTTTTGCAGGCTTGACCCCAAGGCCACCTCGAAGGCCGTTTCGAGACCTGCAGGTACAGTCACAACGTCGGCTACGGTTCCCAACACCAGTTGCGACATGTTTCGATCCTGCATGATTCTCCTAACACCCATGGCATAGCCTTCATAACCTTCTTCTAGTTCCTGAAGGGTCTTCAAACGCGATTGAATCTGTGCGAGTTGCCCCTCTTTGAGGCGCCCTTCACGTTGCGCCTTGGCTAGTGAGGCCTTCGCGTCTTCAAGATTCTTCTGTGTCTCTCCCTCTTTAACCGCATGGAGCTCTAGAGCGTCTGCCAGTTCTCGCTGCTTCGTCTGGAGATCGCTGATACTTTCCTCAATGGTCGCCATGCGATCGACAAGCGTCTGGAACTCCCTTTGATTGGCCGTCATTTGCGCCCGTAAGTTCGTCTCACGTTCGGAAAAGCCACGGTGAAAGTTGCGACGCTCTGCAAGTTCACGCATAAAGTCAAAGAAACCGTCTTTCAGTTCATTAACCTTACTTTGCGCTTGACGTTGGCTTTGATACAGCTCTTCGACACCCTTTTGGAAGGTGGCGATTTCCTGCTCTTTCACACGTATTTGCTCAAGCAATCCTTGAACTTCCTGCTCGAGTCCGCCATCTTGGTTCTGCAAGAGTTCTAGCTCTTCATCCTTAGCGCGAATCAAACCCGCCAGCTGTTCGCTGCGGGCCTCCTGATTACGCAAACGCTCTTGGTGCAACTCGATTAGGCGTATTCCTTGATTGATCGCTTCACCAAGGTCACCTAGTTCTTCCTGATGACACTCGATTTCTTCCTCGAGTGCTTGAATTTCGGCATTCAGGCTTTCCTGTTGCAATGCAATGCTGGCCAGCTGTTCGCTATATGTTTCGTATTCATTCTTCAGGTTCTTCAAGTTGTCGTCACTGCGAGCCCATTTATCATCCAAGGCATGCCAACACAAGGAGTAGTAGTCTAACTCCGCCGTTTGCAGCCTCTCGGCTAGATCCAAGTAGAGACGAGCCTGTTGCGCTTGCTCCCCTAATGGTCCGAGCTGGTTCTCGAGCTCATGCAAAATGTCCGTCACTCGCAGGAGATCAACGCTAGTATCTTCAAGTTTGCGTAGTGCTTGTTCTTTTCTTTGCCGATACTTTACGATACCGGCCGTCTCCTCAAGGAGAATGCGCCGGTCCTCCGAACGTACACTTAAGACCGCGTCAATCTGTCCTTGTCCAATGATGGCATAGCCTTCTCTGCCAAGGCCAGTGTCCGTAAAGAGGTCATGAATGTCGCGCAAGCGACAACTCTGCTTATTGATGAAAAACTCGCTCTCTCCCGAACGGTACACACGTCTAGTGACCGTCACTTCAGAGTAATCAAGGGGAAAAAAGCCTTCGGAGTTATCCAGAGTCAGCTGTACTTCAGCCATTCCTAGAGGTTTCTTGCCTTCAGAGCCGGCAAAGATGATATCTTCCATCTTTTGACCCCGCAGGCTTTTGGCACTCTGCTCACCCATCACCCAGCGCAACGCATCAGAAATATTGCTCTTGCCGCTTCCATTCGGCCCCACAATGGCCGTAATGCCCGCTCCAAACTCGAGACAAACTGGGCGCGCAAAAGATTTGAATCCTTGTATTTCCAGGCGTTTGAGGCGCATAGTATTCCTCCAAGACTAATACTTACCTTGCCTATTGTACCATACCTTGGAAGAAAAAAGAACCGCCAAACGCTCCCTCTACCGTCGACTTCCAGGCAGATTGAGATACAGATCCTCGCGTTTGCGTACATTAGTAGGTACATGGGGACTCAAGAGCGATCCGTGTTCGTCCAAGAGACGTTTGATCTTGCTCTTCACTCGAGTTCGAGCATTGTCAATGACCTTCAGCCCGACTCCCATTTCCTCTTCGATCTCCCTGGCTGAGTACCCTTTAAGCAAGCGGATGATCACCGCATATTCCAAAAGCGAAAGATGGTTCCGCAGAACAGTGCCGATAACTTCGGTTATATACTTCTCTTCAAAGACTTCTTCGGGGTCAAACTCTGGGACTCCCGCAGCAACGAGGTCCAACATGGAGCGCGACTCGTCACTGCCGATGGGACTCTGCAAAGAAGTCGCTTCATTGAGCAAGCGGTGCTTGTTCCCTGTTGTTAGTTTTATAACATTGTATACACGTCGGATGATACAGATATAGGCAAAGGAGCTGAACTTTACATCATACTCGTCTGGCCTGTACTCATCGATTGCGCTGAGCAAGCCGATTAATCCTTCCTGCAAAAGGTCCTCAAAGTCTAGAAAGGATGAGTAATAGTTGCGAATGATGTACTTGACCATGGGTATGTATTTGACAATGAGCTTATCCCTGGCTTCCTCATCACCTGCTCTGAGCTGGTCAATAAGCCCAAGATCAATGGTCTGATTGTCCCTCATCTCAACACCTTCCTCCCATGTTAGTCCAGGCTATCTAGTCCATATATATGCACGGGTTGGACTACTATGCATTTGGAAGGGAATTGCCGAGAAACATCATGACTCCAATACCATGATTTATGTAAATTTATAGCTTCGGGCCCAGATAATCAGCATTTTCGACCAGATCCTATGTAAAGGTTTTTGGTAAGATACTACTGAATCCTCCTGTGAGTACTAGGTTGCAGCGCAACCAGCACGAACGCAGGAGGATGGGACATACCTTGCCTGATGTGAGCTACATAGACCAAATCGCAGCACTGATCAAGAAGGATCCCAGCATCACTGTACGGCAGATTGCCAACGAACTGAAGTTTGCCGACAGCAAGTCAGTCTATTACTGGCTTGACAAAGCGAACGTTGGCGGCATCAACGAGTTTCGACGTCAAGTCCTGGGCACAACGTCTAAAACGCCAGGCCCACTCTCGTTTGACGTTGATGGGGTGCCACACTATGTCGTTCATCTACCGCTCTTTGACTGGAATCCTCAACAAAAAAACCCCGGGACGAATTGGCACTATATCCATAGCCATCCTCATCCACGAGGTTTATTCGCTGTTCGTGTCGGTACAAACAGATACTACCCTTGGTTTATGCACAATGACATCCTGATCGTAGCCAAAGGCAAGACGTATCCTGAAGAGTCATGGGTCCTTCTTAAAGCACATGACGAGTTCGTAATTGGCAAGACCATCAACAGGCAGTTTGTCGATCCCATCACCCTCAAGTCGCACCCCTCAGACCTCACGAGCGTTGGTCTTATCGTTGGCCAACAGCGTCACTTTTCTTCTTGAATGCCCAATTTGCTCAAAGCACTGCGGGCGGCCTCTTGTTCGGCCTCTTTTTTTGTGTGGCCAGTTCCCTTTCCCAAAAACTCTTGTTCAAATCGCACTTCAACCACAAAGCTCTTGTCGTGATCCGGGCCAAGTTCCTCTACGAGATTGTAGATAGGGGGCTTTTTCGCGATTTGCTGAAAGTGTTCTTGTAAAGTGGATTTTGCATCCAGTATCGGCATCTGTTCGGCGTCCCAATCTGGAAGATGGTACAGGATGACGCGCTGCGCTTCTGCAAAACCACCATCGAGAAACACAGCCCCATAGACGGCCTCCAAGACATCACACAAGAGTGAGTCTCTTTCTTGAGCCTGGGAGCGTTTCTCCCCTTTGCCGACCTGGAGAAAGTGATTTAAATCCAACGTACGGGCCACCTCCGCTAAGGTGGATTCCCGCACCAGATGGGAACGAATCTTTGCCAACTCGCCCTCTGGTAGTTTCGGAAACTTGTGATATAAATGAGCACTGACGGTTAGTTGCAGTACAGCGTCACCTAGAAACTCCAGGCGCTCGTTATTGTTCTGGGGTTGATGTCCCAAGGAACGATGGATCAACGCGAGTTTCAAGTGTTGGGTATCTCGAAAACGATATCCCAGTGCCTTCTGTAAAGCATCCAACTCTCTATGCTGATTAGACATCTAACCTTCCCACTTTCTAAAGGCCAATGTAGCATTGTGCCCCCCAAAGCCAAAGGAGTTCGACAAGACGATCTGCAAGCCTGCTGGTCTTGATTGGTTCGGCACATAATCCAAGTCGCATTCAGGATCAACTTCCTCATAATTATAAGTGCCTGGTATCACCTGTTCTGTGAGTGCCAACAGGCAGACGGCTGCTTCTATCGCCCCTGCAGCACCCAGGAGATGCCCTGTCAAAGACTTCGTGGAACTTACAGCAAGTTTATAGGCATGTTCCCCGAAGACATGCTTAATTGCCATCGTTTCATAAAGATCATTGTACTCGGTGGAAGTGCCATGCGCGTTAATGTAATCTACATCGCTTGGGTTAATGCCCCCATCAGATAGGGCCTCCCGCATAGCCCGCTGCGCACCTTCACCCTCTGGAGCAGGACTCGTAATGTGATAGGCATCACCACTGGCTCCATACCCTATGATCTCGCCATAAATCTTCGCTCCCCTACTCAAGGCATGCTCTAGACTCTCCAGAACCAATACTCCGGCTCCTTCACCCATAACAAAGCCATCTCTCCCCTTGTCAAAAGGACGGGACGCCCTCTGCGGTTCATCGTTACGCCTTGACAAGGCCTTGGCTGACATGAAGCCGGCCAAGCCCAGAGGGCACAAGGCAGCCTCACTTCCACCCGCCAGAATCACGTCTGCTTGCCCACGCGCTATGACGCGGAAGGCATCGCCAATCGAATGCGTGCCGGTGGCACATGCGGTCACCGTGCAGGAGTTGATACCTTTAGCACCCGTCTGAATGGCAACTTGTCCACTAGCCATGTCTGGAATCATCATCGGCACAAAAAAGGGCGTCACTCGATCAGCTCCTTTTTCCCAGAACACTCTACTTTGCTCCTGAACCGTCTCAATGCCTCCGATTCCTGAACCCACCAATACTCCAACCCGTTCAGGTTTGGAAAAGGGGAGCTCCATCTCTGCATCTTCAAGACTCATCTTGGCTGCAGCAACGGCAAACTGAGCAAAACGGTCCATCCTGCGTGCTTCTTTTCGTTCCATGAACACCGTCGGATCGAAGTCTCGCACCTCTGCCCCGATTTGCACATCCAAGTTCGATGCATCAAAGCGAGAAATGCGGCTAACGCCTGAAACGCCGTTTAATAGTGCCTTCCATAGCTTTTCCTTATCTCCCATGGGAGATACGACTCCAATTCCTGTGACGACTACGCGGTTCATAAAGGCCTCCCTACATAAGAAGTGGTCCCAAAGTGAACCCACTTTGGGACCCGAGTTCTACAATGCCTCTGTAATATACTCCACTGCATCACGCACAGTGGCTATCTTTGCAGCCTCTTCATCAGTAATTTTGAGATCAAATTCCTCTTCGAGAGCCATAACCAACTCCACCACATCCAGTGAATCGGCTCCCAAATCCTCCACAAAAGAGGCGTCTGGAGTCACATCACCATAACCAATACCTAATTGCTCCACAACGATGGTCTTGACCTTCTCGAAAATCTTCTCATCCAAGTCACCCATGCCATGTCACCTCCTTCTTACCATTGTCCTGTTTATATTACTAAGCCTCCATCGCAATGGATGGTCTGACCGGTAATATACCTATTCTGCTCCGACACCAAGAAGTGTACTACTGAAGCCACATCTTCTCCCTGACCTGTCCGGCCCAGGGGAATCATACGCAAAATGTTCTGTCTCTGTTCTTCGGTGAGTGCCTGGGTCATCTCGGTGTCAATGTAACCCGGTGCCACCACATTCACCAAGATATTGCGGCTCGCCACCTCTTTGGCTAGAGCCTTACTAAATCCTATGACGCCCGCCTTCGAAGCGGCATAGTTCGTTTGACCGGCATTACCGATAACCCCAATCACCGACGAAATGTTGACAATTCGTCCTTCACGTTGCTTTAGCATGGGCCGGATGGTTGCTCGGCAAATGTTGAACACTCCGCTAAGATTGGTGTCGATAACCTTGTTCCAATCGTCATCACTCATGCGCATCAGTAGTCCATCCTGCGTCACACCGGCATTATTGACAACAACATCAATGCGTCCATGGCGCTCCATGATCGTCTCCACCAGGTTTTCAACTTGGCGATTATCGGTGACGTCAGCTGCTACCGCTAACGCCCCCTCGTCTCGCCAGGCATCAAGGAGTCTTTCATCGCGACCTGTGACCACGAGTTCGGCGCCCTCATCCTTAAGTCTCTTGGCGATTGCTTTACCGATACCGCGAGTGGCACCTGTGACCAGCACTATCTTTCCAAGCATATTCATGCTACTATATACCTCCATCGCTGACAAGAGTAAACTGCAGATTTGGCTCAATTCTCCTTGCCATGGGTATGAGCAGGTTTTCTGGCGAAACCTCGACGAATTCTTGCACTCCCATCGTCGCCAGCTTGTGCACTTGGTGCGTGAAGCGTACGGGACCTGTGATCTGCAGAACCAGTTTTTCCCTAATCTCCTCAGGCGCTGAGAGTATTGACGTTCCGTCGTTGCTTAACACCGGCGTGTGGCAGGACGTAAGGTCAAGATTTTGCACTACCTCTGCAAACCCCCTGGCCACTGGTTCCATCAACCTTGAGTGAAAGGGACCTGAGACGTTTAGTGGAACCACTCTCTTGGCACCATGACTACGAGCCAAGGTAGTTAGATGCTCTACACCCCGCCGATCACCACTCACGACGGTCTGGGCCGGCGAGTTTTCGTTGGCAACCTGAACTGTTCCGTCCACACCATCGACCTTCGCACAAAGATCGTAGACCGCGCTTACATCCAGTCCAAGGACAGCTGTCATCGCTCCTTGTGGGGCCTTATCCATTAGTTCTCCCCGAGCTTTTGTGAGTCTGACTCCGTCAGCGAAAGAAAAAGCACCGGCCGCTCCTAAGGCTGTGATCTCCCCGAGACTGTGACCGAGAAATATTTGTGGTTGAAGACGTTCCCGATTCAGTTCCCACAGAGCCAAGCAGGTTACGAAAATCGCGACTTGGGCATAGGCCGTATTGTTAAGTGTCTCCTCTGGGCCTTTTAAGCACAATTTGCCCAGGTCATACCCAAGAATCTCGCTTGCATTTTCAAATAAATGCCACGCAGAAGTCCCGACGATCTTTGCTGCCATACCAGGCCTTTGGATACCCTGTCCTGGAAAAGCTACCGCTCGCTCACACCTAATCATGGCAAACCTCATTGCCGGCCCACCACTTCATCACCAGCGCTGACCAGGTCAAACCAGCACCGAAACCTACGAGCACGACATAATCCCCATCCTGCACATCGCCAGAACGTGCTAACTCATCGAGAGCGAGTCCAATACTCGCTGCTGAAGTATTGCCGTAGCGCTCGACGTTGACAAAAAACCTCTCCTCCGGTATCGCAAGACGTGTGGCCGCAGAACGAATGATGCGGACATTCGCTTGATGAGGAACAACCCAGTGGATGTCCTCCGGATTGAGTCCGGCTTTAGCGATCACGCGCCGGGCCGATTCATCCAAGATCCGTACGGCAAACTTGAAGACTTCACTACCCTGCATTTTGATATAGTGCTGGCGCTCTTGTACGCTCCTAGCCGACGCCGGCATGCGCGAACCTCCGCCAGGCAACTGCAAAACAGAACCACTAGAACCCTCAGCCCCTAATTCTGATGCTAAGAATCCGTAACCTTCCGGCACTTCACCTAAAATGGCTGCACCTGCTCCATCGCCAAAAAGTACACAAGTGGAACGATCCTCGTAGTCTGTGATGCGACTGAGTACGTCCACCCCAACAACTAGAGCGTTCTTGTATGACCCACCTACCAACATACTTTCTGCGACACTTAACGCGTAGCCAAAACCACTGCAGCCAGCTGATAGATCGAACGCAGGAATTGTCCTGAGTCCGAGCAAATCCTGAAGTAGACACGCGGTGGCTGGAAAGGCCATATCTGGTGTCACTGTCGCACAGATGATCAAGTCTAAGTCCTGTGGATCCATGTTGGCACTCCTGAGGGCTTGTAGTGCTGCTTCGTAAGCTAGCATTGAGGATGTTGTGCCTTCGTCAGCAATCCTACGCTCTCGAATTCCCGTTCGAGAGACAATCCATTCATCGGAGGTATCCACCATGGTTTCAAGTTCAGCATTGGTCAGAATCCGCTCAGGAGCTGCTGAACCCGTCCCCAAAACACCAAAATGTCGCTTCAAATCATTCACACCCATCCGTTATGTTGCCATCCTCTCCGCGATCCCCTGCACGATATTCTGCTTTACACCCTTTTCCGCTACGCGAATGGCGTTGCAGATCGCCTTGGCATTGGATCCACCATGGGCAATGATGACTACACCATTCACACCGAGAAGGGGTGCGCCGCCATACTCCGTATAATCCACCTTCTTTTTGATGCGTCGCAAACCGGGTTTCAAGAGTAAAGCACCAAGTGTTGAAGGAATCGAGGCCCTGAATTCTTCTTTCATCATGCCAAATAGAGCATCTGCAAGACCTTCGGCAAACTTTAGAACCACATTGCCTACGAAGCCATCGCACACGATGACATCACAATCACCAGCAGAAATGTCACGCCCTTCAATGTTGCCAATGAAGTTGATGGCCGTATCTTGCTGTAAGAGCGAATACACCTCTTTGACCACGCTGTTTCCCTTGGTTGGTTCATGACCCACGTTCAGAAGCCCCACTCGTGGCTTGTGTACTCGAAGTACGTTCTCCGAGTAAATCGATCCCATGTGGGCAAACTGAACGAGTTGGCTTGGTTTACAGTCCACGTTTGCTCCCACGTCAACGACAAGGGCGACTCCTCTACGAGTGGGCATTAGACTAGTAATCGCTGGTCTCTCTACTCCCTTGATCCTTCGAATCGTAAGAACCGATGCAGCCATAGCCGCTCCGGTACTCCCTGCACTCACCAAGGCACCGGCTCGCCCCTCTCTGACCAGCTGGGCCGCACGTACTAAGGAGGATTCGGGCTTCGTTCTTACAGCCTCCGCTGCCTCATCCATGTGGATGACATCAGGAGCATGGACGATTTCGATCCGTTCACTTCCAGGTTTCCCGGATATCAGTGATTTCAGTCTCCCCTCGTCACCGGTGAGAATTACGGAAATACCATCTAGCTCAGCAGCTTGCAGAGCCCCCTCCACGATCTGTTCAGGTGCATAGTCTCCCCCAAAGGCATCTACAGCAATCTTAGTCACGGTCCACTCCTCCTTTTTCAGACACGTCCACTACTACAAATTCTCCGCGAAACACAATCTCATCATGAACATAACTGTTCACACTGACATAATAGCGATTTCCTTGAATCGAAGTGACACTCGCCTTTGCGAC
>DUQE01000109.1 GCA_012837925.1 Bacillota bacterium
AACTGAGCTTAAACCAAGTCCACATCGTCGGACATTCGTTTGGTGCAGGTTTTGCTGCCAACTATGCCAAAGCTTACCCAGAACGGGTCCGGACCCTTACACTGATGGAACCCGCCTTCGCCTTGAACTACCCTTCACTTTCGGTGCTCTTCTGGGCTACCGTTGCGACCTTGGAGTTCCTTCCTGAATCTTGGCGTAACCATGGCTTGGCGGCCATGACGGGTGAGGATGTATCCAGCGTTGCTACTAATGATCCTCTAGCGAAGATGATTAGTGCTGCCACGGCACACTACATAGCTTCATTACCCACGCCTCCGACACTGACAGAAAATGAACTGTCTGCTCTTGCGATGCCAGTGTACGTGGCCTTGGGTGGAAACTCGCCCATTACGACCTCGAAGACAGAGGAAAATGCGAGGTTGATTCCGCACGTTACTGTAAGGACGTGGGAAAACAGTACGCACTCTCTTCCCATGGAAGTGGCTAGTGAACTGGCTGTGGAGCTGGAACAGTTCTGGAGAGAGCACTGACGCACGTGAGCCTAGGCAGGCTGGTAGGAGGAAAGAGCCTTGCGATCGTGAATAGTATCGGAGAGTTTCGTTGTATCGCTTGGCGATGAGGTGATAGAAATAGATTTCAGAAAGCTTGAGTCGTTTGTATCGATCGTAAAACACGGGAGTTTCACAAAGGCGGCTGAAGAGCTGTACCTTACACAGCCAACCATTACCGGGCACATCCAAGCGCTGGAGAACAAGCTGGGAACAGTGCTCTTAAATCGCAATGGTAAGGCAGTCTCCATGACCGAGGCCGGGCAGATTCTGTATCGACATGCCCTCAATATTCTCAGCACGAAAGAGCAGGCTCTCTTTTCACTTGCTCAGTATGAGGGCAGGTTGGAAGGGGACTTAGCCATCGCATCGAGTACGGTGCCACAAGGATACCTGCTGCCAAACCTCTTGGCGGCTTTTCGCGTTCAATACCCCCAGATCACGTTTACTATAAGACAATTTGACAGCAAAGGAGTCATGGACGCGATAATTTCAGGAGCCATGGATTTCGGCTTTGTCGGAACGGATACGTTCTGTGCTGATCTTGAAGTCATGTTACTTTGCCAGGCACGCCTCGTGCTGATTACGCCGCGTCATGGCAAGTACGAGCACCTGGAAGGAACCACAATTAGCTGGGATGAAATACGCCATGAGACATTTATTCTTCGAGAAGAAGGATCCGGAAGTCGTACACTGTTTCTAAAGGGGTTGGAGGCGCAGGGCGAAGATGTCTCCGCACTATCCGTTGTTGCCACTGTGGAAAACCCCGATACGATCAAGCAATGCGTCATGGCAGGTCTTGGCGTAGCAGTTGTATCTAGGCGCTCCGTGGAGGATGAAATCCGTTTAGGCTTATTGAAGTGTTTTGACATTTCTGGTTTGGACCTTGTTCAAAACTTCTATTTCATTAGTCACCGAAACAGGGTGTTGAGCCCCATAGCCAGAGCATTCCAAGAGTTTACCGCCAAGTATTTTCAAGCTCACGCAAGACCGTGCGAATAGCTGAGAGTGTCTGGTGTATCTCATCTTGAGTGTTAAAGTGACCTGGCGAAAGCCTTACCGTACCTTGGGGGAACGTACCCAGTGTCTTGTGGGCTGAAGGGGCGCAGTGCAGTCCACACCGCGTTCGGATTCCGTGGTGCTTGTCGAGATAATACGCAACCTGAGCGTTATCATACCCTTCGAAATCCACGGACACAACCGCCATCCGGTCGTTGACGCCCTTAGGTCCGGCGATGCGGGCACTCTTGAAGTCTCCCAGACCATCGAGCAAGGCTGCGGCGAGCTGCATTTCCTTTTCTCTAATGGCGTCCAAACCTATTGCATCAATATACCGCAGTGCATGCCTTAAACCATATATACCCGGCAAATTAGGTGTACCTGCCTCGAATTTGTCAGGGAGATAGGGAGGTACTTCCTCATACTCCGAAAGACTTCCTGTACCACCACTGACTAGTGCGTCCATGCTCTCAGCCACCTGCTTGCTCAACAAGAGACCCCCAATACCTTGTGGGCCCAAAAGCCCCTTGTGTCCCGTGAAGGCAAGGGCACTAGCCTTCACTCTCTCGAAGTCCAAATCCAATAAACCAGCAGTTTGGGCCGTGTCGATAACAAAGAGGATTCCTTTTTTCTCGCAGATTGCACCGATTTGCTCTATGGGCAAGACTGTGCCCGCTACATTGGAGGCGTGCGTTAGGACCACCATTTTTGTATTGGGCTGAATATGCTGATCGAAGCTGTTTACGTCTAGATGTCCTTCTTCATCGCAGGCCACCCTCGAGAATTTGATCCCCTGATTCTCCAGTTGCCCAAGAGGGCGCATCACTGCATTATGTTCCATCGACGAGACAATCACATGATCCCCTGCTCGGAGTATCCCTTTTAGGACGAAGTTCAAACCGTATGTAATGTTAAGAGTGAAGATCACGTTTTCGGGCGTGGGGAAGTTGAACAACGCTGCTACCATTTCCCTCGTCTCAAAAACCATTTCGTCTGCGGCCAATGAATCATAGCCACTACGGTTAACGTTGTCACCAATATCATCAACAAAGTGCTTCATAGCATCGCCTAAACCAGGGGCTTTAGGATACGATGTTGCGGCATTATCCAGGTAAATCCTCTTCACGAAACCCACCTCCAGATCCATTCTACATCAGAGTCGCTCTGACAGTTATAGAGTTTCTTTATAATGACAGCGATAGTATTAGAAACACCTATTGTACAATAGAAGGCTATGTTCACTATAATAGTGATAGAGATTGCTAAAAATATGGCGAACTCTAGTCTGATTGTTAGAGGGGGATTTATGTGAGTGGCAGGAAGGGTATTATTCTGGCCGGAGGTCTAGTGGGATTCTTAGCAGTGCTACTTGTACACTTCGGCAATCCCGTAAACATGGGATTTTGTATTGCCTGTTTTATCAGGGATATGGCAGGCGGTCTGGGACTACATAGAGCTGGAGTCGTGCAGTACTTGAGACCTGAGATTATCGGTATGGCTGTCGGAGCTTGGCTCATATCTATTTATAAGGGCGATTTCAAGGCTCGCGGCGGTTCTTCTCCTTTCACACGTTTCATTCTTGGCTTCTTTGTCATGATCGGCGCGCTCATGTTCTTAGGTTGTCCCCTGAGGAT
This sequence comes from Bacillota bacterium, assembly GCA_012837925.1. Taxonomy (GTDB): domain Bacteria; phylum Bacillota; class Limnochordia; order Darwinibacteriales; family Darwinibacteriaceae; genus UBA5420. Next base: position 3,182 of record DUQE01000109.1, read on the forward strand.
GGTACTGCGCTTGGCCGGAGGAGACTTAACGGCACTCTTGGGGTTAGTCGGATTTACCGCAGGAATTGGCCTTGGCATCGTGTTCTTGAACAAGGGCTTTACGCTCAAGAAAACCTATTCTTTGAACAAGGCTGAAGGCTTCTTATTCCCAGCAATGCAAATAGCGTTCTTCATTCTACTTATCGCAGCTCCAGCCTTTATTTTCTTCAGCGAGTCTGGACCTGGATCGATGCGTGCACCGATCGCCCTTGCCTTGATCGCTGGTCTTCTGGTAGGCGTTGTAGGCCAAAGAACAAGAATGTGCACTGTTGGCGGAATTCGAGACTTCATCATGTTTAAAGACACACATCTGATTAGTGGCTTTTTGTCCATTTTGGCGGTAGCACTTGTGGGTAATCTGATTACAGGCAACTTCAATCTTGGGTTTGAAGGTCAGCCCGTAGCTCACAATGATTGGCTCTGGAACTTCCTAGGGATGGCTCTTGCCGGGTTTGGTTCGGTTCTATTGGGCGGCTGTCCGTTGAGACAGATTATCCTTAGTGCTGAAGGTAACATCGATTCGGTCATCACTTTCCTTGGATTGCTTATTGGTGCAGCGTTCGCTCACAATTTTGGGTTAGCATCGTCCGGGGCAGGCCCGACCACAAACGGGAAAGTCGCCGTACTAATTGGTCTTGCCGTGGTCCTGATCGTGGGCTTTATGAACATGGATAGAAGTGCGGATGTCACGATGAAAGGAGATGTCAAGCTTGGCGCTTAATCGAGTTGATGCAAGGGGAAGATCCTGTCCTGAACCTGTTGTCCTAACGAGAAAGGCCTTGGAGCAGTCGCCAGGGGGAGTTGAGGTTATCTTGGATAACGCAACGTCGAGAGACAACGTGAAACGCTTTGCAGAAAGCAGGAGCTATAAAGTCGTCGTCAAGAACGACGGAGAAGACTTCGTATTGGCGATCACCAAGTAGAGTATGGAGTTCATAGCAACGTTTTTTACCCACTCTGGTGCGGTAAAGTATAAGAGACATATGAAGAGTCTAGGTATCGAGGTGGAACTTCTTCCCGTACCACGTCGTTTAAGTTCGGATTGCGGAATCGGTGCGAAGTTCACAACGTCAGCCGACATGAGCAAGCTGATCAGCGATGACATTGACAAGCTCTTCTTGGTGGAGAAGGACGGCGAACGCCTCGTGTTTGACTCTCAAAACCAGTGAAGATTACCCCTGTGACCTTAAGGTTGCAGGGGTATGTTCTTTCTCGCAGGAACAAGTCGCTTTGTTGCGAATAAATAGTCGAAGAATAAGTAGCCCACGGGCAAAGAGACGATGGGGAGGTTTGACGGTGAGACGAAAAGACCGGCAAATGAGTGCTGAGTTCGGATATACCGTGATCGACAAGGCCGATTTTGGCGTTGTTTCTGTGATGGATGAAAACGGGGATCCATATGGAGTGGCACTTTCGATGGCTCGAGAAGATGATGCTTTATATTTTCACTCCGCAAAGGATGGGAAAAAAGTGAGGGCGTTTACGAATAATCCCAACGTTACCGTTGTTTTTGTTGGCGACGTGAATGTCCCCGAAAGCTACACTGAGGAAGAGTTGGAGGAACTAACCCAAGATCCCTCGCAAGCTGCAGTCTTTGCGAGTGGGGTATTCACGACCGAGTACGAATCAGCGATCGTCCGAGGGACAGTCTCCCGAGTTGTTGACGAAGAGGAAAAGGTCAGAGCTATGAAACACATCTGTGAAAAATACGTACCGTCAAAAATGGAATATTTTGCTTTAGCTTCTGCTGATGGGCTAGACAAGGCCGATGTCTATAGAATTGATATCCAAGAAGTTACTGCAAAGAGGAAGAAGGCAAGTGGGGAAGAGGGAAACAGTCGAGACGCAGCCTTTTTGGCTTGACATAAAGGCTTAGGCCATGCCATGATCATATAGACACGATGGGAGGAAAAGGATATCGATACTACATTGTACAAAAGATTGCTGGTCCGCTTTATCCTTGCTGGTTTGTCCGTGATAGCACTGATAGTAGTAGTGCCATGGCTCGTCCAGATGTTGTATCCCTTTCTTCTGGCAGCCTTGGGAGCTGCAGTGATCGTTTCCATCGCGAACAAGATCAACTGGCTCGTTGGCAAACTGAACAGGAACATCAACGTACCCAGAAGAGCGACGACGCTGGTGTTAAACACTGTAGTATTAGCGTCTGTAGCTTTTGGGTTCTACTATGTTGCTTGGACTATCATAAGAGAAGTCATATCGTTAGCCTCAAGCATTCAACAGAATTGGTCAAGCATTGTCGTCAAGTATGATCAGCTCTTAGAGCAGTTTACGGTGAATGCAGAACTTCTTCCCGCACCTCTAATCGGAATTTTGGAGGATGCCAAAGACAGTATTCTCGTTTTTGTGCAAGACCTAACGAAGAACGTGGTAGGCTTTACCGTTTCCACCACAAAGTCTAGTATAACGAGCACAGGAACATTTTTTGTGAACCTCATCACCTTTTTCCTAGCACTCTTTTTCATTGGTCTCGATGCCAATCGTATTACAGAGTTTGCCGAAAAGCACACTAGTGAGCGTACTAAGGAAACGTTCAGGATGTTAAAGACGTCCGTGGTATCGGCCATTGGTGGTTTTATGAAGGCCCAACTCATCTTGGCGCTATTCGCCTTCGTGTTCATGTTACTGGCCTTGACGATCTATGGACAACCCTATGCTCTAACGATAGCGTTACTTCTTGGACTGATCGATCTTCTGCCCGTGCTTGGTACTATAGCGATTCTCCTTCCCTGGGGAGGGATTGAATTTTTCATGGGTGACGTCAATAAGGGAGTATTTTTGATTGTCATCGGTGTTGCGTTTTTCCTGATCCGCAAGGTTGTTGAGCCAAAGGTTATGGGTGACCAGACAGGATTGCCGCCCTTGCTAGCCCTCCTCGGGACTTACATTGGTTTGCAGTTTTCCGGAGTGTGGGGGGCCGTGTTAGGTCCTGTAGTGCTGATGCTCCTCATTCGTGTGACGAAGTCCGGTCTCTTTACGAACACGGCATCGGATTTGCGTGCGGCGTACAATGATGTATCGAAACTCTTCCGTCCGGAGGAGTAACAATACGTAGTGATTATGTTAGCCCTTTTCTTTGCCACCGGGTAAAGAGTCAAGGTGTTCCGCAACATTCCGTTAGGTCATAGAAGGAATGTTCTGGAACACCTCTTTGTTTTGGAAGGAGCTTTTACGTGGAACGGTCATTATTTAGAGATTTTTCCAGATACGCAAGTTTGAACATCTTGGGTATGATTAGTCTTTCTTGCTATATCCTGGCGGATACATTCTTTATATCCCAAAGGCTGGGTGCGACGGGACTTGCTGCGTTGAATCTTTCCATTCCCATATACAGTGTCAT
>DUQE01000110.1 GCA_012837925.1 Bacillota bacterium
AACTACCTTTGAGGTTCCATATGAAGGGCATGAGTCTGTAGCCATGGTCCAGACTACGAACGCGATTCAAGACCTAGCTGCTTTTCAGATGGATAAGACGACCTATGTGGTGTGGTCGGAACGGGATACTTTTTTCCAGATTCGCTACGCCAAGATCGTCGATGGTACTGTCGTGGTCACGGAGACTGTCACTGGGACCCCCGATATTTCGATCAGGCCTAACATCGTTGTTGACGATACAGGCACGATACATATTGCCTGGATGGAAACAACGGAATCGGGCGTTGAGATTCGCTATAGCCGCAGACTAGACGATGGCTGGAGTGTTCCTCGAGTGGTTGGAGAGGGCTCCGTTCAAGATATTCAGCAAGGTGGTCGCATTGCGATGGCTACCTTTGACGATGAGGTTTGCCTGGCGTGGTCTGCCATGCCTCGCACGAGTAGCCGCCTGGCTGTGTTTATGGCACGGGTGAACGCTCTCGGCGAGCTATCCGTAGCGACGCCTGTGGCTCTTGGAACGAAGGTGCAGTTTGTTACTGGTGTGCAGCAGCCCGAGATTGTGTGGCAAGGAGTGGGCACGTTTGGAGCGCAAGTGAACTATCGTGACCAAAATGGCGACATAACCAACCTAACCGTGGGGCGCAAAGGTGCGTTTCGTCCAGAAGCTTATGGGCAAGAAGACTTCCGATATGTGTACTGGCTCCAGGCTGAGCCCGATGGTCGCTTTGTTGTTCACGGCATCAATAGCGAATTCCCCAAAGCGATGTCACTATGGCGCAGGGTAGGGCTCGATGAGAAGTCGCCCTTCTACCATCTGGTGTTCTTGTTTATGAGTACGTTCATGCTGGCTGCAGTCTATACGATCACCAACCTCGGGGTTCTTGCAGCGGCTGGAGTGATCTGGGCTTTATTGCAAAGAATTGGCGCCTATCGGCGCCAAGGAGTCTTTTATCAAATTGCTATACTTTCCGTTCTTATACTGGTAGTTCGTCGTCTGCCGATCCCTGCCGTCTCTCCTCGGTTTTTCGGCATTGTGCATCACGGTCTCTCTTATGCTTTAGCCACTTTGGGAACATTCGTGATCCTAAGAAAGGTGAGGCAGAAAGGTCTGTTTTTGACCATAGGAATTCTGATTCTCTGGATGGTTCTCTATAGTTTTTTCGCTCTCGTTCCTCAAACAATTCTGCGTTAGTCTATCGCAAGGCTTGCGCCTGAAACAGTCACCGGGAGGTGTGGGATGAACATCAAACAGTCTTGGAAAACTATGGGCAGGATCCTCTTGGTCTTCCTTGGGGGAATGGTCACCATTTTCGCGAGTTTTGCCCTGGGAGGTTTCCCTTATCCTGCCGAGCCCGTAACACATCTTGCATGGGTCGAGCTGGCCTTTTTGCTGATTCTGTTGGGCATACCCCTATTTCGTTAGCTTGTCAATGATGGCCATAACCTCGTTGATCTTCTCTTCGGCATCCTGTGTTTCCATTGCTTCCCGCACGCAGTGGTTGAGATGGTCGTGGAGGATCTGACTGTTCACATTCCTCAAAATGGCTTGTGTGGCCAGAATCTGATTGGAAATGTCTACGCAGTATCGATCTTCATCCACCATGCGCATCAAACCGTCGATTTGACCGCGTGCTGTCTTGAGCAGCCGCGTGATTTTTTCCCTTTCGCTTCTCATAGCCCCAAAAATCCCTTTTTGTCCGCTATGGATATCACTTTGTATCCTGCTTCAGCGACTGCACTTCGCACAGCTTCCTCATCCCAGGTCCCTTGAACGGCTAGTATGGCCTGACCCTTCTTGTGGTTCACGTCTGCCTTCAGGCCTGGCAGGTTGTTCAGCGCAGTTTCGACCCTCTTTTGACAATGTTCACAGGACATTCCTTCAATTTTCACGACTTTCTTCACGTTCAACACTCCTATTTATTTATTTGGATTGAAACGGCGTAGGCGTAGAGCATTCGAGACAACAAAGATCGAACTTAGGCTCATGGCAGCGGCCGCATACATAGGATTCAGTTTCCAGCCAAAGAAGGGGAAGAGGAGGCCCGCAGCCAGCGGAATCCCTAGGGCGTTGTAGAAGAAGGCCCAGAAGAGATTCTGTTTGATGTTGCGCAATGTCGCCTTGCTCAGCTTGATGGCCGTAGCCACATCCCTCAGGTCGTTTTTCATCAGGACGATGTCGGCTGATTCGATGGCTACATCGGTACCCGCTCCAATGGCGACTCCCACATCCGCCCTGGCCAAGGCTGGAGCATCATTGACGCCGTCTCCCACCATGGCAACGATCTTCCCTCTTTCCTGTAGCGTACGTACTTCGCGTTCTTTGTCGTCCGGCAAGACCTCTGCAATCACGGTCTTGATGTCCAGTTCACGGCGGATAGCCTCTGCCGTTCTCTTGTTGTCTCCGGTAAGCATAACAACATCAATTCCCAGCTTGGCAAGGTCGTGGATTGCCTGTTTGCTTGTAGGCTTGACCACGTCTGCGACTGCGATAATCCCCAGCACTTCTTTGGTGTTAGCAAAATACATGGGGGTTTTTCCTTGTTCGGCTAACCGGTCGGCGGAGTGTTCAAACTCGCCGAGGTCGATCTCGTTTTCCTGCATGAAGGCAAGATTGCCAGCAAGATAGACTTGGTCTCCAATTTTTCCTTGGACACCTTTGCCGGGTACAGCAAGGAAGTCGCTTACCTGTTGAAGCTGTACTTGGTCTTCGAGGCCTCTTGCGACAATTGCGTCGGCCAGAGGATGCTCAGAAGGCTTCTCCAAGGAAGCACCAATTGTGAGCAGTTCCTTGTGACTTAAGGTAGAACCGGGAATAACATCGGTTACCTGTGGTTTGCCTTCCGTGATGGTACCCGTCTTGTCGAGCACGACAGTGTTGACACTATGGGCGGTTTCAAGAGCTTCAGCCGACTTGGTCAAGATGCCGTGGAGTGCTCCTTGGCCAGTACCCACCATAATGGCAACGGGTGTGGCCAGCCCCAAGGCACAGGGACAGGAGATAACCAAGACCGCAATACCGATGGTTAGGGCGAACTCAAAGGGGTAGCCAAGCAGCATCCACACAACGAAGGCTGCAAGGGCTATGGTGATCACTACCGGTACAAAAATCCCACTGATCTTATCAGCCAATTTGGCAATGGGAGCCTTCGATGAACTCGCTTCCTCCACCAAACGAATGATTTGTGCAAGGGTAGTGTCATCTCCAATGCGTGTGGCCTTGAAACGGAACGTACCGGACTTGTTAATCGTCGCCGAAATAACCTTGTCGCCGACATTCTTGGCTACAGGAATGCTCTCGCCCGTAAGTGCAGACTCGTCAACAGCAGAGTTTCCTTCAATGATTACCCCATCGACCGGGATGCTTTGACCGGGCTTGATTACGATAACATCGCCTTCCACAAGGTCTGCCACCGGTACTTCTACTTCCACATTGTTTCGTATTACTGTGGCCACCTGGGGTGCTAGGTCAATGAGTTTGGCGATGGCATCGGATGTGCGTCCTTTGGATCGCGCCTCAAGAAACTTACCTAGGGTGATCAAGGCTAAGATCATGGCAGCAGACTCAAAGTACAGATCGTGACTATAGCGCATGACCAAGTCTAAATCACCGTGTCCGAGCCCCCAACCAATCCGGAACATGGCGAATACTCCGTAGACGACTGCGGCTCCAGAACCTATGGCAATCAAGGAGTCCATATTGGGGCTCCGTCTCCATAGAGTCTTAAAACCCGTCTGGTAGTACTGACGATTCACATAGAGGACTGGCAGCGCCAAAAGAAATTGGACAAGGGCCATGGTGGAAGCGTTCTCTACACCCAAGAGGAAAGAGGGAACGGGCAAACCAACCATGTGTCCCATGGCAACATACATGAGTAGAACCATAAAGACCATGGAGACTATGGTCCGATGCTTCATGGCATCGATTTCACCTTGGACATGACTCGCTTCGCTACTTTTAGCAGGAGCGGTGGTACCCGCCACAGACGCACTATAACCTGCATCAACAACCGTATCAATAATCGCCTTTGGTTCAAGGAGGGTATCGTCATATTCTACCGTCATGTTATTGGACAGTAGATTAACAGTAACGGCGGAAACGCCATCCATATGTCCTACCGCTCGTTCTACAGCTGCTGAACAGGCTGAACAGGTCATGCCCGTTACATCGAATTTCTCTTTCTTCATCTATCTTCACTCCCCACTACACCCCGGGGGGGTGTTGGTGATTTCAGTATATAGTATTAGTTTGCTCAATGTCAAGGTGTATGAATCAAATGGCGGGGTCGTCGCCGAGATAGTGGTTCTTGCTTTTCGCCTGGGTAGCTGTTATAATTGTTTTGTCGCAAAATGCGCCTATAGCTCAGCGGATAGAGCACCGGCCTCCGGAGCCGGGAGCGCAGGTTCGAGTCCTGCTAGGCGCGCCATATCGATTAGTAACCCGGATCAATCGTTGCAGGAACCCTGCGATGAAGGATTCGGTTTTTTTGTTCGAGAACACTGTTCGGGATGTATACCAGGTTGTTGCATTTTTCACGGTCTTCTGGTAAAATCTAGGCATTAGGAAGAGGTGAAATGATGAACACTGTCTCAGTTAACAACACGATTTTAGATAGACTCGCCCATATTGTCTCGTCGATTTCGCAAGCCATGCGTTTCCAAGGGAGAGATCTGTCCAAAATCAAATAGTTTACTGAGCAAGTGAATCATCATTTTTTGAATACTCACGACGTATTCCCGGGTATGGTTTCTTGCCCGGGTTTTTTGTTCATACGCTTCATATCTACAAGACCTGGGCCTATTTTCGACTTGCTCAGGTCTTTATTCTTGACCCGGGTATGAGGAGGAAGAAAGATGCTAGACATTGCATTTGAAAGTGTAGAGAAATATTACGGAGCGAACCAGGTACTGAAGGGCCTCACGTTTGACGTCAACCAGGGAGAGGTTGTTGGTCTTTTGGGGAAAAACGGAGCGGGCAAGACAACTCTCTTTCGCATCTTGGCTGGAAGGGAAAGCGTTGATGCAGGACGGACGATGATACGTAAAGGTGCCGTGGTAGGTCTGTTAGACCAGATTCCCGACTTCCCCGCATCGTATACAGCTCATGACGTGCTCGATTCTGCTTTTGCGGACCTGTGGTCGATTCTGCGCGAAATGGCAGAACTTGAAGAGATGATGGCTACTAATGCATCTGATGTGGCACTGAGAAGATATGGTGAACTCCAACAAAACTATGAGTCCCGAGGCGGATATGGTATCCAGGATGCTATCAGCAGAGTGTGTAATGGGTTAAAGATTGATGACACCATGGCTAAGAAACGATTTTATGTGCTGAGTGGAGGCGAGCAGACCCGCGTCATGCTGGGAAAGTTGATTCTGGAGGATCCAGATGTTCTGCTGCTTGATGAACCAACAAATCACCTGGACTTGCAGTCCATAGAATGGTTGGAGGAGTATCTCAAAGTCTACAAGGGGACATCCATCATCATTTCTCATGATCGCTACTTCCTGGATAAGGTCGTTGATAGGATCGTGGAAATCGTGGATGGTAAGGCCGAGCTTTATGCCGGGAACTACTCGTACTTTGTTCGTGAGAAACAAGCACGCTATGAGAGCCAACTAGAGAGATATGAACGGCAACAAAAGGAGATAAAGCGGCTGGAGGAAGCCGCCAAACGAATGCACGATTGGGCGCAGAGGGCCGATAATGAGAGCATGCACAAACGAGCGTTCAATATTGAGAAACGCATCGAGAGGATCGAGAAAATCGATAAACCGAAAAAGGAACAGACGATCTCAACTCGGTTTTCAGAGAAAGACTCTGGGAGTAAGGATGTCATCGACATCCAGGGCTTGAGCAAACGTTACGGACAAAAGGTCGTTCTGGATGGCTTGAATATGCAGGTTCAGAGAGACGATCGGGTGGCAATTTTAGGTGCAAACGGTTCGGGGAAGTCAACGCTACTTAACATCATTGCCGGAGAAGAAGAACCCGACACAGGCGTTGTCAAAATAGGCCCTAGCATCAGATTTGCATACTTGCCGCAAATCGTGAACTATGCCGAGCCCCAACGGAGCGTCTTGGAGACAGTGATGCAAACGCTCGGTCTACCCGAAGGAATGGCCAGAAACTTGTTGGCCAAGTACAAGTTTCCCAAGGACAATGTCTTCAAAACGGTGGGTATTCTGTCTGGAGGAGAAAAAAGTAGGCTGCAGCTTTGTCTCATGATGGAAAACGATGTGAGTATGCTCCTACTCGACGAACCCACAAACCACCTCGATATCGATTCGAGAGAGTGGCTGGAAAGCGCACTCGAAGACTTCGGTGGTGTACTGGTCTTTGTGTCCCACGATAGGTATTTCATAAACAAGTTTGGGAACAGAGTCGTAGAGTTGGTTAATGGTCGTATCAGAGAGTATGGTGGCAATTATGAGTATTACAAGGAACGCAAAGCCCTTGAGCTTCAAACGTCCTCCGACCCGGTTAAGGCGCCCATGAAAAAGCAACAACACGGCAAGCAGGTCTCTGAGACTGCTTCTCGCTCGAAGAGAAAACAAGATGAGCTTGAAACCAGAATTCACGAACTCGAAGGGACAATTAAGGACATCAACCGAGAGCTTGAGGAACTGGCCGACGACTACGAAGCACTGCAAAAACTCTACGAGGAAAGGGTCAGCATTGAAGGAGAACTCGAAAGACTGTATGACGAGTGGGCTGACTTGTGGTCTTGACAGTACGAACGATCGGTAGTAAAATGAAGTACGAAAGGTTGTGGGTGCCATGAACAAAAGGGACGAAATCTTACTGGTGACCCTAGAACTCGCCGCCGAAAGAGGTTTAGGAAACGTGTCGCTTTCGCAAATTGCCAAAAGGGTTGGACTGCAAAAGACGAGCCTCTACAGTCACTTTTCTTCTAAGGAAGACATTATCAGTAGTCTTTACGATTTTCTGCGCGAACGAGCGAAAGAGGCAAACGAGATCGGACCCATTGATTATGGTCGGCTTGTCCGTGGACGAAGCGCGGTAGACATTCTGCAAGGTGCCGTAGAAAAGTACAGACAAATAACAAGGGATTCAGATATGCGGATGTTTTATCGGTTTATCATGTCTGAACGAATGTTCAATAAAGAGGCCGCAAGAATCATGGTCAAGGAAACCGAAAGGATGATTCTCGCCACCAAGCAACTCTTCTATGCCATGCAGGTTCACAAGGTGATGAGCTTTGCCAATGTGGATCAGGCCGCGCTGGCTTTTGCCATGACCATCCACGCTTTGCTTGATTATGAGAATGACAAGCAATTTGCTGACCAAGTTGATGTGGGGCAGCAGATTGCGGACTATATCCATTACTTTTGCGAACTTCACCAGGGAGGGGAGATTGGCCGTGAGCAATAAGAAGACTCTGATTCATTATCTTGGTTTGCTGGGCGTTGTGGGCCTGCTCTCGTACACAGCAGCCGTTGTGTTTGCCCCGCTGGCCTATCCCAATTACAACTGGATGGCGCAAGCGGTTAGCGATTTGAGTGCGTCCAACGCGCCTTCGAGGGTTCTGTGGAATCAACTTTCATCGCTTTATGTCGTCTGTCAAATGGTTTCAATCATGATGGTCTGCGTGTATGTTCAAGACAAGTTGACCAGAACTCTCCGCCTTGGAATCAATCTGTTTGCTGCTATGAACTGGATTTCCGCGGTGGGTTATGCCATGTTTCCCCTTTCTGACAGTGGAAATGCAGGGGCGTTCCAAGACGTGATGCATATCTATGTCGTGACGGTGCTGGTGGTGTTGCTTTCGATTCTCTCCCTGGTCTTGATTATGGTTGGGGGCTACAAAGACAGAAGGTACAAGATGCTGGCCAACTGGGCCACAGTCGCCTTGCTCATGATGTTCGGCGGGGCGATCGGCACCGGCCTTGTGCCCACCGCGTATTTTGGCATTCCTGAGCGTTTTAGCGTTTTCGCTGCAGTTGGATTTAATGCAGTACTCGGCGTGTATTTGTTCAAAGGATTTCCGGAAACCAATGTCGAACAAAACCTGTCACATGTCGAAATGTAATCTCAAAGGCGATGAGAAGAAGGAGTAGGTGGCTCGATCCCTTACAGAGAACCCGAATGTTGAGAGAGGGCAGGGCAAAAGCCGCTGAACATGGTCTTGGAGCTGCGTACCGAGGGTTCACCGATTGCGTTGAATCGTAGGCTACGACGGGTGCGCCTGTTACAGCGCTATGCTATCGGTTAGGCTTGGTTGAGGTAACCCGTAGCAGATAAGGTCTTTGTCGTGAGGCAAGGGCGAACTTGGGGTGGTACCACGGAGGTTACGCTCTCGTCCCCGAAAACTAGAGTTTTCGGAGAGGGGGGCGTTTTGCTTTATCTAGGAACTATCACAAGGTAGGAGGAAATCGCATGAGGATTCTAATTGGTTGTGCCTGGCCATACGCCAATGGCCCATTGCATATTGGACATGTTGCCGCTTTGCTTCCGGGTGACGTGATAGCACGTTACTTCCGGGCCAAGGGGGAAATCGTGTACTTCGTATCTGGGAGCGACTGTCATGGAACGCCAGTAGCGATTCGAGCAAGAGAGGAGGGCAGATCCCCCGAAGAGATCAGCGATCGTTACCACGAGGAGTTTTGTGATTGTTTTGCGAGACTGGGTTTTAGTTACGATCTCTATGGAAAAACTTCGTCACAAGAGCACAAGAGATTTGTAAGCGATTTTCATCGGCAGATGTACGCCCGAGGTTATGTCTCTGAGAGAGATGCACCTCAAGGTTTCTGCCAAGGCTGTGCGACCGTTTTGTCGGACCGCTTGGTCATTGGTTTTTGCCCCGTTTGTTCCGAAAAATCTCGAGGAGACCAATGTGATGCTTGCGGAACAGTGTTAGAACCGGATCAACTTGTTGACCCTGTCTGCTCATCGTGCCAAGGAAAGGTGGGTTTTCGGCAGACCAAACATCTTTTCCTCGACGCATCGCGCTTCGAAAGCGAACTTACGACGTATCTGGAGAACCACCCTGCATGGAGGAAAAATGCCATTGCCTTCACTAAAAGATACATCGATGAAGGCCTGCGCGATCGGGCCATCACCCGCGACCTTGACTGGGGCATCGATGTTCCGAAGGATGGCTACGAGGATAAAAAAATCTACATTTGGGCGGAGAACGTCTTGGGTTATCTGTCCATGAGTAAAGAGGTGGCTGAGCGGCGCGGAGATGATTATGCAGCGTTGTGGGGAGAAGACAGCAGACATTACTATGTGCACGGCAAGGACAACATTCCCTTTCACACTATCATCCTGCCATCGCTGCTCTTAGCTCATGGCGGTAACTGGAAGCTACCCGACGAGATCATTTCCAGCGAATACCTGACTCTAGAAGGACGCCGGATTTCTACCAGCCAGAACTGGGCTATTTGGGTGAGCGAGATCCTGGAACGATATCAACCAGACTCCATTCGCTATTTTCTCATCACAAATGGACCGGAGAAAAGAGACAGCGATTTTTCGTGGCGAGAATTTGTCAACAGTCATAACAGCGAGCTGTTAGGTGCTTACGGAAACTTCGTCAACCGGACGCTGACCTTTGTGCATCGTTACTTCGACGCTACAATTCCCGCGGGAACGCGTGATACAGAAGTTTGTGACAGAATCGACGCTCTTTTTGCGTCTGCGGGAGACCTTATTGAAAGTGGTAGGTGCAAGGAGGCGCTGGATACGATCTTTGAGTTTGTACGCTACAGCAACAAGTACTTTGACTCCAAAAAACCCTGGGAGACCAGGCAAGAGAATCCAGGTGATTGTGAGGATACGCTTTACACTTGCGTGCAGATCACTGCAAATCTCGCAATACTTCTGGAGCCCTTTCTTCCGTTTTCTTCGGCCAAGATTCGAACCTGGCTTCCGCTAAACAAAGCCTGGGCACCACAAGACGTGCCCGCTGGTCTGAAGATTCCTCAGCCCGAGATTCTGTTCGAGCGTCTTGAGAAGACGGTCGTTGCCGAGGAGTTGGCAAGATTAAGGGGGGAGGCTTAACTCCAATTCGGAAGGAATTGCTAATCCGTTGTCCAAGTATTCATAGGAGCAAGTGAATGAAGGGAGTTGAAGTGAGTGAGGATCGGTGTTTTTTCGGTTTTGTATGGCGAACTTCCCCTAGCGGCCATGCTGGAGAAGATAAAGAGTTTTGGCTTGACCACGGTGGAAATCGGCTGTGGTGGCTTCCCAGGGAAGTCGCATTGCGATCCTGAAGTGCTCTTGGCGGATCCACAAAAACTGGAGGAGTTTCAGCAAGCTTTTCGTGATGCGGGTGTAGAAATAAGTGCACTGAGCGTCCACGGCAATGCTCTCCATCCCAATCCCGAGATCGCTAAGCGCTTTCACGAGGATTGGCGAAACGCATGTCGGTTAGCAGGTAAGCTGGGTATTACGATCATCAATACCTTCTCGGGATGTCCCGGCGATAGTGAACATTCCAAGTATCCTAATTGGGTAACTTGTTCATGGCCCACGGATTTTCTAGAGATCCTCAAGTGGCAATGGGAGGAAAAGATTATTCCCTATTGGAAGGAAGAGAGCAAGTTCGCCCTTGAACATGGCGTCGACAAGATTGCCTTTGAAATGCATCCCGGGTTTGCTGTTTATAATGTAGATACACTGCTGAAGCTGAGAGAGGCTGTTGGAGAGTCCATTGGAGCAAACTTTGACCCTTCACATCTCATATGGCAAGGCGTTGATCCGGTCGCGGCCATTAGGGAACTTGGCAAACGCAATGCCATTTTCCACTTTCATGCCAAGGACACGCACATTGATAGGTACAATACAGCCATCAATGGCGTTCTGGATACAAAAGAATATGATCGTCTGCCTGAACGTTCCTGGCTGTTTAGGTCTGTTGGCTATGGCAACGATTACAAGTTCTGGAAAGATATTGTCAGCGAACTGCGCCTGATTGGTTATGACTATGTACTGAGTATTGAACACGAAGATGCCCTCGCCTCGATTGATGAGGGATTTGGTAAAGCGGTCGCTTTCTTGCAGGAAGTTATCCTAAACGAACCAATGCCTCAGGCTTGGTGGGTTTAGTACACAAAAAGTAAGGAGGAACATAATGACAGCACGAATCATTGATGGTAAGGGAATTGCAGCAGAAATCCGTAACGACTTAAAGGCACAGGTGGCTGAACTGACGGCCAAGGGCAAGACCCCTGGTCTGGTAGTGATCTTGGTTGGTGACGATCCCGCCTCCACCGTCTATGTGCGAAACAAGGAGAGAAGCAGCAAGGAAATTGGAATCAACTCCATCGTACATCGCCTCCCGGCGGAGACGACTCGTGAGGAACTTCTGGGTCTGATCGAAAAATTGAACAATGACGACACGGTTCACGGAATCCTTGTACAGCTACCCCTACCATCCCATCTGGATGAGGAAGAAGTTATCAACACCATTTCGCCCAAGAAGGACGTGGATGGTTTCCACCCCATTAATGCCGGGAAACTCCTAATCGGAGATGAGGATGCTTTTGTCGCCTGTACTCCTGCTGGTGTGCTGGAACTTGTTAAGCGGACGGGTGTACCCATTAAAGGACAGAACGTGGTGATCGTGGGTCGCAGCAACATCGTCGGCAAGCCGGCAGCAGTTCTGTTCCTACGTGAACACGCAACTGTTACGGTCTGTCACTCACGCACGAAGGATGTTGCAGAAGAGTGCCGCCGGGCCGACATTCTTGTGGCTGCAGTTGGGCGTCCTGAGATGATTAAGAAGGACTGGGTAAAACCAGGTGCCGTCGTCATCGATGTTGGCATTAATCGTGTCGATGGAAAACTCGTGGGCGACGTTGACTTTGAAGGTGTTAAAGAAGTTGCTGGGGCGATCACACCGGTTCCAGGCGGTGTTGGTCCCATGACGATTGCTATGTTGCTCAAAGCAACGGTAGAATCGGCGTCTAGGGCATAAAAGGCGGGGCAAACTGCTGCATGACAGTGAAAAGGTGGCGGGCATCTGGAATGTTTCCGTTAGCAGGGATCGCCCAACCATAGCGTTTGCGGAAGGATTGGGGCTCCCAAAAAGGAACGAAGCAATTGTCCCAGGTTGCGCCTTCGGATTTTTCCATGAGGGGAACCAACGCCTGCCCTTGATAGAGGTCCCAGGCGAAATCCTCCTCGATGATGAGCAAGTCGCCATCTCCTGCACGCAACATGTCCACCAGGTCGTATTTGTCTGTAGCATGCCAGACAGTCCACTGCAAATCATTGGCTAGAATCTCCGGTTCTAGCCAATTTTTTATGTCGAGGTATTCGTCATCCGTGCCATAGATCCAGGCGATTAGACCTTCATAGGTCGACTGTGTAGGTACGAGCGCACTGGGCAGAGCAAAAAGGAGTGTAAGCAAGGGTAAAAATAGTACAAAAACGACAAGTATGACAATCCATGGACTAGGGGGCGAAGGTGGTGGGTCAAGTCTCGGAGGGCGTGGGTTTTGCTCGCGATCTCGTTTGGCTTCTCGTGCTTCTTTCTTTGTGCGAATGTACTTCTTCTGGGCTTCAAGGTGGTCACGATAACTCAAGCATACTCTCCTTTCCACTTCTTTTGCTAGTATGGCCAAGAGTGTGGAAGGATATTGGTGCCGTGAGTAGTATGTAGTAGATAATTGCATAAGCGATCTCGGTTCAGTTTGCCGAAACAGAGTTTTGGCAACATGAATAATAGGGAAGTTGGGATCAGTACGGAGTCGCACTCCGTTCTGAGAAACCACGCGGTCCCGCCACTGTATCCAAGGAGTAACTCATAGGATCCACTCACTTCGGTGGGGAAGGAATGAGTTTACGTTGAGTTGGGAGCCAGGAGACCTGCCGTGATCGGAAAATTAGAACCATCTTGCGCGGAACGGGAGGTGCTTTTTCGTTTGGATTTTTCCCCGGCAACGTGTTTTGGTGTGCCGGGGCATTTATTTATTCTGAGGAGAGATGATGATGAAAAGGACTTGGATGCTGTTATGCGTGTTCATATTGATCGTCGGTGTTGGCGTGGTGCAGGCTGCACCCCAGAGGATTGTATCGCTAGCACCAAGTATTACAGAAAACCTTTTTGCCCTTGGCGTGGGCGAACAGGTGGTAGGGGTAACGAGTTGGTGTGACTATCCGCAGGAAGCCCGTACGAAAATGGTCATTGGTGACGCCATCAATCTTAACATGGAGCTTTTGTTAGTCCTTGAGCCTGACCTCGTTATCGGAGATTCTACGCTTGTCCAAAGCCACCTTGACAGTCTGGAGGCACTGGGCATTCCAACCTATGTGGTTGGTCCTACGTCCGTTGCAGAAGTGCAGGCATCACTCATAGATTTGGGGAGGGTAGTTGGAGC
>DUQE01000111.1 GCA_012837925.1 Bacillota bacterium
CGCAGATGACGATCTTCGGGAGCAACGTCTCGGTCAATCATGATCACAGGAATGCCTGCATCTCTGGCTTCTTCCAAGACCGGACCATAGCCCGTTTCTACCAGTGCTGTAAAGGCTATGACATCTACTCCTCTAGCGATAAAGGACCGTAGAGCTTTGATCTGGTTTTCTTGTTTTTGCTGGGCATCGGAGAAAATCAATAGAAGTGTGGGATCTTCACCAATTGCATTTTGCACCGAGAAGGTATTGGCGTTTCTCCATTCGCTTTCTGCACCGATCTGTGAGAATCCCACAATCCAGGTATCTGGAGCCTGTGCAGTAGCGATGGGGCCAACGAGCACAACCGTGGAAACTATCAACAACAAAGCTGCCAAAACTTTCGTTCGTTTCATCACTGTGTAACATCCCCCTTTTCAATTTTGGTGAACATTGACGACTTCTTCCTACAACCAGTCCTGTTTTCTAAGCCCCCCCATTCAGTTTGGATTCCTTACTGAACGTTTAAGTACCGATACAAATTCTCGCCTTTGAGAATGTTCTCAACCGTGAACTTGATGGGCCCCACCACCGTGGTTTCCTCTCCATTTGGCAAGGCCAAAAGCAAGGTATTGTTGATACCGATGATGTTTACAGAGCCTCCTACTGCCAGGATATTTCCATACTTAATCTCTTGCCTGCTGCCGTCCTCCATAATGTAGTGCTGGCGTCCAAGATATTCTTTCACCACTAAGGTGTTGGCAAACTCGGGGTCAATATCACTACTGGCCTCCGGGAACCGGACCGTTCTTGCGTTCTCCGGGGCGAGGTCGCTCAACCTTACCTGAACCTCCCCCTCCTTGGCCCCCCTTATTTCGTACACCGTCGTAGCATCTTGCATGGGAATCAACTCGATCCAGTCCCGTGCGACGTTAATAAGAATTTCGGCATCCGAGGGTAGTTCATCGCCGAGCTTGACCGTAATCCAATCGTCGGCTCCGACGCGATAACGAATGGAACCGGCCGCTGTTTCGGAGTATAAGCCCACGACTTTCATGGCACTGTTATCTTCCGCTCCGGCCACAATCGGGAAACAGAACAGTGCTGCTAGTACCAAGACTGAACAAAGTGAGACCGCAAAAAAGAAACGACTTTTCAATTGCTATACCTCCCCTTTGGTCGAGTTGCTGCAAGGCCAAAATCATGATTATTATAAGAAAATTATGCGTTAATATAAATGGATTATCTTTTATTTCCATGTAATAATCTTAACTTTCTCCCTCTAACTGGCGCAAAACGTAACGCTCTTAGACAAACAGTACGAAATTCATTTAAATCAAGCCCAAAGCAGTCTCCGCCACACAGGAATGCAAAAAAACGCTGTCGGATCAAAAATCCAACAGCGTTTATCCACCTGTTCAACTATTTTATGCAAATGTAACCAAGCGATCAAAGGAGTTTTTCAGGGCCGGATAGAGATCCTTGTAGACTTGATACAGCTCCACATAGACCTTCATCCACTCTTTATTGGGCTCCACAGCACGTTCCACTTTGATGATGGAATCTGAAGCTTGCAAGACGCTTGCGTAAGCTCCTGAACCTACGCCTGCTAAAATGGCTGCTCCAAGCGCTGGCCCTTCATCAATGTTGATTTCCTCCAACACCAGACCTGTTGCACTGGCAATAATCTCTTTCCAGAGCGGTGATCGTGCTCCGCCGCCTAGGGCCCTCAAGGACGTTCCGTTCCATCCCGCAGAACGCAGGAGCTCGACCGAATCGCAGAGCCCAAAAGCAACACCTTCCAGAACGGCGCGTGTCATTTCTGCTTGACCGTGCGTAGCGCTGAGTCCCACAAAACTTCCTCTAGCGTTGGCGTCACCATGGGGGGTGCGCTCCCCGGTCAAGTAAGGCAAGAAGACCAGTCCACGGCTGGCCGGAGGTACGGCCGCTGCCTCTTCGGTCATTTGCGCGTAGGACTTTTCGTTTCCGAACTGAGAACGTAGCCAGTTCAGGGAGAGTCCAGCAGAGAGCATCACACCCATCATGTAAAACTCCCCGGGTAAACAGCTGTTAAACATATGTACTGTTCCCGATGTGATGAGCTTTGGTTCTGCCAGATGGGCGAGCAAAACCCCGCTTGTACCCAAGCTCACCATGCCTCGGCCTGGAATCACAACACCCGATCCCACCGCTCCACAGGCATTGTCGGCACCTCCGCCTACTACGGGAGTGCCCACCTTCAGCCCCGTGACATTCGCCACTTCTGGCGTAATGGTTCCCGCGACTTCCGATGAACCGACAATAGGTGGCAAGATGTAGTCAGGAATGTCAAAGCTCTCCAAAATTGGCTTTGACCAGACTTGGCTTCGCACGTTCATCATCAACATACCCGCCGCGTCGGAGACTTCCATGGCAATGTTTCCTGTTAAGCGAAAACGCACATAGTCCTTGGGCAACACGAGCCAGCGCAGTTTTTGGTAGTTCTCCGGTTCGTGTTCTCGCAGCCACAAGAGCTTAGGAAGGGTGAACCCCTCCAAGGCAGGATTACATACTTCCTCGAGAAGAGTCTCGGGATCAACCGTTTGTTCAATAAACCGACATTGTGCACTGGTACGCACATCGTTCCACAAGATCGCGGGCCTGATCACCTCATATTGCTCATCCAGGAAGACCGAACTATGCATCTGACCAGATAAACCCAACCCCAGGACGGAGTCTGGAGAAACAGAATACTTCGTCATCACTCCGCGGATCGCATCGACCGACGCCTTCCACATGTCTTCGGGATTCTGCTCCGACCAACCAGGTCTAGGGGAAAACAAAGGATATTCCTCAGTGACACTCCCCACAACCGATCCATTACTCTTAAGCAGCAGCGCCTTTACAGCAGATGTGCCAATGTCGAGACCTATTAAATAACCCATAACACCCTTAGACCTCCAGGATGTATCTGTTTAGAATGGCTTCCAGAAGTTCCTGGCGTCCAGAAGTGTGCTTAATCTGGTCATTAGCGAAAGCATACTCACTGAGTTCTTTGAAGCCGACTTGCCCTTGTACAATCTTCTCACCAATACCGGTCGTCCAGCTCTTGTAACGAGCGTCAATGAATTTCTCGAGTTCCTGCGTTTCCAAGAGACGATGGGCTACCATGAGGCCATGGGCAAATGCGTCCATACCGGCAATGTGTGCGTAGAAGAGATCCAAAGCTTCAAAGGAACCTCTGCGGACTTTGGCATCGAAGTTGAGACCGCCTGGAGCTAAACCTCCATTGAGCAGAATTTCATACATTGCCAGGGTTGTCGTGTAAACGTTGGTGGGGAACTGATCTGTATCCCAACCCAAGAGTTCATCGCCCTGGTTGGCATCAACACTGCCCAAAATACCGTTGATGCGAGCCACACGCAGTTCATGCTGGAAGGTGTGTCCGGCCAGAGTAGCATGGTTGGCTTCGAGATTGATCTTGAAGTCTTTCTCCAGACCATAGCTGTTCAAGAATCCTAAGACAGTAGCCACATCATAATCGTATTGATGTTTAGTGGGCTCCTTCGGTTTTGGTTCGATCAGGAACTGACCTGTAAAGCCGATTTCTTTGGCATAATCCAAGGCCATATGGAAGAAACGGGCCAGGTTATCCAGTTCCAACTTCATATCGGTGTTCAAGAGCGTCTCATAGCCTTCTCGACCGCCCCAGAACACATAGTTTTCTCCGCCAAGTTCCTTGGTAATCTCTAGCGCATGTTTTACTCTGGCTGCACTATAGGCAAAGACGTCAGCATTGGGAGATGTGGCTGCACCATGCATGAAACGAGGGTGAGAAAAGAGGTTCGACGTACCCCACAAAAGCTTAATACCTGTTTCTTTCATGAGCTCCTTAAAGAGAGCTACGATTTCATCTATGTTATTGAGGGTTTCTTTCAGAGTCTCGCCCTCTGGTGCAATATCCGTATCGTGGAAACAGAAGAACGGAATCTGCATCTTTTGCATAAACTCAAAGGCTGCGTAGGCCCGAGCTTTGGCCAAGTCCATGGGGTTCGTGATGCTATCCCAGCTTCTGGTGACCGAACCGGATCCAAACATGTCTGCTCCAGAACCTGTGAAGGTATGCCAATAAGCCATGGAAAAACGCAGATGTTCTTCCATCGTTTTATCGCCCACTACCTGCTGGGGGTTGTAGTATCGAAAGGCTAACGGATTTGTGCTCTGTCGCCCCTCA
>DUQE01000112.1 GCA_012837925.1 Bacillota bacterium
GAGCAATCCCAACAAGATTGGTCCGACAGTGACAGCAAGCTTTGTCAAACCGATTAGAAACATCTGCTGCAGCCCCAGAAAATCTCCGTTCCATTCCGTCATGTTTTGCAGGAAATGCTGTACCATCTCTCGTAAATGCCGAGCCATGTATGGACCGATAGCATTCAGTAGCACAAAGGCAGCCAACACCATAAAAGCTGTGCCGACTTCTCCGCTCTTGGCAACTTGGCCCTTCTTGCGAGCCTCTTCGCGACGTCTAGGAGTGGCTGGTTCTGTCTTCTCTCCTGCAAAGAACTGCAGGTTCATGCGGTATTCTGCCACTTAGCTCCCTCCCAGGGCCAGTATGCTTTGAACGTAGCGGAACAACAATCCGTCCACTGCAAACAACTGGCTGGCAATGTGTACAAAGGAAGGTAATCCAAAGAAGACAACCACCAATCCCACCATAATCTTGATGGGAAAACCCAGTACAAATACGTTGATTTGCGGAACAGCTCGTATGACGATTCCAAGTCCAATGTCTGTCAGCAAGATTGTCGCTGTAATGGGCAGAGCGATCTGAATACCGATAACGAAGATGTTCTTAACAAGGTCCATGATCAAAGTGAACGTGGGCTCAAACTGAAGGAAACCTCCAAATGGAACCAAGTCGAAAGAATACCTTACAGCCTGAATCACCCATAGGTGTGCGTCCACACCCAAAAAGATCAACACAGCCATGATATAGTAAAACTGCGAAAATACAGGGACTTGTCCCCCAATAGCCGGGTCAAAGACAGATGCCATGCCAAAGCCAATGGGCGTATCTACGTAAAGCCCTGCAAAATTAACGATAGAAAAGACAAATGTCACGGCTAGAGCAAGCACGAAGCCAATCATGACCTCATGACCGGCCAATAGGGCCAAAACACCCCAGGATTCGAGATTCCACATCGCATCAAGCGAAGGCATGGCAACCAAGGAACACAAAGCTGCGAAACCAAGCTTAACCATCATAGGAACGTTTCGCATTCCAAAGAGTGGAACCAGGGCCATGAATGTACCTAGTCGAATGAAACTCAAGGAGAATCGGACGAAATCAACTACAGAAATCACAGCCGGTTCCTCCCTCGTTATCGAATATACATTGGCAGATTCGCGAACAAACGTTCAGCCAAGTCAACGAGATTGCGGATCATCCACGGACCAAAAACCACGATCGACACCAGGACAGCCACAATCTTAGGAATAAACGTAAGGGTCTGCTCTTGGATTTGGGTAGTAGCCTGAAAGATACTCACCAACAAACCCACCAGCATGCCGATGAGCAAAGCTGGTCCAGCAACCAAGAGAATTGTCAAAACTGCTTCCCTAGCCAGGCTTACAACCGTTGCATCCGTCATTTACTCACCTTCCTCACGAGAAGCTCATCAAGAGCGAACGCACAACAAGGTGCCACCCGTCCACTAGTATAAACAGCATAATTTTGAAGGGTAGCGAGATCATGACGGGAGGCAACATCATCATTCCCATACCCATCAATGTCGACGCAACAACCATGTCGACCACTAGGAAGGGAATGAAAATGACAAACGCCAACTGAAAGGCCGTCTTTAACTCCGAAATTACAAAAGCCGGAATTAGGGTCAACGTGTTGACATCGTCCGGCGTCTGGGGTCGCTCCTCGCCCCGCACGGCTACGAACATTTCGAGATCCTTTTCCCGTGTGTTGCGAATCATGAACTCACGCATGGGAGAAAGGCCTGTCTCCCAGGCTTCCTCTAGCGTAAGCTCTCCTGCAAAATAGGGAACCAAAGCGTCAGTGTATACTGCTCCAAACGTCGGAGCCATAACAAACGCTGTCAGGAACAAAGCCAGTCCGATCAGTACTTGGTTGGGCGGAACCTGGTTGGTACCGAGAGCATTACGGATCAAGGAGAGAACGATGACGGTTCTGGTAAACGAGGTCATGAGGGTTAATATCGCGGGGGCCAGACTCAAAATCGTTAACAATAATAGCACTTGCAGGCTGACGGCCACATCCCCCGGACTTTCGGCTACCCCTAGGCCGATATCAATGCTTGGAAACGGTATATTGGTTTGCAAAAAGCCCATTACTCACGGACCTCCTCCACATCAGACTTCACATCGGGCTTGTGATCCAGTAGAGTAATGGTCTGGTTGGTTACACCTAACAAGTAACTCTCTTTTTCCCACTCGACCAAGTAAAGTGCGCGGTTTGGACCCAATGACAGGGCTTCTTTGATGCGCAGCTTCTGTCCTACTGTGTGCTTCTTTCCATACCATCGAGTAACAAAAAAAGCGCCTGGAACAACAATAACCAAGGCCAGAGCCAAGCGGAGTAATCCCCAAATCATAGTGCTATCCATGGCAACAGGTCACTCTCCCTGAACGCGTTGTGACTTGGGCAAAATTTCGAGGATCCTTACGCCAAAGTTTTCCTCCAAGACAACGACTTCGGCCCGAGCTGCTCTCGTTTCGTTGATGTATACGTCTACAGGCTCACCCGCATGGCGTTCTAAGCTAATAACTGTTTGAGGCTCCAAATCGAGAATTTGCTCAAGCGTCAACGTAGTCTGCCCCAACTCTACCGTGACGGTCAAGTCGATATCTTCTAAAAGAGCTATCCCTTGGTCATCCTCAATTTGAACGATCTCGTCAATTGGCGTAAACAGGGCGCGCGTTACAGGTGACTTGCTCTTGTTGCTCTTGAGAAGCCGACCTTTCAACGTCTCTTTTGCCTGAGTGAAACTCACCACTTCCATAGCAGACTTGGCCAGACTTTCAAAGCTATCGCTGTTCTGGACAATTAAGGCGAACTCGAACTTGTGTGAGTGCCTCCTAAAGAGGTGGCGCACTAAGTAGGCCTGTGGTTCCAGAGCCAGCTGACCAAGTGCACGCAGAGGGATCCTTTGCACCTGGAAGACCTGGTAAGGAACTCCACTTAGATCAGCGATCTGCTTGATCCAAGCCCGACTCAATATTTGCATGGACTCTTCCGTCGACCTTTGCAGTCGTCCAGCTAAGAAACTCGCATCAACAGCCGACATGATCATCAGCAGCTCACTATCGGCCAGATCAACAGCAACGGCAAGAACCTCGTCCGAAAAGCTCTGTTCTAGACTCTTGCCTAAGCGCTCCACATAAGGTCCCTCGATTTCGAGAGGATCAACGGAAAGATCGTTCACCCAAGAAGTCATGTTCTGCGCGACAAGATATAGGAAGTCTTGTAACTCTGTTGAAGGCGTTTCTTGATTACTCCTATGGAGTAACGCTTCAATCTCGTCTTGTGATAGAATAGGACTGCTCATAGCGACTCCTTTCTAGTGTCATTGCAGAATTAAATCAATGAAAAAGACGTCAGTAATTTCGCCTCTCTCAACGAGCGTGTTCATGCTCTTAATAATATCAAATCGCAATAATTCCATACCTTCTGCACTACTGAGCTGTTCAACGGTGCGAGAACGCAGTAACGAGATGAGTTGATCACGGATCTGTGGTGCTCGCTTCTCCAACTGAGACACAACTTTGGAATCGGTAGTCTCTAGCACAATCCGTGTGCGAATGAAACGCAACTGGTTAGTAGTACTTGTCAGGTTGAGTGTGAACTCTCCCACATCATACGTGGGTCCCATAGCTCTTCTTGTTGTGGTTTCAGCAGTCTGTGCTTGTCCTTCCGGATTGCCGCGACCGAAGATCAAGTACGTGGCGAATGCACTACCCACTGTGGCCACAATGAGGAGAGCTATCGCAACAATCAGCAGTTTTGCATCTACTTCTACCTTCTTTGACATTCCACTATCTCCCCTCAGTTAGGTTCAAAACTCCACATATCAATGTTTAGAATGACGATATCTACACGCCGGTTTAACGCACGATTCTGCGCTGTGTCATTCGGGCGAATCGGACGATACTCAGAGTAGCCAGCAACGCTCAGTTTATGAGGATCAAAACCTTCCTCTTCGATCAGGTAGCGCACTACATTGGTTGCACGGTACATGCTGAGTTCCCAGTTAGAAGGAAAGGTGCTCGTCCGAATGGGCCAATCATCGGTATGTCCTTCTACTCTAAGCGGATTGGGAAGTTCCTTGAGCTGTGCCGCTATGCTACTCAAGATTTGAAGCGCTTCCGGTTTCAGAACAGCTTGGCCTAGGTCGAAGAAGACTTGTTCAGCAAAGCGAACAATCAAGCCACGTTCTTCGAGCTGGAGTTCGACTCCTTCAATTCCTTGTTCTTCTATGTATTCACTCATCTGTTCCCAAAGCTCGTACAACTGGCGTTGCCCCATGTCCGAGTATTCATAGGGTAGTGGACCGGGACTATCCAAGACGCTCTGCCCCTGAGTGAGCACTCCTAAATAGTTTTGGAAAGCGCTGATGATGGAACTAAACTTCGCTTCGTCCACACTCGAAAAAGCAAAGAGTAATACGAAGAAACACAGCAACAGCGTAACCATGTCTGCATAGGTGGTAAGCCAGCGACCAACGTTTGAAGACTCTTCTTTCTGCCTTCTACGCATTCGCTGTCACCCTTTCAGAGGACGCTTCTCCTCTGGTCGCTCTGGTCTTGGCGTCCCTCTCTGCAGGTGCCAAGAATGACTTCAGTTTTTCTTCTACGATGCGTGGGTTCTCACCTGCCTGGATGGACAAAATACCTTCAATCATTACTTGTTTTAGCAGAATTTCTTCGTCGCTCTTAATTCCCAGCTTCCCTGCGATGGGAAGAAAGATGAGGTTGGACGCTACAGAACCATACAAGGTTGTAATCAAGGCAACGGCCATACCCATACCTATTTGATCGGGATCCTCCAACGCACCAAGCATAGCAATGAGACCGATGAGCGTACCGATCATACCATAGGCTGGCGACAAGGCTCCCATTTGCTGGAAAATCTTCTGCCCAAGTTTATGGCGCTCTTCCAAAAATATCAGTTCAATCTCTAGAATATTGCGCACCAAATCAGCATCGGTACCATCGACGACCAGCTGAACGCCTTTTTGTAAAAATGGCTCGTCAACGGCGAGTGCCTTCTCTTCAAGAGCCAGTAGGCCTTCACGACGCGAAGTTTCAGCAAACTCTACAAGCGTTTCGATCATACCGATACTGTCGTTCGTTCGTTTTGAGAAAGCGACCTTCAGTAATGGAATGACACCGAGAACTTGCCTCATGGTAAAGTTGATCATAATTGAGGCAAAGGTGCCTCCAAACACAATCAAGATGCTGGAAAAGCTCCAAAACAAAGAAATGTCGCCTTCCATGATGATCGCCATGATCAACAACGCCATACCTATGATAATTCCTAATAGGGTTGCCAGATCCATTTGCTTGCACTCCATTCCTTCATGGACTAGGGGGGGCTGCTCGAGCAGCCCCTCAGTCTTTAGTCCACACTATCGTTTCAAGTTCACAAGCTCCTGTAACATCTCGTCTGATGTGGTGATGATCCGAGAGTTGGCCTGGAAGCCCCTCTGGGTGATGATCATATCAGTGAACTCTTCACTGAGATCCACATTGGACATCTCCAGCGAACTTGGAGAAATCTGACCAAACCCTGGGATACCTGCAGCACCAATTTGGGCTGTACCAGAGTTTGGTGTATCGACAAACATGGTTGATCCAGCGCGCTGCAATCCGGCTGGGTTCGCGAAACGTGCCAAGGCAACTTGTCCAAGAGCCCTGGTTAGACCGTTGGAGAAGCTTCCTACAATAACACCGTTTTGGTCAATGGCGTAGCTTTCCAATGCACCGCTGGTGTAACCGTTTTGCGATATGAACTTGCCCGTAAACGTGTCAGCGTACATGGTGAAGTCAGAGAAGTCAAGAGTAAGTTCCACGTCATAGGCAAGAGCCGGGTTCAGAGTCACCTGGTTCTCGGCAACACCAGCAAAGCTACCATCTGGGTTGAAGTGGATCTCGCGATCGACTGCTGTGATAGACCCAGTAGGGTCGAAATTGTATGCGGTCAATGCCAGAGCCGCGATATTGTGACCGGTTGTTACTTTTGCCCCC
>DUQE01000113.1 GCA_012837925.1 Bacillota bacterium
AAAACATCTGTAAACCTTCAGGCAACCAGCACCGATAGTCTTCTTCGGAGTGAATGAACAAGGTGGGCGTCTTCACTTGATCTGCATATTTAAGAGGTGAGTGCTCCCACAGCTTTTCATGATCCGTCCAGGGGGTTGCTCCGATTTGGTCTGGTGTGAAAAAGTAGCCAATATCGGTGGTGTATCCCATAGAGACCCAGTTACTGATGCTGCGCTGTGAGGCTGCTGCCCTAAAACGATGGGTGTGTCCAATAATCCAGTTGGTCATGAAACCACCATAGGACCCTCCTGTAACGCCAATTCTATCGGCATCAATGTCGGGGTACTTCTCGAGCACCAAGTCAGTGAACTGCATGATGTCATCATAATCGATGGTACCGTACTTTCCTCGAATATCGGCAAACTCGTTACCTTTTCCGTCACTGCCGCGAGGATTGCAGAAGAAGACGAAATAGCCCTGGTTGGCCCAATATTGCATTTCATGAAAAAAGACGGTGCCAAATACGGTCTTTGGACCTCCATGAATGTCCAAGATGGCTGGGTACTTTTGCCCAGGCACGTAGTCCACCGGTTTGAGGACCCAACCTTCACAGGTGACACCGGGGGCTACATCAAAGCTCATCCCTTCAGGCATAGAGAGCTTGCGTTCTTTTTCCACCCAAGTGTTGAAGTGGGTCCGCTGGGTTTCTTTACCGTCCTTGAGACTGTAGAGTTCTTGCAGCTTCAGCTCTCGCTTGGCCACTATCAATATATTACCATGTCTGATGCTGAAGGAGTCGATGGAACCCGGTGTCGTGCAGAGCTTCTCAATCGTTCCGCTTCTATCAATACGGTTCAGATATGAGCTTTCGTCCTCAGTAGTGACGAAGTAGAGAAAGTCTCCATCTTGGACCATCCCACGTCCGCCTCCATAACTGCAATCGGATCCAACCGAACTATAGCAGGAACGATCGAGATCCGGTGTCAAGAGTTCTTTGCTTCCATCAGAGATGCGGATCCGATAAAAACGGTCGTTCTCGTTGAGTCCAAAGTGTTGCCGCGCACTGCCCAGACCGATGATTTCATCTTCGCTCATAAAGTGGGCGGAGGCATAGGAAAAGTCTTCGTCAGGTGTGACCTTGGTCACCGTTTTTACTTGCACATCGACGTAGTAGATAGAGTTTGTCAGGGGCAACATGTCAGTATACTCTGCACCTATAAACAGGGCTTTGGTCCTATTGTCGTTTAGTTGAAGGTTAGACACCAGGACCTGTTCCCCAGTAAGGGCTTCGAGAGCTTTGGTGCTACTATCGAAAAGGTATAAGCGCGTACGGTTTCCGCTGACAAAACCTGTACCATTTCTCCAATAAGGGATCTCTTCAAGAACTTCATAGTCCTTGTCTTCTTCGCGCTTTTTAAACTCTGCAGCTTTTTGGTCGTCGGACATTGTACTCAAGTCAGGTCGAGAGGGGTTGAAGAGGCCAGTCAAAAGGAAAGTGGTATCGCCAAGGGGCTCTAGGTTCTGTACTTGCAGGGGAACCCGAAAGGCTTCTACCGCTTCGCCGCCATGAATGTTAATCTTGTAGAATATGGTGAAGTCTTCGCCCTTTTTCTGGCGTTCCTGGTCCTTGGGACTGCGGGTGGCCGCAAAGAGGATCTCATCATCATTGAGCCATGTGAACGAGCGTTCTTTGCCTAGAGCAGTAAGCTGAAAAGATCTTTCTTGTGCCACATCATAGATCCAAAGATTTGAGGTGTATCCGTTTTCGTCCATGTCTGCCTCGTGGGCTGCAAAGCAGGCATGTGTTCCACTTGGGTTGTGCTCGACATTGGAGAGAAACTTGTACTTTGTAAAGTCATCAAGGCGCAGGTTTTCCAAATCACTTCATCCCTTCTCAATGTGTTTCTTCCTACAAGAGTGTTCCTCTTGTATGCGTAATTTCCTGCTAAAATGACGACGTGCCACGGTCTTGATCAACCTTGACTTTCCTTTTTGTAGGTGATACTGTGGGAATGAATGGATAGATAAAAGTTTAACAAGGGAGGCGAAATCTAGTGGGCAGAATCGGCATCGGTGAACTAATCTTGGTATTGGTGATTGCTCTAGTCATTTTTGGACCTTCTAAGTTGCCTGAAATGGGAAAGGCTATTGGCAAGGGTCTTCGTGAGTTTAAGAATGCCACAAAAGGGCTCGACTCAGACGATGAAGTAGTTGCTACAAAGAACGAAGAGAAGTAAGGGGCGAGTCATAGGTACATTCGGCCCAGATTAGGTGGATGTTTATGCTTGGAAAACGGCAGAAGACAGAGGTCCTTGTAGAGGGCATGACTCTTGTCGATCATCTTGCAGAGTTACGCAGACGAATCATCGTCATCATAAGTACTTTGGTACTGGGTGTAATAGTAGGTTTTTATTACTCGCCATCCATCGTGGACTATGTCATGCGCATCCCTGGTGAGCTTGTATTCTTGTATCCTGGGGAGGCGTTTATTGTGCATCTCACTGTGGCACTGGTGTTCGGGATTGTGGTGGATCTCCCGATCATCTTGTACCAGGTGGTTCGTTTTCTCGTACCTGGCCTAAGGGAGAAGGAAGTCCGCGCCCTATTCCTTGGTTTACCTTTTTCTTTAGGGATGTTTGCTCTCGGCATCGTTTTTGCATATAAGGGAATCTTACCCCTAGCCTATCGATTCTTTATGGGTTTTGGAACCGAACACTTAGCTCCGCTCATCTCCATTGGAAACTATGTCTCGTTTGTCTTGGGACTGATTGTACCCTTTGGGATTGTTTTTCAGCTTCCCTTAATTGTGCTGCTTCTAGCCGGTGTAGGAATTTTACATCCGCATACTTTGGTGCGATATCGGAAGTACATCATTTTGGTCATTGTTATTCTGGCTGCAGTCTTGACTCCACCAGATGTTGTATCCCAGATGTTGATGGCGATTCCAATGGTGTTGCTTTATGAACTGAGCATTTTACTCTGTCGCATTGTGTTCCGCAAGAGGTTGGCCGACAATAAAGAAGAAAAATAGAGGTTATTTCCAAGAAATAGGCAGGAATCTATAAAGCACATCCAGAAGACTTCAATTGGAATTGTGAAACCTATCGCAATACAAAACTATGGAGGCGAATGAACATGGAGGAAAAAAAGAAAGTATTGACGAGGCGCGACTTTTTAGTCAGTGCAGGAGGAGCCGTAGCAGGTATAGCACTGGCCGGAACCGGACTAGGATTGCTCACTCCGCATGCAGAAGGGGCGACCGTTGAACTTCCGGAGTATCCTTGGGAGCAGTACTTTGACAAACCTTTAGATGTTCAAAAGGTGCAGGACTTAGCGGTACAATACTTTGGCGAAGGTAATGGTTGTGCAGAAGGTGCATTCCGAGCTCTCATTGAGGCTTTAGGAGAACCGTTTAGCTATGTTCCATCCCAGATTATGAACTTTGGTAAGGCCGGTGGGGTAGGCTGGGGAACCCTTTGTGGAGCCATTAACGGAGCTGCTGCTGCAGTGTCCTTAGTCTATGGACGTGGTCAAGCCACGACACTGGTTATCAACGAACTTATGGGTTGGTATAGTGAGACTGCACTACCTTTGAACACAACGGAAAGCTCCGTGGCCAATAGTCCGCTTTGCCACGCTTCCATTTCCAACTGGTGCAAAGCCACTGGTAACAAAGCCAGTGAGAGAGGACCTCGTTGTAAGGCCCTCACAGGTGATGTAGCTGCCAGAGCCGCTTTGTATATGAACCAAATTCAGGCAGGCACGTTTGTACCAGCACATCCCATGTCAGCGGAAACGAAAGCTTGCTACGATTGCCACGGTCCTGGCGGTCGTATGGATGATAGCCTCGGCACCATGAGCTGCGGATCCTGCCACGACGGTCACTAAGATCAAGCGCATGATCGACTGAGGGACTGAATGTTAGTATGTGTATGTATCCTGAGGAAAGCGTCCGACGCTTTCCTCAGTCTATTTTGTATTGGGAGTGGAAGAGATGGCCAGAAAGAAACTAAGAATACTCCTTCTTTCCTTATTACCATTATTCGTACTGGGCTTCTTAGCTTTCCGCGCTTTCGAGAATTCAGCCGCCTATTACTACACCATCTCAGAGGTGCAGGGTAAGGATGTCTCAGAGCAAAAACTGAGAGTCAAAGGTCAGTTGGTGGAGGACAGTGTTGTTTACGATGCCAGTATCCCTCTGCTTGAGTTCCGTCTAACGGACGGAAATTCCTACATGAAGGCATCGTATCGAGGTGTACTACCAGACAACTTTCACCATTCGGAGGAAGTAATCGTAGAAGGTACCCTACATTCCCAAGGAGAATTTACAGTCAGCAAGCTCATGTTACAGTGTCCATCAAAGTACGAAGGGGAAGAATAGCGTGTCCTATGTTGGAATGATCTCACTTTATCTTGCAGGTGTTTCGACGCTTCTTGCTATCGTTCTCAGCACTAAGACTCTTCGAGCGAAGAGGGACTCCCTGGCCAAATGGGCCCACCGCTTTGGAGCCGTATCTACGTTTTTCATTGTCCTCGCTACCATGAGTCTCATTGTGGCCGTTCTTCGTAATGACTTTAGCATCGCCTATGTGTCGCGCCATTCGGCTCGTAATCTTCCCGTACTGTATAAGGTTAGCGCACTGTGGGCTGGTCAAAGTGGCTCTCTTTTGTTATGGGTGCTGATTATGTCATGTATGACGGCTACAGTGCAGAAAATGAAGAGGTATCAAGAGAATCACCTGTATTTGCGGCTAGGCATCGTTATGCACCTTGTGTGTCTCTTGTTTCTTGTACTTCTACTCTTTGTTACTCCGGTCTTCGAGCGGTTGGTTGACATACCCTATAATGGTTCAGGTCTAAACCCCATGTTACAAAGTCTAGGGATGGTGTTTCATCCACCCCTCCTATTTTTGGGTTTTAGTGGCTTTTTAGTTCCTTTTGCCCTTGCTGTAGTTGGACTGTGCACAGGGGATACCCAAGGAACTTGGCTCAAACAGGTCAGACCATGGGTGCTTTTTGCGTGGTTGTTCTTGACCGCCGGGATCGTTACAGGCGGCCAGTGGGCCTATAACGAGCTTGGTTGGGGTGGTTATTGGGCTTGGGACCCTGTGGAAAACTCCTCTTTCTTTCCTTGGCTGACCTCAACAGCTCTTCTTCATATCCTTCTGTTGCCTGAACATCACCGATCCAAGAGAGTGTGGAGTTATACACTGATTGCGCTCACCTACGCGCTGACGATCTTTGCGACGTTCTTGACTCGCAGCGGCATTTTAGACTCGGTTCATGCCTTTGCCGGTGGAGTGTTGGGGCAGGTTTTCTTCGCTGTGTTGGTGCTTCTCGCGACCTTTAGTCTTACTCTGGGCGTCTCGAAGCGCCATGCGCTACGAACTGCAGGCTCTGAAACCACCGGTGCGACACTCGTGGTGGGTTCTGTTTTGCTGTTGATGTTGTGTGCAGGCGTTCTTTTTGGCACCTTGTTTCCTGTCATAACACGCACCTTCGCAGGACGTGAAGTCGTATTGGATGCAAGCTTTTTCAACCAGCTGAGTGTCCCTCTCTTTTTGGTCATATTCTTTCTTATGGGAATCGCCCCCCTTGTTCGAGAGAAGGCGTCGGATCGCAAGGTTCTTCCTAGAACATTGGCACTTCCCGTTCTCTTAGGCATTGCCGCCGCAGCTTACACCTATTCCTTGCAAAGTGGTTTGGCCGCGTGTCTGGCCTTTGGTCTAGCTGCCTTTGGATTTGGAACCCATTTGCGGGACCTGTTCTTTCCACGCTCGCGAAGGCACTGGGGGGGAGTCCTCGTCCATCTTGGTGTCTTGATCGTCTTGATCGGCGTTGCGGGCTCCTCGGTCTTTATCGATGATGTTCTTGTGTCTGTGGAACCTGGTCAGGAGATCACTTTTGGTGACTATGTGCTTGAGTATCAAGGTCTGAGGGCTCGGTATGGATCGGATCAGTATACGGTAACAACGACCTTGGCCATTATGGAAAATGGTACGGAAGTGGGAGAGATCACCTCAGAGAAGACGTTCTGGGAAGGTCGCCATCAACCCTCGACGCAGGTGGGAATCTTTAGCACTATTAAAGAAGATTTATACCTGAACCTCGCTGGCTGGGAGAACCAAACAGCGCAGCTCCACTTGCAGCGTTTTGCCTTAGTAAGCTGGATTTGGGTTGGTTCGTGGGTCATGTACGCGGGCGCATTGGTGGCTCTTTTGAAGGGTGGGCAGGTGAAGCTGTGGTCACGACCGATACGTTAGACGTCAAAAAACTCCACAAGCAGATTGGTGCCAAGTGGATTCTAAAGGACATCTCTTTTGAGACTGCGACGGGGGATCTACTTGTCATCACGGGTTCGAATGGTACGGGGAAAACGACCTTACTGCGGATTCTGGCTGGACTCTTGCCCAAGACTGGTGGACAGGTGTTATACAATGGCGCAGAATATGGTCTAGAGCGCGGGGCCATTGGCTATGTCTCGCACAAGCCTATGCTCTATGAAACGCTTTCGGTTTGTGACAACTTGCGTTTTTTTGGTCGTCTTTATGGGATTAACTCGAAGGTGACGGAAGAAGAACTGCTACGCATGGTAGATTTGTGGCCTTACAGGTATGAACCTGTGTCTATACTGTCAAGGGGTATGCAGCAAAGGCTGGCCCTTGCGCGAGTTCTCATCGCCCAACCACGGATGATCCTGTATGATGAGCCCTTTACGAGTTTGGATCAAGAGGGCCAGGGCTTACTCCGAGCAATTCTGGAGGAAAACCGCCCTCGCACGATTCAGTTGGTCGTCACGCATGAACCAGGGCTTCTTGGGGAACTGAGCTATACGGAACTTAGACTCAAAGACGGCCAAGTGGAGCAGGGGGAATTCCATGGCACCTAACTTCTGGAACAAAGTCTTTCTTATCTTCAAGAAGGACCTCAAAGACGAGATTCGAACGCTCAGTCATCTCTTGGGTACCTTGGTTTTCGGATTGATGTTGGTTTTCACCTTTAGCTATGCTCTGCAACTGGCTGACCTGGAGACGAGTAGGGTGTTTTCTGCGGCACTCTGGGTGAGCATTTACTTTTCCGCTAGTTTGGCACTGCAAAGGGCTTTTGCCAAGGAGGTGGAGAGCGGAACGCTGGAGGCCCTGCTTATGGGTAGTGGCGATCGAGGGGTCCTCTTTGTGGCGAAGTTTCTTTATAGCTTGAGCCTCCTTTTGATCGTAGAACTCGTTGTAGTTCCTCTGATGTGGGTCTTTATGGGAGTGACAGGGCACAAACTTCATCTGGGTCTTCTTGTTGCGTCCTTGTTCCTGGGGAGCTGGGGTTTGGCGGCTATTGGCACCATGTTAAACGGAATGACAACACAGCTTCCTGGTTCTCGATTGCTTTTTCCCCTTTTGATGTTCCCGCTCTTGATTCCGCTTCTCATGGGAGCTGTTCTTACTTCCCAAGGGGCGGTGCTCGGTGAGACGCAATCTGTCATGGGCTGGGTGTATCTGCTCTTGGCTTTTGATCTCATTTTTACGGTTGTTCCCTTATTGTTGTTTGACTATGTCTTGGAGGGTTAAGATATGAAACTAGGAAGATGGCAACTACTCTTTTGGACTCTCGTGGTACTTGTGCCGAGCAATCTCTATGTGATCTTCTACTATGCCCCCGTAGAACGCACCATGGGCATAGTGCAGAAGGTCTTTTATTTCCACGTTGCAGCGGCCTGGATTGGCCTGTTGGCCTTTTGTGTAGTGTGTGGTGCCAGCATCGCCTACTTGTGGACCAGAAGTGACCGGGTTAACCACCTGGCGTTGGCGTCCGCGGAAATTGGGACGGTGTTTATCAGTGGCACGTTGCTTACAGGACCGCTCTGGGCGTACCCTATATGGAATACATGGTGGACTTGGGATCCGCGTCTGACAACCACCCTTGTTCTTTGGTTTATGTATGTGGCCTACATGGTCTTACAGAGTGGAGGGGAAACTGAAGCGCGTAAGCGATTGTCCGCCATTTATGGCATTATAGCTTTTGTCAATGTTCCATTGGTGTTTTTCTCGGCCCGCTGGTGGCGCTCGATTCATCCTGTTGTGGTGACGAGCGAAGGAATCGGTTTAGATGGGAAGATGAAGGCAGCTATGTTCGTTAGCCTAGCGGTATTTTCTGTGCTCTATACATATCTGGTTCCCCTACGCATGAAGTCCTTGGCCCTTCGATCGAAGGTACGGCAGCTTAAGGCCGATTTGCTGAACTAGACATACAACTCTTTATGGAAAGTGGGATTGGTATGACATTCTTTGCCATCGGTTACACGGTGATTTGGCTTTTACTGTTGGGGTATACGCTGTTTATTCATGGGCAGCAACGCAAGTTAGAGAAAGAGGTTGAGCTCCTCCAGGAGCTTGTGGATGAGCGTAGTAAAGGAACAAGACGTTAAGATACGGTTATTGAATCGTCATGTTGATATTTGGTTGCGAAAAAGAACACAAATACAATTGACGAAAAGCGACGGCTTGTTTATAATACATACGTAAGCCGACATGTCGCACGTTAATGCAAATTCCATAAAAAGAAAGAGGCCGACCTATGAAGAAGACTCTCATTTTGGTTCTTGTTTTAGTGTCCATTTTTAGCCTTTCCGTTGCTAGCTTTGCTGCTGAACCCATCGTTATGGGTAAAGCTGACTGGGCTGCTCACGGAACAAGATGTTTTGCAGTTGCTGTTGTTGCTATGCAAGGTGACGTTATTGTTGGTGCTTACCTTGACGAGTATCAAATGCTTCCAAGAGCTGAGACCGTTGGCGTTCCTAACTCTGACGCAGCGTTTGGCGAAGCTTTTGCCAACCCCGAGCAAGCACTCGCTTCGAAGAAAGTCAACAGCGAGTACTACAGCAACAATATGGCCAAAGCCGGTTCTACAGTAACAATCGCAAACAACTTCAAAGCTCTTGAAGAGTTTGTTCTTGGCATGACTGTAGCAGAACTGGAAGCCCTTCTTGCTGCTAACACCGCCGAAGCTATGGTTGATATGGTAACTGGTGCAACTCTCGTTGACAACTATGGTTATCTATCCGCTTTCCTAGCTGCCGCTAAGGATGCTCAAAACTAAAAATTGATTGAGAGAAAAGTGCCGTAGTGCCCCGCGGGGTCTACGGCCTTTTTTTGTCACTTTTTTTGGGGGCGTCGTTGCTGTAAGAACTTGGGCTTCGGTGCGTTTCGTTGGATGCTGCCCCGTACAGTTTGCTTCGCAGCTTCAAACAAGAGACGGAGGGCCTGGGAGATGTTGTGACGCATTTCATCGTCCATACTACGGATGGACTTTAGAACAATGATGGCATTCTTGTGCCAGTTGGCCGTGAGTTCCTTAAGACTACTGGCATTTGTCTCTTCAAGGATGGAGAAAAGAGCATCGACAAACTGCTCGCGCTGTTCGGGACTTACCTGTGTCAACCAAGTCTTCAATGTATGATCCACAAACCTACTGTGTTCATCCACTTCATCCAGATAGACAAATTGGTCTCGGTCAACTTCCCAGGAGAAAAGATCATGTTGCATGAGACCGATTTGCGTGCTGTGAACCACATAATAGTCTTCCTCATGCTGCAAAAGCATCCCGACCACAGACGATTGGGGAATAAAGGTCTTGATTCGCTCAGAGATCCGTCGATAACCTTCTGATTCCAACACACATGCGTCAAACCCCGGTCCGTCATGGTTGTGGACAAAGAGAATCCTTTCTTGCACCTCAGGCTTGGCAAAGGCCGCGGCATAGACGGCTAAATTACCACCTTTGGAATGCCCACCCACGAACAGTCTCCCACGAAGCGTCGTCGCTACTTCGTTAAGATACGTGACCGCATCGATTTGGGCCGGTACAGGTGTACAGAAGCTCATATTGAAATCTTCCTTCCAGCCCGCAAGGGAAAGATCCGTACCTCGATAGGAGACATAGGAGTAGAGCGGTGCGACTCGAATCACCAGAGCTGCAAACTGCTTTTCGGCATTGGGATCCACTTGGTTAGTGTAACCGCAGAGACGCATATTGGCAAAACGCCTGCTGGCCCCCACTTCGTGCAAGAAGGGGAGGTCGGCTTTCATGATCAGTTCGTCTTCTAGAGTTTCTCTATTAAGCAAATCCCGAGCGGCCTCTGCGATGGTAATCGTGTCGGTACATGAAGGCGGGACAATCCCGTCGAACGGCAAGTAGGATAGGCGAGAGAGAATCAGGCTGTCGATGTCGTTGATTGGTGTTTGCTCTAATGACAAGTCCCCTCGCCACTTTAGGTAATCAAACAAGTTGGCCATACCATGCACCTCCTACAACCTATTTATGAAGCCCATTTCGTGGCCTGCACAGGAAAACCCTGCCAGTTGCCACTGTTATTGGCAAGCGACCTTCTTACATGCGATGCAGATGCAGGATTTTTTGGGACAACGCCGAAAGACTGAGTTCTCTCGCACTAGGGTGCCGTCCTGGCATGGGTCTTGCGTTCAAGACGTCTTAGTCGGTGCTCTAAAGCAGATGTCTTGGGAGAACGGCTTTGCCACGCCACGGCTAAAGCGCGCCGAGTGATCTGTTCAGCCGAAGTAAGGTCCTTCGTTCGGTGTTCATAGTACTTAGCCAGTTCTTCTGCCGTAGAAAGATCGTCGGGAGCGATCTCCAAGATTCTTTTCCAGATCGGCAGTGCCCGCTCGTATTGTCCTAAGCGCTTGAGGATCGCGGCTGCGTTGCGCGAGATTCTGAGGTATTGTTCATCATCACTAGAGAGTTGAGCGGCCGCTTCAAGGTACTTAAGAGCAAGTCGGGGCTTGCGAGAATGGAAGGATAAATGAGCTATTGCTTCGGCTTCATACGAACAATCGCACTCTTCTGGTGGCAGCTCCGCAGTCGTTTGGAGACGGTATAGTAGGGTAGACATAGAAACAATGTCAATGACATTGTGTTTTACTATATCCTGTAATAAAGTGCCATCACGGGTTTGCAGGAACTCAAAGTAACGCCCTGGGATCTCATAGCCGGGAATATCGCCAACTCGTTTTACTCCAAGAATGTGCGTCTCAAGACTCGTGAGGCTACAACTCTGTAGCTTCTGTTTCCACAAGCGACGGGCCATATGCAGCAAGTCGACGTGGCGTTTTTCACGAGTACCAGCCAAGCCTAGTCGCGAGATGGTAAACCTCGTCTGCAGAAGAGGCAGATCAAAGGTCTTTCCGTTGAAGGAAATGATGGTGTCCTTCGTCTGGATCTCTTGGTCCAGGAGATAAAGCAGTGCCAACTCCTCATTGTAATCCCTCATCAAAAGCTGTTTGACCACGAAGTGGGACGGCGTAAAGAAACCTAGACCCACTAAGAACGCGTAGGTACCCGTTCCTCCCGCTAACCCCGTTGTCTCTGTGTCCAAAAAGAGTGCCCTATGGAGATCGAAGTTGTCGCATGGATGTCCGTAGAGATCGAGACTTCTATACTCCGTTTCGATGACCTCGCGTAGGGTCCAGTGGCCATGGCGCTTCGCGAGTGGCCATGTCTCCTCGATGACATAACACGGACCGAAGGGAGTATCGACTTCCTGACCATGTAAGAGCGAGTCTAGATCGCAAGCGGTTTGCCGTGAATCCGTATCCGAGTTATTCTGTGGGGGTAAGAATCTCCTCAGTTTGCTGGTTAGATCCATGTTCCAAGACCCCCTTTAAGAACCAGGACGTATGTGTTTTGCCTTCGACACCCACTTCTTCTACGGGGCCCACACAAGAGGGGCAGCCCGAAGGGCAGGGGCACTTCTTGATGATGGATAGTGCTCGCCAGAGAAGCCTTCCATGGGCCTCAAAGAGTTGCTCGCTAAAGCCTACGCCGCCCGGATACTTCTCATAAATATAGACCGTAGGATCACCCGTAAAAGGCGAGCGAATCTGTGCGGTAACGCCCAGATCACTTGGCTCGCACATCAGCTCTAAAGAGGCGATGTTGCCCAGAAGATGCGAGGCACCCACCAAGGCACTTTGCAGAGCGCCACGGTCGAGATTCTCGACCTTTTCTTTGGGAACACTAAACCAATAGGCTGTTGTATGTAGTTCCTGTTCAGGTAAGGAGATATTCCCCCAACCGATATTCTCGTGCGTGTAAAACTTGATCTTCTTATACATATGTGTCTTGGCTACGACCATCACTTCGCCCCAGTTGCGCTTGACCTGGGGTAATTCCTCGTGTTCAAACACATCTAGGACTTTCAGCTCTACATCAAGGTTGGCATCGGTGTAATAATCAACGTCAACTTCTCTCGCATAGGCTTTTTGACGATCCCAGTCGAGCTTATCAATGTGATACTGGGCGCTCTCGTGGATGTATATGGCTCCCTCATGAACGAGCATGGGAGCGCTAAAACGATCGATCTCACCGATCACCCTCGTCTTTCCGTCGGTGGTATCGATGATGGCAAAGTTCTCCGTTGATGCACTGCGTAGTGATACGTCCACTGCGGGGTAGTTCTCGCTCATCCAATACCAACGATCTTCCACCTTACGGAGGATCATCTGGTCCGCGAGGTAGTCTAAGATCTCTGCGGGATCCACTTCGCCGAAGTTCTCGCCCACTGCAAAGGGCAGTTCAAAGGCGGCGCATTTAAGGTGCGAGACCAAAATATAGAGATTGTTAGGGTTAATGCGCGCGTACTCAGCACCTTTATCAATGAAGTAGCTGGGATTTTGGATAATGAACTGGTTCAGAGGGCTGGAGTTGGCCACCAAGACGGCAAGCGACGGTTGATCAGTACGACCTGCTCGTCCCAACTGTTGCCATGTGCTCGCTATAGTGCCGGGATAGCCGGTTAAGACGGCGGCCTGGAGGGTGCCGATATCAATTCCCAGTTCCAACGCATTGGTACTCACAACCCCTAAGACCTTGCCTGCGCGCAGGTCGCGTTCGATCTCCCTGCGCTGCTTAGGCAAATAACCTCCACGGTAGGCCCGGATTGTCTCATGGGGTTCGCCAAGTTTCTGGAAGGACTTACGCAAGTAGGTGACTAGGACCTCTGTGTTGAGTCGGCTACGCGTAAATACGATAGTAGGAATCTTCGCGGCAATCAATTCATGGGCCACAGCTTCGGCCTCCAAGAGCGAACTGCGACGGATTCCTAAAGGCTTGTTGACCACGGGGGGATTGTAGAACATGATGTCTTTTTGTCCCCGGGGTGCTCCGTTTTTGTCAATGACGGTTACCGAACGACCGAGCAGAGCTTCACCATGCTCCTGCGGATTGGCAATCGTGGCTGATGTGCAAATGAACTGGGGGCTTGCCCCATAGAACTTGCAGATGCGTTCGAGCCTGCGCAAGACGTTGGCCACATGGGAACCGAAGACTCCGCGGTAAATATGCAGTTCGTCAATGACTACGTACTTGAGGTTCTCAAAAAGCCTCATCCACTTGGTGTGATGGGGCAGGATTCCCGAATGCAACATGTCTGGATTGGTCACAACAATGCTCCCTGCAGAGCGGATGGCGATTCTGGCGTCGCCGGGGGTATCGCCATCATAGGTGTACGTCTTGATCTTGCCACCCAACTCATCGCTCCAAACCATGAGCTCTGCTACCTGATCTTGGGCTAAGGCTTTGGTGGGGAAGAGGTAGAGCGCCCTGGCTTCCTCATTCGCCAAGAGTGTTGTAATAACCGGCAGATTGTAACAAAGAGTCTTTCCAGACGCGGTAGGCGTGACCACCACGATATCTTTGCCATCTCGTACTTCGTGCAGTGCTGCGGCTTGGTGGCTGTATAGTGCTTCGATGCCTTTTCGCCTGAGTAGTTCTTGAAGCTTCACGGGTAGAAAATCTGGGATGGGCTCATAGACCCCCGGTTCGGCCGGTATCGTATGCCGGAAGGTAACATTATTCATGAAGCGGGGATTACTCTCGATCTTCTGCAAGACACTTTCTACGCCTACACTCATGTGGGGGCACCTGCCTTTCCCCTCCATCATAGACGAACATTAGTTTGTATGTCAATGGGTACTAGTTGTTCAAGAGGGATACTATGGCATCGTTGAGGGTGCTGAGCTTTGCCACATAAGGCTCCTTTTTCTCGCGCAGACGTCTTGCGTGAGAGGCGGTGGTTTTCAGTAACGTTTCAATCGCTGTTCGTATACGTTCTTTACGGTCGTGGTCTGAGAAAAAAACAGTAAAGTCCGTCCAATCGAGCGACTGGGCAAAATCGTAGTTTTTCATGCGATAGGCCAAACAGACAAAGGGACAGTCCATAGCAGCCGAAAACACATTGGCATGGAGCTTCATATTCACCGACAGTACACATTGCTGGTAGAGGGCAATCAACTCTTCCATCGTGGGGACGCGTTCCAGAAGGATACAGTTGGGGTGATCAATGAGGCTATACAGATTCTTACAGGCCACGAGGTCCTTTGACCAGACCGCGTAAATGACAATCCGATGATCTTTCATTAATGGCAGCAAGGCGTCGCGCAGGTCTAGAGCAACAGCCTTTTCGTTTCCTCCCAGGACGTTATTGGACGCGGTACCCCAGTTAACCGCGATAATGGGATGCGTCGCATCACCTAGTTCTGGCAAGGTACAAGTGGCACCACCTTGTTCCAGGAGCAACCCTGGATCTCCTACGACATCTAGGTGGATACTTCTTGCTCCGATAGCGTCGAGCATTTCCATTGTGTAGGGGCCTCGAACACCGAGTAAGGTAGCATTTTGCACAACACTCCGAATCATAAAGGCCGAATCCGGATCAATGAGGTTGGCTTGAATGGGGCTTGGCAACATACTATCGTAACCCGATCCCCAGATAGCTGTGGGAATGGATTCTTGTTGCGCCAGCACCAAAGGCTTCAAGTAGACGGGTTCAAAAAGAGAACCGGCACCTAGAACGACGAGGTCCGGAGCAAGACGCGCTAGCGAGAACTCTGTGAAGTTGGCGGGAAAAAGCCCCTTGATATCGAGCTTTATGGAGTGTTGGGCTGCTCTCCGTGACATCTCTTGTACAAAGATGTCATAGCAGAGATCGTCTCCCTGATTTCCAAACCCAACCCAGCCGATATAGAGAATTGTCTTGGTCATGATGTCTCCTCCAGTCCCAGGTCACCAAGGGCCGCCCGCAGACCGTAAAACTCGCGCGAGCGCTGGCTCTCATGTTGCCGGTAGTAATAAAGAACACTTCGCAGATTCTGAACGTTAAATCCCTGTACGATAGCTCTGGCCACAAACTCGTAATCTTCGGCGCCTTCCATGAAGGTCGTTAGCCCGCCAATCTTCTCAATGACGGATCGCCGAAACAGTAGAGAACCAAAACAGACGCAATGATGACCTTCGCGATAACACTTGACAATGCTGTTGTCGTAACGAACGAGATGGGACTTTTTGCGCTGGTTAAAGTCGGTGGAAAACACTTCGTAGTCGGTTCCCACCAGACTGTACTCCTGATCATATTGGAGAAACTGAACTTGTCTCTGAATCCTATCAGGGTGACTGATATCGTCGGAGTCATGGTTCGCGATGAAATCTCCCTTGGCCAGGATGTATCCAATGGTTTGAGCCTGAGCAAAGCCCATGTTTCGGGGTAGTTTGTAATAGACGACCGTGAAATTGTTGCGCTCTTGTACCTCGCGAGACCATTTGGCTACCATACTCTCTGTGTTATCCGTAGAGGCATCGTCCACCACGATAATCTCGAGCGGACGATAGGTCTGCTTCTTAAGACTCTCCAGGCACTCCTTGAGGTAACCCGCCCGATTAAACGTGGGAATCACAACACTGACCAGGGGAGAGTCCGCTGGCACGTCGCGAGTGGGGCGGAGGGTCTCTGGTGGTACCTCTCTTGGTGAAATTTGCGGTACATCTATGGGCATAGAGAGCGTTCTTGGTTCATGGGATAGACCCAAGATTTGATAGTATACCTGTTCAATATCCTTCGTAACGTGTTCCACCGAGAAGTGCTTGACCACCAATCGCCGGATTTTTGGGACATCAGGTTGAACACCTTCAATCACCCTCTGGAAATCCGTCTCAAATCGAGTGGCGCTGGAGTTTGTCAAAAAGTCATGATCGCCAAAATATAGACTCCACGCTGAGGCAAAGTTCTCGGGTGTGACCAGGCCCACATAACCGGCATTGCCCGCAGCAATTACGGGCTTGGAGCAGCTCATGGCTTCTAGGGCAACACGAGCCGTTCCTACTACAAGATCCGAGCTGCGATAGGCGTCAACCGGATCGAGCAGAGCGCCTGTAGGAAGGATGATGTCGTTACCAGCCCGCCGGTTGACCATCGTGGCGAGGGCGTGAATAAAACCGCTGTCGGGGCCACTTCCAACAACGGCGAGACGTACGTTATGATCTCGCGCCAAGGCTTCGGTGGCATGAATAGCGTCTTCGATGACGCGTGTCTTTCCCCAGGCAATGCGGCTGCAAAGGGTGATCAAGAACTCCTTGTCTGTTAGCCCCAACTGGTTTCGAAATGTGCTCGTGGCGGCGGGAGTAAAATGGGTGACGTCAATGCCGTTGGGAATCACGCTGATGTTTTGCCTACTGTAGCCTATCTTGGTGTTGATGTAACTCGCCACAGGGAGGCTGACCGCAATCACATGCTGGGCTGCATCAATGAGACTTTGAAGCTGTCTGCGGGGATAGAACATGCCGTGAGCAGTAAACACGACGGGGATAAGAAACTCTTGGGAAATCTGAGCGGCAATCTTAAGTCCTGCGATTTGGTGAGCGTGAATGACTTCGATGCGGTGTTCCTGGATGATGGTACGAGTTTGCTCGAGCAGTGTGGTGTAGTTTTTATGCAGGGGGTTGTCGTTCTGAAAGGACATCGATCGGATTTCAAGCCCTGCTTCACGAAACAGGCTCGTTAACGGGCCACCGCCGGTTCCGATAATCACGTTGTGACCTCGGGCCTTGAGTGATTTGGCTAACGCTAAGACATGGGTTTCGGTTCCACCAACGCCGAGTGAGTCAATGATCATCAGAATGTTCAA
Source organism: Bacillota bacterium (assembly GCA_012837925.1). Taxonomy (GTDB): domain Bacteria; phylum Bacillota; class Limnochordia; order Darwinibacteriales; family Darwinibacteriaceae; genus UBA5420. Next base: position 16,945 of record DUQE01000113.1, read on the forward strand.
GGTTTTACTCATGTCATCAACCTCCGTAGGATAGATTGTTCTGCATGCCCTAATTTATGAAAGGTATAGCCCGGTGGTCTAGGGGTGTAGTCCCGTTCGCTCAAAATTGGGAACGAGTTCCCGATTCCGTAGCCACGGATGGTGCATACCATTACACCAAGGAACACGTCAAGACGACTGATTGAGGAGGTAGTGCCATGTATCCGATCATCGACGACATTTTGCCTTTCCTACTCTTGGTTGCGATGCTGATGTTGGTTATCCTGGCCGTTGTATGGACCTAGAGAAGTTGGGCGGGGGAGAGCATGCGGATCTTGATGACCTCCATTCTGTGCCATTCGGGCTTGATGACCCATGTGAAGGACTTGGCGCAATATCTTGTGAACCAAGGAGTTTTTGTGGCCCTAGCCTTCAAGCGAGTGAACTTTCTCGACGAAGAGGCCAAGAAACGCATACTCTCCGAACTCGGAGGTATACCCTATGTACTCTATGAAACAACGGACGAGCTGCGACAGTTCCTAAGCAAAAGCGAGTGCAACCTAATCCACGCTCATTCCCATGCCACGTTTGGCTCCGCCACGGACGTTAGTCTCGAGCTGAAGATTCCACTCGTTGTCACCTTACATTCGGTTTTTCCGTGGCACCGTGCGTATAAACAAACCTTACGGATAGCGCGGCAGATCATTGCTGTTGGACCAGCCCAGGCCCTTTCAGCGCGCGGTTTTCTCGACAAGGTCGTGGTCATTCAAAATGGTGTTGATACGGCCCGCTTCGTACCAAACGAGGAGTGGGACGTGCAAGAAGATCAGGTTCATGTCCTCTGGTATGGTAGAGTCGATGGACGCTTGACACGGGGGTTACATACTCTTGATAAGGTGGCCCCATTTCTTCCTGGCACGATTAAACTCGCGGCTCTGGGAACAGCCTATCCACCGCCTAGATGTATTCCCTTGACCACCTGGACAGACAATCCTCTTCCGTATCTTCAAAAGAGCCATATCACCTTTGGTCATGGGCGTTCCTTACGGGAGGCCATGTCTTGCGGTAGTATCGGCATGTTGCTTGGTCACGGCTATGGGGGAATGGTGACGGATCAGTGTCTCGAACAAGACAAGCTTGTTCTTGATGCTTTTCCCCAATATCGCTTGCCCAGACCGAGGACGTCTACTATACTCAGGGACATCGTGAGTTTAGTAGAGAGTTCTCAAATCGCTCATCTGCGCAAGGAGTCAAGGCTTCTAGCGCTTAGGCACTTTGACATCGCTACCATGGGACAGAAGGTGCTCGCGGTTTATCACGAGGCATTGAATGGCTAAGTCTTGGAAACACTAAGGAAAGGCTATGAATGAATTGGAGGAGTGTGTGTGGATCGGTTTTATCGGGGGCTTGTTGCTGGAGTTGTCGCAGCCATACCGCTCAACGCTTGGAACCTCTTGTCGTTCTATGTATTGCGCTTCACAGATAGACGCATGCTGGATTGGTCCGGGATGATCCTTTATGGAAGCATTCCTCAGACGACATTTCAAATTGGCTTGGCTCTAGTAATGCAAATATTATGGTCTGGATTTCGAGGTGTAGTCTTTTCGCATCTGTTTCCCGATTTCTCGTCACAAGGCTATCTGGGGAAAGCTGTTTTCTTCAGCGTGTTTTTGGGTTTTCTCGAAGAGGCCATCGCCGTGCTTTACAAAGTACCCAATCTCGCGGAAATGACATCGGGAACCGCTCTGAGTACGATTCTTGGCGCTATTCTTTGGGGCGTTCTTTTGGGGTATCTCGTTCCTCGTTTCGCTAGAAGGCAGGAACGGCAAAAAGCTGGATAGATGCAGGTAAACATCTCCCAGCTCTGTATATTTAACTCTCCAACTTTCGAAACAGCCCTTCTAACTCAGGCATGACCTCCATTAGTTGGCTCATGAACTTGTTCGTGACCTCGGGGTCATTGGCCATCTCGTTAAGCACTTCTGTGATTTTGGGCAGAGAGTCAGCTATTTGGTTCAGACCATCGCTGAAGTCCTCCTTGAATCGCTCGAGAAGAGGCATTACGATGGGATAGCTTGTGATAAGAAGAACGAGTGTCTGACGAAGAGTGTCCAGCATCCGTACGGATCTGTCGGAGTTGTGATCCGTTGCCTCCATTTGAACCACCTCCCTTCGGGTGATTGTCGTACTTGTTATTCCCCTTTTCTATGCATTGGTCATATACTGTCGTAAGTGGAAAGAGGGATGGAGGTTACCCTCCACCCCCGGTGCAACTAGGCGAGTAAGATCACAGCCAACACCACGACCAGGATCAGAGCCACGAAGACGATGAAGGTCTCTTGGTTGTCATTCATAGAGTGCACCCCCTTGGCGGAGAATTAAGAAGCTGCTACCCTTCTTGCTCTTACAATATGACAGACCTAATGGACTGCTATAATGCAGAATTCTCATTTTAGGTCTGTGGGGGTGTCTCTGTGCGTCGTAGAATAAGCAAAGCTCTGATGATGAACACCGTCCAACCGGTACCCTACTACCGAAGTCTGTTGTGGGACCACCCAGAGGACCTGCTTTTCTTTGAACCACAGGGTATTGACTGGGAGAGAGAGCGGGTACGTGGTTTGCGACTACACCGAGGCCAGTGGCTCAGGGGATACTTCGCTGTTCCAGAGACAGTCTATAACCGCTGTTTTCCCCAGCCCGACGCGGTGGTTGAAAAATTCGCAGCGTTTCTGGGCACAGAGCACATCTTCAATGAGCGTACGCACCTCGACAAATGGGAGGTGCACCAGCACCTCAGGGCGTCCGAAGTGGGCGAGTATCTTCCTGCAACCTACACGTATGATGAAGACGAACTCACCAAGCTCGTAGCAGACCACGGGGCATTGATTCTCAAGCCGCGGCTTAGTCATGGCGGGGCGGGAGTGCTTAAGATAACCAACGTCTCGCAGAATGTGATTATTGTGCTCACACAATGGGGCTTACCTATTCCGCTCTGGGATGAACGTTTGCATATCCCCTTCTTGACAGCCCTTGCGCCACCTTCGTCGTGTCTTGCCCAGGAGTATATCGAGAGTTTGAAGTTGGGCCAAGACAAGTTCGATGTTCGCATTGTCATGCAAAAGAACAGGCTAGGGGAGTGGGACGTAGGCGGCGAGTTGAGCCGTTTGACGGAGGCCTCCAATTTGCTCACCAATCATTACTACGCTATCGTTCCGCCTCGAGACTTGTTGCCTGGCCATGTTCTAGCTACGCTTCATTCCATCAGTCGCGTCGTGGCGGATACGCTGGATAAAGACCTCGCTCATCTTGGGGAGCTGGGCGTAGACTTTCTCTTAGACGAGGAAGGAAAACCCTGGATTCTAGAGGTCAATGGAAAGCCTGACAAGAGTCTGTTTAGGAAGCTAAACGATGCAAGGGTGCTCCGCAGGGTGTATCTCAATCCTCTTGCTTATCAAGACCATTTGCTCAGTCTGTAGCGAAACTGCCCTAGGATCCGTAATCCTAGGGCAGCACGTTTTTGTGGCTATTGACGGTTAAGCAACTCCTGCAGCTCCGGAAAGAAGGTGAGTAGCTGTCTTCCGAGCTCATCCTTTGTCTCTTGATCCATCTCCGAGATTCGCTTCGTGATTTTTGGAATGGCCTCTTGAATCTGACCGGTGTTTCCTGAAGAGTCTCCAGTGAGCTGTCCAAGCAAGGAGGTAATCCCCGGATAACTTGCGGCCAACAAGGGAAGTAGTCTGAGCAACGAATCAAGGGTACTATCTTTATCCTTCAAAACAACACCTCCCAGGTCTTATACGTTGAATCCGATGATCAGAAGCACCACCAGGAACAGAATGAAGATGGCCGT
>DUQE01000114.1 GCA_012837925.1 Bacillota bacterium
ATAGATGTATTCTGCGTCAGCAAGATCTTTCACGTATACTGCTGCAAACAAATCGCTAAACTTCATAGTCGCGCCTCGACCTCTCCAGGCAAAACCAAATTGGTTCTTAGCTGGATCCGTAATTGCGGCGCTGATTTCGACAAGTTCTTCCATGGTTTCAGGCATTTTGGTAATGCCATGTTCAGCAAGTATGTCAGTGCGTACATAGAGTGCTTTGATGAAAATCGCTTGAGGGACCAAGTACGGTGTCTCGTCAACGATGGTGGCAGAGGCCATTGCTACTGGCGACAGCGTGTCGGCACCAGCCCACTCGTTGAAGTACGGTGTCAGATCCGTAAGCTTCTTGTTGTTGACAAACTGTTTAACCGTATAGTCGCGAATTTCGACAACGTCTAGGGCCTGATTCGTGTTAAGCATTAAAGTTGCCTTTTGGTCAGACTGTTCGTAAGGTGGCGAAATCAGATTAATATTGATGTGGGGATTTAGTTCTTCGTACTTCGCGATTAAATCCCACAGCAAAGCAGTTCTTTCAGGACTGGTCATAACCTCTAGAACATTCAACGTAATTGTGTTCGCTGAGACTCCAACGCTGAACAAAAGTGTAAGTGCAATCAACATGACAATAATTCGTTTAGACATATTTGACCTCCTAAGTGTTGTAATGTGTACGTTACTATCTTCCTACCGTCTTATCCTCTTCCCCCCTTCCGACAATTCCTACATTAGCTTACACAAACCCATAGATTCTCTTTCTGTTTTCTGGGTCATGGGGCTGAATGTCTGGCAGTGGCAGTCTATCTACCACGTTGATGAGTTTCGCGAAAGATTTGTGCGGCTCCGTTTGGTACCAATAGGCGGTACTCGAGTAGTCATCACTACGATGATTGTTGTGACCATGCTCGATGGTGACACGAATGGACTTATCAAACATGATTGGATCCTCGATATGATATCGATACGCCGAAATCTTACCAGACCAATTTGGGCCTCCGGCCAAAATAATCCCGTGGTAAGGCGTACAAATTTCCTGCGTCGGACACCAGGCGGTATTGAAGTAATCTTCCATACCAGTTCCGTGCAGACTTGGTGGCCAAGGTTCTCCGTCGATGAAGATCATATCATCCCCTTCACCATACCAATTCCATTTATCCGTAAATCGCTGATTATGGATGTTAAGATTGCATCCGACGTAGTGACCCTTTCCTACCGCATCTAGGATTACATAGTTGTCGGCCCCCGTTGTGTTCGTTCCGCCGAAGGAAAAGTCTTCGTTAGAAACAGACGTACAATCAATTCCCTTCGTCAAGCGCTCAGAATTCCATTGAGCGTGAAAACGCAACTCATCTCCACTTAGTTCATGATATTCTTCGTAGTCTACGTAGAAGTACACCCGAACAGGGCTTTGCGTTTCGTTCTCAATTTCCAAACGGGCCCCAGAAGCAAAAGGCATAGGGAAGAAGCAATTAAGCGACTTGCCGTCCTCAGGGCTCATCATTAAGACGGCTGAAGTGTAGTTTTTGGTGATTCCATGACCTAAACCGAAAAAATCACCCAAGGGCACTTCCACACTAGGTTCTTCTTCACCATCCCAATACATACGAAGCACAAGCTTGCGATGCAAGTATTGCTCCTCTGCATTGAGCGAAGCTGTAGTCATCCAAATGTGGGTAATTTTGCCCGCCCCTGTGATATCGGCCATGATTCTGTTCTCGCCAGGCTCAACTAATATAAAGTCCTTGTTACCTCCTGAACGATCATAACTAGATGCACGTCTTCGTCGACCATGCCTCTTCAAGCTCAATTCACGCAATGAACTTCCTAGCACTCCGAATCGCCTCCTCAGCAAGTAATAGTAAAAATGTAAACGATTACAAATCATACAAAAAATATAAGGATGTTGATTGCCTATTACATTATAGATTTTTCTTTACGACTAGTCAATGAAGAGTCTGTTTATTCACTTCCAGCGTAGGGGAAAAACGATAGTGTCACCAAGAACTCGTCATCGTCGGTTTCAGTACTCACCTGTGAAGTGAGACGATCTGTTGTTTCACAACATGGGAGACTACCTCAGCGTCCGGATCTCGAAGCCTTCGTTGCACCAACTTCCCCGCTAGTTTTCCAAGCGTACGGGGTTCTTGCTCTACATACCTCAGGGAACCATCAATCAGGAGATAGTTCTCAATGGCACCATAGGAGCCGAGGGTAATATCCTTCCCGATAACAAAGCCGCGCTTCATCAATCGGGAAATGGCACCTACAGCCATGAGGTTATTCATGGCAATGATGGCATCAGGAGATTCTCCTTGTAGAAAATCATCAACAGCCCGCTCACCGGATTCTGCAGTATAATCACCCAAGTGTTCCCGAACTCTTAGCTTTGGAGCATGCTGCCTCACTGCAGACATACAACCTGAGGCCCTTTGAAAGGCGGTACTCGCGCTCATGGGGCCATGAATGATACCGAGCGACTGGATACCTAGTCTGATCAGAGAGTGGACCAACTCATAGGCTGACCAAAAGTTGTCCTCGACAACAGAGTCCATTCTATTGGCTAAGGAGTCAGGCAGACGGTCTATCAGGACCACGGGATTCCTCTTTTCATCAATGGCTCGAATGACCTCATCATTACCCCCTGCTGTAGCTAAGACAAGGCAGTCAATGCGATCTTCGGATAATACATTCAGAAGCCTCTTTTCCTTTTTACTACTCTCGTCAGAGCTAGCCATAAGCAGACTATAATCCTGGGCCATCACGTCTTCAATGCCTTTGATGATCTGCATAAAGTATGGGTTAGAGATGTCTGGAACCAGAATACCAATAGCATTGGCTTTTCTTGTTTTTAGGGTACGGGCAGCGGCATTAGGACGATAACCCAGGGTAGTCACGGCCTGCTCCACCCGCGCCACTAGGTCGTCTTTCACAGGTGAGGTCCCGTTTAAAACTCGCGACACAGTAGCGGTAGATACACCAGCGTATCTCGCCACGTCTCTAATGGTTATGTTTCTTCGGCTAGGAGTGGTCACCTGCAACCTCCTTTACATCTATAATCCCTAGCAGAAGTAATCGTTTACAATACCAGGGAAAGCAATGCGCTACGGTTCTACATCATATCCTAATGAACTCTTGACTCTTTGTCAACATCTGCCACGGGTCACTTCCTACACACGATGATCAGAAAAGGTTCCTTAGGAGCTTTGTTCATGCAATAAAGATACCAATGGGAGCAGCAATGTTTACCACCATTGTGGCCATGATGATTTTGAAGACCCTGTTGCGGAGAAACCCCTTGAAATTGAAGATGTTCCTTGGTACATTGTGAACATCCTGGAACAAAGTGATTTGTGAAGCTCTCCCCATATAAACGGAGCATATGAAAAAGGCCGCTACCATGTTGAGACACGTTAGCGGCCATCCATTGTGAGTTTCTACTTTATCCAACCTTGTTGTTCAGCGACTTCTTTAGTCCTAAAACAGACTTACCAACCAATCAAAAATGTTGTATTTTGAGAAGATCGCAACCGCGATGAGAGATATCGTGGACATGATTTTAATCAAAATGTCCAGCGAGGGGCCGACAGTATCCTTGAGGGGATCACCTACTGTGTCGCCCACAACTGCAGCCGCATGAGTCGGACCGCCTTTAGTGTGACCTTCCAAGGCACCAGTTTCGATCAGTTTCTTAGCGTTATCCCAGGCACCACCGGCGTTTCCGGTAAACAAGGCCAACATGATGGCGGACATGATCGAGCCGATCAAGACACCACCCACAAAGTTTGCTCCAAACACAAATCCCGCCAGGATGGGGAAGAAAACGGCCATGTACGATGGTAGTTTCATCTCTTGTAGGGCGCCTTCAGAGGCAATGGCGATACAAGATTTGACATCAGGCTCTTCTGTGCCGTCCAGGATCCCGGGCTTCTCCTTAAACTGACGACGAACCTCGTCAACCATCTTGCGTGCTGCTTTGGTCACCGACTCAATCAGAATACCAGAGAACAAGAAGGGTAAAGCCGCGCCGATCAAGACTCCTACCAGAGTCAGCGGATCGATAATATTGAGTATGGGATCCACATCTGGTGGCGAAAAAGAGAAGATATAAGCGACCATTAAGGATGTCGCAGCTAAGGCCGCGGAGCCTATAGCAAAACCCTTACCGATGGCGGCAGTCGTGTTGCCTACAGAGTCCAGCGTGTCAGTGATTTCGCGAACTTCATGATCCAACTTGCTCATTTCGGCAATACCGCCAGCATTGTCGGAGATAGGACCATACGTATCAACAGTAACGGTGGTGGAGACAAACGAGAGCATCCCAACGGCAGCCATGGCAATACCATACATTCCTGCCACACCGTAAGCAGCAATAACTGTTGCTCCAAGTACCAGTACTGGCGCAATCGTGGAGCGCATACCCACAGACATACCCTGCGTGATAGTCAATGCCGGACCTTCAGTACTTGCAGCGGCAATGCTCTTGGTTGGCTTATAATCATAGCTGGTGTAATACTCCGCAATAAAGCCGATCAGAACGCCTGCAACAATCCCCAAAACAGACGCGATCCACGGAGAAAGAGCTCCCATGCCAAAACCTAGACCAGTTAAGTCTTCGCCCCTGAACATTAGCCAACTTCCAAAACCAGCAAGCACAATAGTCAAGCCGGCAGACACCCACGTAGAGATGTTGAGCTCGCGGTGAGGATCCTCCGATAGCTCTCTCGCAATGATGTAAGCGATACCGATGATGCAGGCAAGGACTCCAAAGCCAGCAAGCACCACTGGATACATAAACATTTTTTGAAGTGCCGATTGCGTCATTCCGCCATTCTTTGCCTCACTGGAGAGGAATAGATGAAATGACAAAATCACAGCAGACGCAATAGCACCCACAAAACTCTCCAGCAAATCAGACCCGAGACCGGCTACGTCGCCTACATTATCTCCGACGTTGTCTGCAATCGTGGCAGGGTTTCGAGGGTCATCTTCCGGGATACCGGCTTCAACCTTTCCGACCAAGTCAGCGCCCATGTCAGCTGCTTTCGTGTAAATGCCGCCACCGACGCGGAAAAACATCGCGATTATCGAGCATCCAAGGGCATAGCCAGAAATGGTCATTGTGAAAGGAGAAAACTCAATCCCCAACCAGTTTCTCACTAAGTACACATTCTCGATGGACAGTTGCTTAAGCAAGACTCCAAAGACTACATAAACGATGACAAGCCCTAGAAGTGCAAAGCCGCCCACACACAGACCCATTACGGAACCGCCCTGAAAGGCTACCTTTAACGTCTTGCCCAGTTTTTTCGTAGTTCTCGCAGTATTTGACACCCGCACATTAGCATAGGTAGCGATTCGCATCCCTACCACGGCTGCTAAAGAACTCATGGTAGCGCCAATTATGAATGATGCGCCTACGTACCAACCAACCACTACACCCATCAGCAAGGCCACGACTAAACCTATGATGACAATCATGCGGAACTCATACTGTAGGAAAGTAATCGCCCCGATCCGGATCTGGGATGCAATGTTCTTCATCAGACTAGAGCCTTCATCAATCTTTTTGACCGAGTAGAAGTTTAGAGCCGCGTACATCAAAGCTAGGATACTTACACAGAATACAACGATAAGCCAACTCATGTTTCAACACTACCTTCCTATGTATTCCCGTTCTTCCCCGGTTCTTCAACCTAGTTTCCTTCAAGTATATGAGATCTAGAAGAAGCAGTTCCTGTACATAGCACACTCCTACTAGTAATAACGGATGGGAGGCAAAGAAAGAAACCTTCCCTCGATGGTCAAAGAGGAGAAACTCTACACCGAGCTAAGGCCCCCAAATTGATCAACACTATGATCATAGCACCTATTGGCAAGCCTATCAAGCCCTTTTGCAGGAGTCTATAAGCATTTGGGTTTACCGATATCGAGTTCGGCCCTCAATCCATACCTCACTTCCCCACTATTTGACAGTCGTTCTTTGATATGCTATTCTATGACTAAAAGGACATTTTTGGTCATATAGTTTGGAGGTTCATCATGGCAACAGCATTTAGCGATCAAGAAAGAGAACTAATTAAAGCAGCGTTAAATGAAGCTGCAAAGGATTGTCTTCGTCAATATGGAGTAAGAAAGACCACTGTGGATGAACTAATCCACAGGACCGGTATCTCCAAGGGATCGTTCTACAACTTCTATGATTCAAAGGAAGCTCTCATCTTTCATGTGCTTGAAGAATACCAAATGTCCCTTATTAACGAGCTTCTAGTAGAATTAGAAGAGTCCGAACAACTCGGGGTGGATACGTTCACAGAGTTGGTTTATGGCCTTTACCAAAAGGTAAGCGATTCGTTCATCATGACCATAATCAAGAACCAAGAATTCGATGTTCTCATGCGGAAAATTCCCCAAGAGAGAGTTGATGAGCACCATCTTCTCGATAATCTGTTCACCGAACAAGTGATGTCTTTTTTCAAAATGAAGGACACTATCAAGGTTGACCTTGTCAGCACATCCTTAAGGAATCTGTTTATGTCTATGGTCCACAAGGAGGAAGTTGGAGAAGAGAACTATGCTGCAGCCTTGAAGCTTTTGATCCGCGGTCTTGCTTTACAGATCATTGAGGAGGATTGACGATGGAAGAGGCTATTAAGACGATTCATTTGTCCAAATTCTATGGAGAAACCAGAGCAGTTGACGACTTGAACCTTTCTGTTTCCAGGGGAGAGATTTTCGGCTTTTTGGGTCTCAATGGATCTGGTAAGACTACAACCATCAGAACGCTTCTCGGATTGGTCAAACCGTCACAAGGCGAAGCTTTTCTACTGGGCAAGAAGGTTGTTGCAGGGATGACCGATATTTGGCGTGATGTAGGTTATCTCGTAGAGACTCCCTACTCTTATCCTGAGTTGACAGTAGAAGAAAACCTTTCGGTGCTCCTTAAGCTGAGGGGCATCAAGGATCACAGCCGGGTGAAATGGATCATGCAGATGCTACAGCTCGAGAAAAGTGCAGTGAAAAAGGCCAAGCACCTCTCCCTCGGCAATGCGCAAAGGCTTGGCATTGCCAAGGCTCTAATCCATAAACCGAAGATCGTACTCTTGGAAGAGCCAACGAATGGTCTAGACCCTGCTGGCATTGTGGAAGTTCTCGAGTTGCTAAAGGATCTCGCAGAAAACTCTGGTGTAACCATACTCATTTCCAGCCACAAACTGGCCGAGATCTCTAGGATTGCCACAAGCATCGGGATCATTCATGGAGGAAGACTGGTGACAACAATCGATACTAAGGGGCTTGAAAGTCGGCTCAGAAAGGTTTTACTTGTGGATGGACGACATAAATCTGCCATGCAGTCTATCTTGGCTAACGCGGGATATGAAGTGAAGCAAAAGAGGATCAACGAACGTTCTGTTCTTGCACTCGAAGATGAAAGAGCTGTATTGGTCCCTGAAGAGATCGCTGCGTTCCTTGTCCACGAGGGACACCCACCAACCTTGCTCAAAGTGGAACGTGAAGATCTGGAAGCGTTCTTTTTGAGGACAATTCATGAGAAGGGAGTGTATCGTGACCATGGTCATGAGCTGCATTGAAGTTGAACTGAGGAAGTTCTTTCGCTCAAGGGTACCTTTGTTCACATTTTTAGCGCTCTTACTGGTTCCCTTCTTTGGAGGGTTTTTCATGTTCGTGCTCAAGAACCCCGAACTAGCCCAAAGCTTGGGTTTCATCTCAGCTAAAGCGCAGCTTATAGGAAGTGCCGATTGGACTTCATATCTTGGTCTGCTAGCCCAGTCCATCGCCATTGGCGGCCTTCTAGTCTTCGGCTTTGTTACCTCTTGGATCTTTGGCAGGGAGTTTTCTGATCGCACGGTCAATGACTTGCTTGCCCTGCCAACTTCGCGGAATGCCATTGTATTGGCCAAGTTTGCTGTTGCCACTTTCTGGTGTGTGTTCCTGACACTCATGGTCTTGTTTGCGGGGCTTGCGGCGGGAACCCTCGTAGGATTATCCGGCTGGTCGCCCCAACTGTTCACAAAGGGTATTGTTGTGTATTTTGTCTGCTCCACACTAACCATTTTACTATCCACGCCTGTGGGGTTCATTGCCAGCGTAGGTCGGGGCTATCTATCACCCTTGGGCTTCATGATCTTTACTCTAGCCCTAGGCCAGATTGTAGCTGTAACGGGTCGCGGACACATATTCCCCTGGTCTATTCCTGCTATCTTCAGCGGGGTGATAGCCGATAGTAACATTCTCATTGAAGTGCCAGGCGTGATTATTGTGCTCATAACTAGCATAGCGGGGCTCATGGGCACCACGCTCTGGTGGACGTATGCTGATCATGCCTGAGCAGGCAGATCGAAGGCCCGATCACAGAAAGCCCGAATGCAACCGGGCTTTCTTGGATGATCCTCAATGTGCAATTTTCGTTACCGGGACACTCATTCTGCGGTTGACAGGCAGAAGGGGTGTCCTGCAGGATCGATCATGACTGTAGACGTGTCATAATACTGCGTGTCTGCTACCGTAGCACCACAGGCTATCGCATGCTCCACCGCCTTGGGTAAGTCGTCAACCTTAAAATCGAGGTGCACCATTTGCTGCTGTTCGCCTTCTTTCCAAGGCCAGACGGGAGGAACATACTCTTCAACCGTCTGAAAGGCTAAGATAATGCCCTGTGGTGTGTGTATACCTGCCCAAATTCCGCTAGAGATTGTCTTCTCCAAACCCAAAAGTCTCGCGTAAAAGTTCGCTAACAAATCAGCATCCTTGCAGTCAAGCGCAACTCCAATAATGGATGATACTAGCCTCATTTTCCGTCCCCTCTCCTACATGCTCGTCCAGCCGTCTAGCTACGACATCTTGACGAAGCCGCTCTTGCCATTGAACTTCCTGGTCCCGACTCCTAACCCATGTCAATCCTCCTGATCTTCGTGTCTTACGTCTTTTCGCAGGATCACTCTGTCCTGGTGCCGAGCGACCTCATAAAACCCCATTTTCGCAAACAGAGCAATCGGACCTGTGTAGTCGTAGTAGACAGGTTCATCCAGCACGGTTGCATATCCTTCCACCACAGCATAACCGTTCTCCCTCGCGTCGAAGATGGCCCTTTGGAGTAATGCAGTGGCAATACCCTTACCGCGATACTCTGGTGCAATGGCAAAGCAAACGACCGACATCGTCTTGCCACATGCATTTTCATGAATGAACTCCGACATTTCGGCATCGAATCCCACATTCACATAGTCTGCCAAATCCCCAGCGTTGCACCATCCAATTGGAGTATCACCGTTGAAGGCCAAATACCCATGGATTTTTCCTTCTTCTAATAGTCTCTCCGCATATCTGCGGATTGTGCCTTTCACATCGTCTCCGAACTCACTGACCATCTTCTGAATGCTAGCCGCAGTCATGCTCGGCGACGTACAATAACAGGGACCATTGGGATTATTGTCCGAAAAAGCTCGATGGTCAAAAAAGTCTAGGTAAGCCGGGATCAAGTCCTTTGTTAGGGGTTTAATCGTAACACTCATCTTCGTTCCTCCACTTCCTCAGATGTTACTCCCAGACTGTTACAGCAACCAAGAAGGTCACAAACACTTTCAACGGCTTTTGCCGATTCCCTCTTATTCCCATTCAAAATGACGTGAAAACGTGGGACACATCGTCAAGCTTGTCCCGATGCATCCCACCATTAGCGCGGTTAACTCGGGAGTCTACCTAAAGGTCGTCCCAGGTAGTC
>DUQE01000115.1 GCA_012837925.1 Bacillota bacterium
CTTTCGCCTCCACAAACTCGTGGAGGTTTTTCATTTGCCTAGGTAAGAGGCACCAGCTGCATCATCCATTTGGTGTTGTCAAGGTGTGGAGATATTGACGCTTACGATTAACGTGTGATTCGATACTTCCTGATGTATCCGTTCTCGTTGAGGTTGTTCAGGTGCTCGTACTAGTCGAAATAAAACTGGAAGTAGATTGTAAACGTCAATGTAAGAGTGATCCACGCGATGATCAAAAGTGATCCACCCGCGCTGGTCTAATAGTGATCCACTTGCCAGTTTAACTTTGATCCACTTTGATGTTTCGTGCTTTGCTTTCTTTCAGACGATACGAGTCACCATTCATGTTCAAGATATGTGCTCGATGTGTTACGCGATCTACCAGGCCAGTGTGGTAAACTGGCTTTTTGGATTACAACTGTATAGTGCGACTACTAGCAACCGCGATTGATTGGTCAGTCAAGGGAGGAAAAACATAAAGACATGGCATATTTTTCGGTTAGAAAAGGAAGCAGACACTACGATACCGAATGGGTAGATCGCTTTTTGGGATGGAGACAGTCAGGAGGTGCAAGAACGACATGAAGATCCTGGTAGCGGACGATGAGATTGACATTCGAAACCTTGTCAGAATCAGTCTTGAAGAAAACGGTTATACCGTTTTGACGGCGCGAAACGGGCAGGAAGCCTGGGACATTCTAACAGAGCACGAAGTCGGATTGGCCATTCTTGATGTGATGATGCCGGTGATGGATGGTTTCAACCTTCTGCGGAAAATCAGGGAACACAGCACAATACCCGTCATTTTCCTCACCGCGAGAACAGACGAAATGGACAAGGTTCTAGGACTCGGACTAGGCGCGGACGACTATCTCTCCAAACCATTTTCCGTCGCAGAACTGGTGGCCCGGGTGGGAGCACAACTAAGGCGCAGCAACGAATATCAATCCCCTAAGGAACAAGTCGATTCAACCATTACATACGGAAACCTCTCCTTAGACAAGAGAACATGCTGCGCCCTTAAGAACGGAATCCCCATTGAACTTGGCGCCAAAGAGTATAAGCTGCTCCTGCACTTCATGGAAAATCCCGAGAGGATTTTTACCAAACGTCAGCTCTATCAGGCGGTGTGGGACGAAGAACTCTATTATGACGATAACACCGTAATGGTGCATATCAGCCGGATCAGAAGCAAGATTGAGGACGACCCCCACAGGCCAATGTATCTCAAAACCATTCGAGGTATAGGGTATAAGCTGCATTACACTGGTGAGATCGCATGAAGAAGAAAATCTCCAATCAGTTTTTTTCCCATTACATCGTCGTGTTTTGCTTTGTTCTACTGGCGACGGCACTTGCGTTTTCCTTGTTGGGGATCGCAAGCCGAATCGCGTCAAACGCCTTTGCTGCAAACAGGTTCCCGGCAAGCTCGATTATGCGCAACGACTATAGCCAAATCGATACCTCTGCTATCGTGAAAAATGGTGGGAGTGTGCAGGTGGTTGACAAAGAGTATCGGGTGGTACGTTCTGAAGGTCCCGATGCCCTTTCTAAAAAGCAACTGACGCCCTCCGAGTTTACCGAGTTTCTGATCTGGAGCAAAAACAAGAACACTCCCTTCCACCACGACATCCTGTACAACCCTGTGGGAGAGTTCTGGCTGATTGTAACGTTTCCAGCGTCCATACGGATTGATTTTGCCTTTATAGTGAACCCCGCAGCCGCCACGGGCGATTTCGCAAAAGCCGCCTTGGTCTTCGTTGTGGTAATTGTGGTGTATCTACTCCTTCTTGTTGCACTCACCGCTGTTTACTCCAAAATCACCGCAACGCAAATCACCGTGCCCCTTCGAAGACTCACGGAGGGGACAAGGCTGCTGCGAGAAGGAGATTACTCCGCTCGGGTTGATTTACATCTGAAGAACGAGTTCGCTGAGCTGCAGGACACGTTCAACGACATGGCTGCCCGCATTGAAAGGGAGACTGCTCTTAGGAAGAAGTCGGAAGAGGACAGAAGGCGTCTGATTCTCGACATCTCCCATGATCTCAAGAACCCCATGTCCAGCATACAGGGATATGCAGAGCTACTATCCAAAAGGCCGAACATGGACGACAGGGAGCGCGAGCTTTATCTTGACATTATCCAGAAGAACAGCCAGAGGGCAAATCGACTCCTGGCAGAGCTCTTCGAGCTTTCTTCCATGGACAGCCCTGAGTTTTCCTTGCGACTCGAGAGAGTCGATCTTTGCGAAATCCTGCGCCAGATCTGCGGCGAGCTTGTGCCAGAACTGGAGCGGGTGGGCTTTCATTATGTATTTGATATTCCCGAGGAAAGCGTCTTTGCTTTGCTGGACATCGATCGTTTTGACAGGCTCATTCAGAACCTTACAAAAAACGCCATGCTACATAATCCTCCCGGCACAACACTCACCGTTAGCCTAAACATAGAGAACCAGCTTGCGGTGATTGACCTAGGCGACGATGGGGTTGGGATCCCGGAACATCTCATTGAGGATATCTTCAAACCTTTTGTACGGGCGGACCGTTCGCGACGTGCAGAAACAGGAGGAAGCGGACTAGGACTTTCCATAGCAAAGAGAATAGCCCAGGCTCACGGCGGAGATTTGACCCTACTGAGGGACCGCGACAAAGGTTGCACGTTTCGTATCCTACTTCCCTTGAATTAAGGTAGATTTAAGGTTGGATTCAGCTGTATGACAGATTGCGCTGCTATGATGACCATGATAGCAGTGGATCTGGACTACAGCTGTTTTTTGTTATGACGTCACAGACAACGTAAGTTGCGGAGGTGCAGGATAATGACACGTGAACCAACACGCGTAGAGATAATTTTAACGAGACTCGCCTTCCTTGTGTACGGCAAGTCGGTCTACAAGGAGTTCGCCGACCGCTTGCCTTTGCAGGGCGGGGAGCGGGTATTGGATTTTGGATGTGGTATGGGTACGGTTGCCTACTATACGGCGAAAAGGCTATCTGAAGGATACTTAACTTGCCTGGACATTTCAGGGCGCTGGCTAAATGCCTGCCGCAAGACCATGCGGGGACACAGCAACGTATCCTTTGTTTGCGCAGAGGCCACAGCGCTTCCACCAAACAGCCTTGATGTAATCTATTGTCACTTCGTCTTACACGACATTTCCCCCAGCGACTTAGAGATCGTCTTTCCGGCCTTGGTCTGCTCACTCAAGCCTGGTGGATCGCTCGTATTCC
>DUQE01000116.1 GCA_012837925.1 Bacillota bacterium
AAGCGTTAATGAGTGGCGCAATGAAAAGACGCTTCAACTCATGGTGAGAGAATGGGAACCAAGGAAAGAAACCGAGGATTATGTCAGGCATTGGATGGTGGATCGCTACCCTTGGAGGCTTGGAGCGTCCTACTTCCAGAGCAGAGCACTCTATACTAATGAAGTGAAGGCTACGATGCAGCCGCAATCACTGCGATGGGTTGATCTGCGGGGGACCTGGGATAAAGCCGGAGCATTGCGCGATCGCGAGAGTGTCCTTGTGCTCGTGAATACACCAGCAGCGGTTCTCCATGTCTGTCGTGAACTGCGTATACGCATAGCCCAGGGTCACCGCTTCATTGGATTTGAGCATGAATGGATGACACCAGAGGAGCGACAAGAACTGGAGAAATCACCCCCTTCCTGGTTGGTCTCCACTGGATTCGGTCTCACAGGATCGACTTGGTCGTCGGTCTGGTTCTGGGAACCTCCCCTGACAGAAGAAATAGGTCTTCTGTGGATGTCTCTCGTCAAAGATGGAGGAGAGTTGGTGGGAGTTTTTGGACCGAAGGACGTGCGTACTCTCCAGGGTGATTTGGCCCGGCACTATCCTGACAGGCAGGGGCTTGCACACATCTACTCTGCTCTAAGGAGAGACAAGGGTGAAATCTCATTAGAACAGGCCTATGAACATCTCGAGAGTATGGGTGTACTTGGTGGACTGCCTGTGGCCATAGGAGTATTTTCGGAGCTCGGTCTCTGGGAAGTTGATGATCAACGTATCAGGTATCGCTCGACACCGACCCAGAAACTAGACTTGAACCAAACTGTTTTGTATAATAAGGTTATCGAAATGCGCCAACAGTCGGCACAATACTTAAAGCGTTGTTTGGAGAGGGGATTTTTCCACGATGGACTTAAAAGAGAAAATTAGAGTAATACCAGATTTCCCGAAGCCTGGAATTAGTTTTAAAGACATCACTACGCTCCTGAAAGATGCGGAGGCTCTGCGGGAAACAGTGAAACGCATGGCAGACTACTTCCGGGGCCGTGGCATTGAGATGATTGTGGGGGTTGAGTCCAGAGGCTTTATCTTAGGTGCCCCCTTGGCCTGCGAGATGGGTCTGGGTTTTGCTTTGATTCGCAAACCAAAAAAACTCCCCGGAGAAGTATTGTCCGTCGAGTATGATCTAGAATATGGTACTGATAGCTTAGAGATTCACACCGACTCGTTTGCTCCGGGAACGAAGGTACTAGTCGTTGACGATCTCCTTGCCACCGGCGGAACGATTGCAGCTGCAATTGAGCTCATTCACAAACTTGGCGGTGAAGTCGCTGGGTTGGCCTTTTTGATTGAGCTCACGTATCTAGGTGGTCGCGAAAGGCTTGAGGAGTATGACATCTTTTCGTTGGTTCGTTATGATGAGTAAATAGGGAAGGGGGGCGCATCCTTGGATCTCCAACATCTTCTAGACCGCATTCTTAGTTACTATTCAACCGCAAACGTGGAGATGATTGAGAAAGCATACCACTTTTCCCAACGCGCCCACCAAGGGCAGGCTCGTGAATCGGGCGCCCCCTATTTTGAGCACCCCTATGAAGTGGCTCTTATTCTCGCTGACTTAGAGTTGGACATGGAGACGATTGTTGCAGGGCTACTGCACGATGTCTTGGAAGATACGCCGGTCACTAGGGACGAGCTCGCTGAGAACTTTGGACCGACTGTCCTCATGCTGGTGGATGGTGTAACGAAACTCGACAAGTTGCCTTTCCGCGATCGCTTCGAGCACCAAGCGGAGAACATGCGCAAGATGATTTTTGCCATGGCAGAAGACGTGCGAGTGATCTTGATCAAACTAGCCGACCGTCTGCACAACATGCGCACCCTTCGCCATGTCTCTCCCGCCAAGCAGGTGTTGATCTCCCAGGAAACGCTGGATATTTTTGCTCCTTTGGCACACCGTCTGGGAATCTGGAAGATCAAGTTCGAGATGGAAGACCTAGCGTTCCGTCATATTAACCCTGACGAGTATTATCGATTGGTGACCGAAATTGATCGCAAACGCCAAGAACGCGAAGGGGACCTAAAAGAGGTCATGGATATTATCATGGAGCGGCTCGCCGATGTGGAGATGTCCTGTGATATTCAAGGTAGACCCAAGCACTTATACAGCATTTATCAAAAGATGCAGAAGCAGCACAAGGAACTCGATGAGATTTATGATCTCATGGCGATCCGTGTGATTGTGGAGAGCGTACGCGACTGTTATGCGGTGCTCGGCATTATTCATGCACTTTGGAAGCCCATCCCGGGTCGTTTTAAGGACTATATTGCAGTACCAAAGTCTAATTTGTACCAATCTTTGCATACGACTGTTGTGGGTCCCCGTGGCGACCCCTATGAGATTCAGATTCGCACCTGGGAGATGCACCATGTTGCTGAGAAAGGTGTGGCCGCACACTGGCGCTACAAGGAAGGCTACAGCCGCAAGAGCGGTGATGAAGCAAAGGTCGGTTGGCTCCGGGAAGCCGTAGAATGGCTCCAGGAGATGAAGGATCCGCAAGAGTTCATGGATACGCTAAAGATCGACCTCTTTGCCGATGAAGTCTTTGTTTTCACACCAAAGGGTGATGTGAAGTCGTTGCCCAATGGTGCGACTCCAGTCGACTTTGCCTTTGACGTCCATACTGATGTTGGCTTACGGTGCTTTGGTGCCAAGGTGAATGGACGCATTGTTCCGCTCAACTACAAGTTGAAAAACGGAGACTTTGTGGAGATTCTGACGAGCAAGACGGCGAATCCAACCCAAGACTGGTTGAACTACGTCAAAACCTCCAAGGCTCGCAGCAAGATTCGATCGTGGCTGAAAGAAGAGCAAAAGGAAGAGAACCTAAACCGCGGTCGGGAAGTGTTAGAACGCGAGCTCAAGAAGTTGGGGTTTGACCTTAAGACGGCACTCAACGATGCGAACTTGGAGAAGACGGCCCGTAAATACGGAGTGAGTACACCCGAGGAACTCTTGTCGAGTGTCGGCTCGGGACGCGTGACGGCTACGCAGGTCGCACAAAAACTAACAGGGCAAGAACCGACGGAACGCCGGAAGTTACCCGAAGTGAGCCAACGGAGGCGTCGCGAAGCAACCCGCGGTGTCGAAGTCAAGGGAGTAGACAACCTCTTGGTCAGGTTTTCTAAGTGCTGTAATCCTGTTCCTGGTGACGAAATCATCGGGTACATCACCAGGGGGCGCGGAATCTCCGTGCATCGGGTTGATTGTCCTAATTTGGCTGTGCTGACAACGGAAGCGGGGCGCCAAATTGAAGTGTCCTGGAATGCAACGGAGACCGATTCGTATCAGGTAGAAGTTGAAATCGAGGGTTTTGATACCCCTAACTTCCTGTCCAATATCATGAACACTCTGTCAGAACGGAAAACCAGTGTGGAAGCTGTGACGGCTCGCACGGTGAAACACGGTTCTGTCAATGTGCAGCTTGTCTTGGATATCCATGACGTTGCCCACTTAAATGACGTCATGAGCGCCCTAAGACAGGTAAACGGTGTCTTAGAGGTCCATAGAGCCAGCCCCAGCTAGACAAGGGGAGTTTGGAGGAGATAGTCTGTGCGTGCGGTGGTGCAAAGGGTTACGGAAGCACAAGTGACAGTCGACGGCCGCGTGGTGGGTAAGATTGCCGCCGGGCTTGTAGTGTTACTAGGAGTAGGTGAAGGTGACACAGACGGCGATGTGCGTTACCTAGCGGAAAAAATAGGCAATTTACGGATATTCGCCGATGATCAGGGGAAGATGAATCGAAGCGTAAAGGATGTAGGCGGCGAGATTTTGGCCGTCTCTCAGTTTACTCTATATGGGGACTGCCGCAAGGGTCGCAGACCGAGTTTTAGTTCTGCTGCTCATCCAAATCTGGCCAACGAACTCTACCTTTTCTTTGTGGAGGTACTGCGGAGTCAGGGAATCCGTGTGGAGACGGGTATTTTCCAGGCGCACATGGAGGTGGGCTTGGTTAACGATGGTCCAGTAACGTTGATGATCAGTAGTGGAGGTGACTTTTGAAGTGCTGATTAAGCTCTTTCGTGTTAATAGATTCGGTGTGAACTGCTATGTTGTATGCCATCAGGGAGAAGCAGTCATTGTTGATCCAGGTGGGCCTTCAGAATCGGTCCTCCAGTTCCTTGAAGAGGAGGGACTTAAGGTTGTGGCCATTATAAACA
>DUQE01000117.1 GCA_012837925.1 Bacillota bacterium
GAAACTAGCTGTGCAGTTTCTGGCGAAACTGCTTTCCTTTGAATTGATTCAAAGGCGCACAAACTTATGGCTTATTCTCTTCAAACACAAAATGGTGTCTCAAGATTCAATGTTCAGTTTTCAAGGTTCTATTGCGTCCCCGTTTTTTGGGGGAGCTTTTTCATCATAGCATAACCGCGAACTGTTTGTCAACCTTGTCCCTAGCCAATTTGCTGTTTCCAGTTTCTTACTAAACTGGCTCCTGCATTGACCTTGAGCAAAGTCTCACTCCGCAGTCTGCCACGCGTGATGTCTGTCTGGACTCGTTATTACAGTCAGCAGTACTGTGCTGGTGTCGCCCCGTATTGCAGGGCTTGCGAGCGACGACAAGATGTATATTATCACGGGACCATATCCATGTCAACAGGCAAACGCGAATATTTTCTTTTAGCCATCGGACGGGCCTCTTCGCATGTGTTGTAGCCTTCTAAGGAATACTATCTTCTTTCAAGGATATCATTCATGAACGTGGAATGATCACGGTTAGGGAGGTGTTCATATGTGCGGAAGATTTACATTGCATACGTCGATCGAAGATCTTGTGGAGAGGTTTCTATTTCTAGAACAGAGCTTGCACTACATACCATCCTACAATATAGCACCAACACAGCAAGTGCTAACCGTCAGGTCAAGAGCAGACAACCGCACCGCTTCTTTCATGCGTTGGGGCCTTGTATCTCCGTGGCAGAAACAGGGCCAAAGCAGACCCCCGCTTATTAATGCTCGCTTGGAGACTCTTGCCGAGAAACCTACCTTTAGGAGGCTCGTCAACACGAACCGCTGCCTCATTGTAGCGGACGGTTTCTATGAGTGGAAACAGGAGGGAACGCTCAAGTATCCTGTATATATCACTCTAGATGGAGGTCGACCCTTCGCCTTTGCCGGTCTCTGGGACGACGAAGCGCAACCGAGCTGTACGATCATTACCCAAGACGCCTCATCGGCACTTCAGTCTGTACATCACCGCATGCCAGTCATCCTAACGCCAGAGTCGGAAGAACTCTGGCTCAGTCCGAGTCCCTTTACGGACATTCAGAGAAAACTTCCCGTTCAAGAGGGGAGACCCATCCAGTACCATCGTGTGAGTACATTCGTGAACTCTCCAAAGAACAATGATAGCAGATGCATCCTTCCAAGTGACTGACAAAGCTATAGCAGTAATCGTAATGCAATGATCAGGAGTGCTCCGGGTAGGCCCAACAGGCCTACAACCAGCGCTGTGATTGGATTAACCCCCACCACAAATCCCCAGAAACCGCCGATAAAGTTAATTACTAATAATACACCGCCGCCGATAACGGCATTGACTATGAGATTAAAAATGCTGCGCAGGGGAATCATCAGCATCTTCCCAAGTGCATATAAAAACAGCACGCCAGCCACATAAGCCACGATTACTAGAAAGTCCATGCGGTTCACCTCACTTAGGTTCGTCCTCATGAACATATTATGGTCCGTGCTGTCTGATTATGCCCCTTGTACTATTTTGAGTTCTTTAATCGTTTTAGCCAGTACATATACTTTCGTTCGGCCGCTTGAAGAGAGAGAATGGCGTGGTCCACGAGTTCTGGTTCTACTGCATTGTTAAAATAGCTTTGTGCATCGAGCCACTCCTGTTTGGCCGCATTAACCAACACTGAAAGCTGTTCCGGCGTTTCTTCAATGGATTCTGAAGGCAAGTCTTGTTCACCATCATCCAGCCACCGACTCGCCAGTTCCCAAAAACGCTCAGACGCATTGTGCGACAAAAAAACCACCTCATCTCCGTAATACTTGGTTTAGTATTACTCAATATAAGGCGGTTTATTCCTGGAAATCACAACTCACGACGACCCTCTAATGCCTTGGACAACGTCACTTCATCGACATACTCCAGATCACTGCCAACGGGCATTCCGTGAGCCATCCGAGTCACCTTAACCCCAATGGGCTTCAGCAAACGGGCCAAGTACATCGCGGTGGCCTCACCCTCGACGTTGGGATCGGTGGCCAACACAACTTCTTGAACATCAGGGCCAATTCTGGCCACCAGCTCCTTGACTTTAAGATCATTAGGGCCGATTCCTTCCAGTGGAGAAATGGAGCCATGTAAAACGTGGTATATGCCATCAAAACTCTTGGTACGTTCCATGGCAATCACATCTCTGGGTTCTTCCACTACGCAGATAAAGTTCTTGTTGCGTTTCGGGTTTGAACAGATCGGACAAGGGTCTTCCTCTGTCAAGTGGAAACACTGCGAACAATAGATAATGCGTTGTTTCGCCTGAAGCATTGAATCGGTCAGACTTTGCACTTCCGCAGGGGTTTGACTGATCAGAAAAAAAGCCAATCGCTGTGCCGTTTTTGGTCCAACCCCTGGCAAGCGTACCAACTCTTCGATTAAGCGAGCCATAGGTTTAGGATAACGAGCCATTACATCAGTCCAGGAGGGAATCCCGGCAAACTCACTTTGCCAGTAACCTTTTCAAGTTCGCTAGCCGACAGTTCGCGCGACTTACGCAGACCGTCATTGACCGCTGAGAGAATGAGATCTTGAAGCATCTCTACATCGTCGGGATCCACGACATCGGGTTGGATCTTAATCTCTCGCACTTCCTGATGCCCAGTTACACTCGCGGTGACCACTCCACCACCAGCGGTCCCTTCAACCGTCATCTCAGCTAACTCAGCCTGCACTCTCTCCAAGTCGGCCTGCATTTTCTGCATTTGCCTCATCATTTTTTGCATGTTCATTCCCATAAAGCCACCCCATTCACTTAATTTTCCTTCGGTTTCGAGATGATCTTCCCTCCGAAGATCTCCATGCTCGCCTTTAAAAAATCCTCAGCAGTCTTGTCTACATCAACTGTTGGGTTAGTACCTCGCTTAGCTTCTGGCTCAGCAGGTTTCTGTGCTGCCGGCGATAGTTTGGACTTGTCTTGCTTCGGAACAGGAGCCGTTTCGTCTTGAAAAACGCAACGAATTCGCATCGCCCGTCCCATTAGTTTTGAAAGAACTCTTTCTGACGGCTCACGATGACTATCCTGCTCGATGCTCGCCTTGTGGAATCCCCTGTCACGGGGGAATGCAATGATCACGTCATCATCCACAACTTCCACAGGTGTTCCTTCCTTGAGGAAAGCCTC
>DUQE01000118.1 GCA_012837925.1 Bacillota bacterium
AAAAAGACATCAAGAAAATGCTCGCTTACTCGACTGTGGCGCAAATCGGGTACGTGTTTTTGGGCATAGGCTTGTTTTCTGAAAAAGCCATGACCGGCGCAATACTCCATGTCTTTAACCACGCGGTCATGAAGAGCATGCTCTTTTTGTCTGCTGGTCTGCTGATAAAATACAGTGGGCGTAGAACGATTACTGACTTGGCCGGCTTGGGACGCACGTATCCCTTGCCCATGATCGCCTTTTCTGTGGGAGCTCTTTCCATGGTGGGAGTTCCTCCGCTTAGCGGGTTTATCAGTAAATGGTATCTTGGGTTAGGTGCCCTGGAGGCCGACCAAATGCCCTTTTTGCTCGTACTTCTAATCAGTAGTCTCCTTAATGGGTTCTATTACATGCCCATTGTGATCGCGGGCTTCTTCCGCAAGGAGACAGTGGAAATTCAGAAGCAGAACGTCCCTTTGGGAGCACAGGTAGCCTTAATTATCTTGATTGCAGCAACGTTTTTCTTCGGTCTGTTCTCCAATGTTGCGGTTGATTACATCACCCCAACGGTGCGAGGGCTGTTTGGATTGTTTGGAGGGGGAATCTAACACCTATGTCTGAAACCTTGAGCCTTCTTCCAATGATTGTGTCTGTACTCCCCATGGTGGGTGCTCTTGGAGTTGTAGGGGCGACCAGACTTGGTGATCAATGGCGTGTGCGTATGACAAATGCCATAGCCTTTGCGACCCTTGTAGTTTCCTGTCTCCAATTTTACATGGTCTGGAAGGGAACCATACTGGTTTACTCCCTCGAGCGCTTTATGGAGTTTGGCCTGCGCTGGCGGGTTGATTTCATTAGTGCAGTCTTCTCCGTGGTAGTGGCCGCGGTCTGGTTCTTAGCAACTGTTTTCGCTCGTGAATATATGGACCACGAACATCATCAAACGCGCTTTTTTGGCTTCTGGACATTTACGCTCGGGGCCACACTGGGCGTGTTTGTCTCGGGGGATTTATTCAGCCTCTTCTTATTTTTTGAGCTCATGACCTTTGCCGCTTATGTGCTGGTTATACATGAACAAGATCGTGAGTCGCTCAGAGCTGGTAATGTCTACTTGTACATGAGTATTGCAGGGGGGTTAGCCCTCCTTGCGGTGATCTTCTTGCTACAGTTTGTCCTCGGAGCAACTGGTTTTCAGCCTGCGCTCCATCTGATAGTGGAGAAGGGGATCAATCCCTGGGTGGTTCTGGTCATGATCATTGGTGGGTTTGGGGTCAAGGCGGGAATGCTTCCACTCCATATTTGGCTACCTAAGGCGCATCCGGTAGCCCCAGCACCAGCTTCCGCCGTCCTGTCTGCTATCATGATTAAAACGGGTGCCTACGGGTTCTTGCGCCTCTTGTATGTTGTGCTGAGTGTGCCCGATGGCGATCCCCTCTTCTTTATTCAACAGAACTTCGGCTACTTGTTTGTGTGGATTGGCGCCATCACCATGTTTGTTGGTGCTATCATGGGCATCTTGAACGATTCCATGAAACGAGTCTTGGCCTATTCGAGTATTAGCCAAATGGGTTACATTCTCTTTGCTGTTGGTTCAGGCGTCTTGCTAGGTTCCCGCGGGGCCTTCGGTTTTGCTGGTGCTTGGATGCACATGATCAACCATGCCTTTTTCAAATCGTTCCTCTTTCTCTTAGCGGGGGCCGTATTCTTACATACCGGAGAGCTTAACTTAGACAAACTCGGTGGTTTGCGTAAGCAAATGCCTATTGCTTTGGGATTCTTTTTGGTCGCCGCTGCATCCATCACGGGGATTCCCGGACTTAATGGCTACACCAGTAAGATCATTATCCATGAAGCGATTCTGGAGGCCTATCATCTCCTCGAGTGGCCATCGCTGTTATGGCTTGAGCGGATCTTTGTTGTAACTGGCGGATTAACAGCCGCTTACATCTCAAAGATTTGGCTGAAGACCTTCTTCGGAAAGCCGAAAGGTGACTGGTCGCACGTTAGCGATCTCAGTGGATCCCACATTCGCGTTTTCGGAACATATACCGTAATCGTCCTATCCATTGGGGCTTTTGCTCAACGTGCGGTGGACCGCTTAGTTGTTCCTGCTACGGGATTGCTCCCCTTTGATTCAGGAGACTTAGCTCATTTGGGTCATGTTCCGTTTTGGGGAAGTCATGAACTCATGAGTCCCTTGACCTCGTACGCTATTGCCGCGGCGGTGCTTGTCTTACTCTGGAAGTTTGGCAAGTACATCAAAATCCCGCGATGGCTCAGCGTGGAATATCTGGTGTATAATCAGTTTGTCAATCTGTGCCGAGCGGGGATCCGCTTCTTGATTTATCTAGCGAACGAGTGGGTACCTAAACGACGCTCTGCTTTACGCAAGGGATGGCGCCGGGTTGATCAAGTCACGCACGAGACAACGGCCCAGATCAGAAGGTGGAGGCCGCCCAAATTCGAACCTCCCAAGTGGGAGACACCAGCTATCGCAATTACCAAAGAAGATCTCCTCAAGAAACTCGAGATGTCCCGCGCTAAACAGAGAGAACGACAAAAAGTCTGGCGCGCCAAAGAGGGGAAACTCGCGAACCGTGTTCGAGAGCTGGCACGCGAATGGTACGAGAAAGAAAGAAGCCTTGGAAACCAGCTCTATGATGTGGTCGAAGGAGTTCCATTCCAGAAGGATGAAGAAGAGAAAGAGCAGCAAGAGACACACCTGGGTGATCGTATCGACAAAGTTGTGGGGACAGCGAAAAAGAAATTCGACCCATTTTGGAACACGAAGAACCTGGGCTTTGACACCTGGATTGTGGCCATTGTGATCGCCTTGATCCTCCTTGTATTTCTGCTCGCGCGCTAGACACATCAACTGGCCACAAACGGCATGTGATCCAATGTATGTAAAGCACAGTCTACAAGGGCAGGGTTAAACCGACTCCCACTTCCCTCCAAGAGAAAGTCGAAGCTGGTTTGGATACTGAGTCCTTTGCGATAAGGGCGATCTTCGGTCATGGCATCGATGACATCAGCGACCGTTGTGATCTGCGCTAAAAGGCTCGGACGGTCCTCTGAGTTAATATGGGGGTATCCACCTTGTCCGTTATACCAGAGGTGGTGGTGGAGTACGATCTCTGCTATAGCGGGCTCCAGATCGAAATGCTTTGTTATCTCCCAACCGAAGACAGGGTGGTTTTCCATGACTTCTCGTTCGTCTCTTGTGAGGCCCTCTGGTTTGAATAGGATGTCCGCCGGGATCTTGTGCTTCCCCAGATCGTGAAGTAGTGCCCCTGTGCTTAACGAGGCCAACTGGCTTTTGTCTAATCCTAGAGAACTTCCCAAGGCGAGTGCAAGCTTCTGCACACGTACTGAGTGATTATAGGTCGCTTGGTCGAGCATGACGATGAGCTCCATGGTGTAGCCTCCCGTGACTGTTTGTTTGATTGTATTCAGTCTAGCGAGAGAAGATCAAAACCCAGGGCGACCCAGCCTTATATTTGGCTTACAAGAGTATTAAAAGAGCATTAAAATGAGACGACCACATCCGAGAGGTCGTCTTTTATTTCGGAAACACTATCCAGTTCGCGACTTGCAGGGATTCTACGCGGTCAGGAGAACTACGTATCATGCAACAAACTTTAGGACTAGACAGGGAGTGATTCCGTGTTACAGGAGTTCAAGAAATTTGCCATGCGAGGCAACGTCCTCGATATGGCGGTGGGTGTCATCATTGGTGGTGCTTTCGGAAAGATTGTCACTTCAGCCGTCAACGACTTGATCATGCCGCTGCTTGGCCTGATTCTTGGCCGCATCGACTTGACATCGCTCAAACTCGTATTGCGTGAAGCGAATGGTACAACTGCCGAACTATCGATTACGTATGGGGCCTTCCTGCAAAACGTCTTGGATTTCCTCATCATCGCCTTTAGCATCTTTATCGTGATTCGCCTCATCAACAGGTTTAAGCACAAGGAAGAGGAGGCTCCTCCGGCACCTAAACCATCGAACGAAGAAATACTGTTAACAGAAATCCGTGACTTACTCAAAGAACAAAATGTAGGGCATTCCGCCTAGTCACATGACTTGAACAGCATCTTTAAGGACCGGTTTGGTAGAATTCTCCCAGATCGGTCCTTGCTTGAGTCTTACCTATGCTTTCAGCGTATTTTTTTCTAGGCAATTATGATACAATGTGGAGTGAATACTGTTTTGCAGACTCTATTCTGCAATCCTTGGAGGAACATCGACGTTGAAAATAGGAATTATTGGACTACCCCAAGCGGGTAAAAGCACCTTGTTTCAGCTCCTAACAAATCACCAGGCGACTTCTAGCGCTAAAGCTCAGGTTGCTGTCGGAAAAGTGCCTGACCCGCGGATAGACGTGCTCGTTAAGATGCACCGCCCACGCAAAACAACGTATGCTACCATTGACTTTTGGGATGTTCCGGGCTTTCTGCCCGGCAAGAACAGTGGTGGTTTTCTGCAATCAGTCAGTGACGTAGATGCTTTGGTTGTTGTTGTCCGGGCTTTTGAATCAGACATTGTACCGAGCTACAATGGTATTCAGCCCTACGAGGACTTCAACGCACTTCAACAAGAACTGCAAGTGTCCGACTGGAGTCTTTTGGAGACTCGCATGGAGAGAATTGCCAAGCAAAGGATGAAAAATCCCCAGGCCGCAGATGAGCTTGGTCTTTTGGAAAAGTGCCAGGCTACGTTGGAGCAGGATAGGCCATTGCGGCAGCTCGAGTTGGATGAGGAGGAAGAAAAGAGCCTCCGCACCTATGACTTTCTAACCAGAAAACCTCTCATCGTTGTGGTGAATCTCGACGAGGAGCAGATGCGCAGTGATTCGTATCCGCAAAAAGAGGAACTCGAAGGCGAGCTCGCCAGACTGCATATACCTCTCATTAAGGTGAGTGCGCAGATTGAAAGCGAGATCAGCGAGCTTGATCAGGACGACGCCAGAGTCTTCCTTGACGAACTCGGTCTGGAAGATACCGGCATTGCTCGCTTGGCACGTACCGTATATGCTCACCTTGGCCTGATTTCCTTTTTCACCGTGGGCGAAGATGAGGTGCGGGCTTGGACAATCAAAAAGGGGACTGCGGCCAAACAGGCGGCGGGAAAAATCCACTCCGATATTGAGCGGGGCTTTATCCGGGCTGAAGTAGTCTCTTACGACGATTTGCTCGAATGCGGAAGCAGCCAGGCTGTAAAAGAAAAGGGCCGTTTTCGTCTGGAAGGGAAAGAGTATATTGTCCAGGATGGAGACATCATTTCCTTCCGATTTAACGTATAGCCAGAGGAGGATGCAATATGGATGTGCAAAAGAAGGCGCAGGAACTAGCTCACGCTATTGCGACCAGTAGTTAATACAAGCACATGATGAACGCACGCGAGGAAGTGTCGAAACACCAGGCCGCCAAGGTTATGCTTCGCGACTTCCAGGAAAAACAGTTCGAACTGCAGAAGCAGCAAATGGCCGGTGAAGAAATCACCCCAGATCAGGAAGAGCAGCTGCAAAGACTCTTTGAGGTCATCTCTGTGAACCCTTACATTCGCGAACTGTTTGAGGCCGAGTTTGCCTTTAGCGGACTCATGATGCAAGTAAATGATGCTTTGGCCACCGTACTCGATCTCAAAGAAGAAGACGAAGATGCCGAAGAAGAGCCCAAACTGGAGATTCCCAAGAAGAAAATCCTTATTCCGGGGCAAGATGTCTAAGCTCCGTATAGGCACGGCGGGCATCCCTGCGTCCACGAAACCGAGAAGTACGGCCAATGCGGTGAAACGCTTGGCAGAACTTGGGCTGAGGCATATGGAGATTGAGTTTGTCCGTGGTGTGAATATGAAAGAGGATACGGCACAAGAGATCAGGGCTTTGGCAGAGGAACACGACATTTCCCTTACAGTCCATGCACCCTACTATGTGAATCTCAATTCCGCTGAGCCTGAGAAAATCACCGCGAGCAAAGAGCGCATTATCCAGGCGGCTCGGGCCGGGGCCTGGGCGGGAGCGAAGAGTGTCACGTTTCATGCAGCCTACTATCATGCTGACGATCCCGAGGATGTTTATGACCGGGTGAAGCATCATATGGAAGACATGCTCGAACGGCTTGACCAAGAGGGAATTGCCATTCGGCTCAGTCCCGAGACCACCGGTGGACCGACCCAGTTCGGAACCTTAGAAGAGCTGGTTCGCCTAGGAGTCGATGTGCCTGGAGTGTATCCCTGTGTCGACTTCTCACATCTTTTCGCCAGAAGTCTTGGTCAGTTCAACAGCTATGAGGATTTCGCAGGCGCATTGCAGCTGATCAGAGATTCCTTGGGGCAGCAAGCTCTCCGGGAACAACACATCCATTTGTCGGGGATTGAGTATGGACCGAAGGGGGAAAAAAGGCATCTGCCCCTGAAGGAAACAGAGCTTAAGTACGAGGATGTCCTACAGGCGTTGGTGGATTTTGATGTGGCTGGCTGGCTTATCTGTGAGAGTCCGATTTTAGAAGAAGACGCCCTGATTCTACAAGGGCTGTATAACCAAATCAACAATACATAGAATGGGAGGACATGCGGATGGAACCTGTGTATCTCAAACAAGTTGGCGAACATGTAGGCAAAGAAGTAGAAATCAGGGGTTGGCTGTATAATAAGCGCTCCAGCGGAAAGATCCAGTTTTTGATCATCCGTGATGGTACCGATTTAATCCAGGGAGTTCTGGTGAAGTCAGAGGTTCCAGAAGAGATCTTTGAAAAAGCCAAGGCTCTTACCCAAGAGTCTTCCCTCATCGTACGCGGTGTTGTCCGGGAAGAACCAAGATCGGTGAGTGGCTATGAGATGTCCATCACGGATCTGGAAGTCTTGCAGATTGCCGAAGAATATCCCATTACCCCTAAGGAGCACGGAGTAGAATATCTGATGGATCGCAGACATTTGTGGCTGCGCAGTCAGAAACAGCATGCCATCATGCTGATCAGAAACGAGATTATTAAAGCATCGCGTCAATTCTTTGACGACAGGGGCTTTGTGCTCATCGATGCCCCTATTTTGACTCCTGCATCTGTTGAAGGCACATCCACGCTCTTTGAGACGGATTACTTCGACGACAAGGCGTACTTGTCTCAAAGTGGGCAGCTTTACATGGAAGCCGCGGCGATGGCCTTTGGCAAGGTCTATTGCTTCGGACCCACTTTTAGAGCAGAAAAATCGAAGACTCGTCGCCATCTCATGGAGTTTTGGATGATTGAACCCGAAATCGCCTTCTTGGATGTCGACGGCAACATGGATCTTCAGGAAGAGTATGTCTGCTATCTCGTGCAGCGGGTGTTGAAGAACTGCCGTAAAGAACTGGATATCATCGAGCGTGATGTGAGCAAACTTGAATCCATCGTGGCACCATTCCCAAGGATTTCTTATGACGAAGCGGTTGAGATTCTAAAGAAAAATGGCGTGGATTTCGAGTGGGGTGACGACTTTGGCGCTCCAGATGAAACGGTCATTGCCAGTCAGTTCGATCGCCCAGTCTTTGTGCACCGCTATCCTACAGCGATCAAAGCGTTTTATATGCAGCCTGATCCCGAGCGGCCTGAAGTAGTCTTGGGTAGCGACCTCCTCGCACCTGAAGGGTATGGAGAGATCATTGGAGGCGGCGAGAGGATTCATGATTTGGAGTTAATCGAGCAGAGGCTGAAAGAGCACAATCTGCCAGAGGAGCAATACGCTTGGTATGTGGACTTGCGACGTTATGGCACGGTTCCCCATTCCGGCTTTGGACTGGGTCTCGAGCGTACGGTTTCGTGGATTTGCGGGCTTCCTCACCTCAGAGAAGCAGTACCGTTTGCCCGCTTGATCAACCGCATCTATCCCTAAGGCTATCTGGTTCCTAAGAAAATCAGAAGCACGCCTAGGGCGGTGACGAGGAGCTTGGACCAAGACAATTGGTTGCTGAGGCCAATGAGGCCAACGGTTCCTACGAGAGTTAGGATTATGGGTCCAATTAGACCGAGCATGGAGTTGATTTTGAGAGCGGTCTGCACGCGTCCAAACTTGAGCATGAGCAGACCGGCGCTGATCTCAATGGTGCCCGCAATGAGGCGGAGTAGGGCCATGGTCAGAACAGCCCGCAGTTCTGTGGTCATCAGATCACTCCATTCCAAATACATAATTCCAAAACGAAAGAGGAGAAAGCGATGTTTAACCATTTGAGCAAGACGGATCCCGAAATTTTGCAGGTCATACGTCAAGAAACAAGTCGGCAAAATGGAAATCTGGAGTTGATCGCCTCCGAGAACTTCGTGAGTATGGCGGTATTGGAGGCCATGGGAAGTCAACTCACCAATAAGTATGCGGAAGGTTATCCTGGTAGACGTTATTATGGTGGCTGCGAGTATGTTGATATAGCTGAAAATCTAGCCCGTGATCGAGCCAAACAGCTCTTTGGTGCTGAACACGCGAATGTCCAGCCCAACTCGGGTTCGCAGGCGAACCAGGCCGTCTATTTTGCAGCGCTTAAACCTGGAGATACGATTTTAGGTATGGACCTCACCCATGGCGGGCATCTCACCCATGGTAGCCCCGTCAACCAGTCGGGCAAATGGTTTAACGTCGTCCATTACGGGGTGCGTGCGGAAGACGAACGCATCGATTACGATATGGTTCGCGATATGGCCATTAAGCATCGCCCCAAGCTGATCATCGCTGGTGCCTCTGCGTATCCCAGAATCATTGATTTTCCGAAGTTCCGGGAAATTGCCGACGAGGTTGGCGCATTGTTCATGGTGGACATGGCCCATATCGCTGGTTTGGTGGCTGCAGGACTTCATCCAAGTCCCATCCCCCACGCTGATTTCGTCACCACGACAACGCATAAGACCTTGCGTGGGCCTAGAGGTGGCATGATTCTGACAACCAAGGAGCATGCCAAAGATGTCGACAAAGCCATCTTCCCAGGTATCCAAGGCGGTCCGTTAATGCATGTGATCGCAGCTAAGGCGGTGTCGTTCCACGAGGCACTGCAACCTGAGTTTAAAGAGTATCAGAAAAATGTGCTGGCTAATGCGAAAGCCTTGGGTGAAACCCTGCAGGGTCATGGCTTCCCATTAGTTTCGGGCGGTACAGACAACCATCTGTTACTCGTTAACGTGAAGGCCAAAGGCTTGACCGGAAAAGAAGCTGAGGAAAGACTCGATAAAGTGGGTATCACAGTTAATAAAAACACGATCCCCTTTGAAACGGAAAGTCCATTCATCACGAGCGGCATTCGCATTGGCACTCCAGCCCTCACCACCAGGAAGATGGGCGTAGAGGAAATGCGCGTCATTGGTGATTTGATTGCTCAAACCTTAGAAAAGGATCGCAGCGACTTTACAGAGATTCGCCAAACCATCACAGAGCTCGCTCAGAAGTATCCGCTTTATCAAGAAATCAACTAGGGGAGGATCCGTGTTGATCCCTGGTTCCGCTATATCGAAGGAAACAAAGAAAGCTATGGAACTAAATACGGTGGAAGGGGCCTTTGCGGTGGCTGCCGATAATCTGGCAGCCCCCTATCTTGGCCTTTTTGCGTTGGCCTTGGGAGCAAGTCCGTCGCAAATTGGGATGCTGACAGCATTTCCGAACTTCATGGGCAATGTCTTGCAGATTCCTGCGGCCTTGCTCGCCGAGCGGCAGAAGGATAAGCGGTGGATTATTATTGTGGGCGGTTACTTGAACCGTTCCTCTTGGATCCTCATGGCCTTGCTGCCCTTTTTAGTTCCGCCTGCATACAGAGTGGCCGTTGTCATTACTCTGGCCACGTTCCGTATTATGGCGGCCAACCTGGGCGTACCGGCCTGGACAGCGCTGCAGGCTAGCTTGATTCCTAAGTCTATGCGGGGCCAGTACTATGCAAACCGCAATATGGTGCTCAATGCGTGTGCCGTCTTGGCCACTCTTCTTGCCACCGTCTTGCTGCGTTTAGAGTTTCCCAGAAATTATCAGATCCTTTTTGTCATAACAACAATTCTGGGTTTGATCTCTGTGTATCTCTTCAGTAAGATAGCCTTTGATCAGACTCCACCGAAAGAAAAGATCTCCTCAGGTGAGTCGTACCTAAAGAAGGTCAAAGCGTTTGCCAAGGAAATAGGGAGTCAGAAGGACTTTAGCAGCTATGTCGTAAGTGCGATTGTGTGGAACCTCGGCATCCAGATCGCCAGCCCCCTCTTTGTTGTCTATTTCGTGGAGGACTTGGGAGGACCGGCAGGGTCATGGGCCCTATTCTCCGCAGTCAATCTAGCATCCATGGTGCTCATCCAGCGTTATTGGGGACGTTTAGCAGACTTCTTTGGGCAAAAGAGCGTCATGATGGCCTCAGGGCTGGGCATAATTACACTTCCTCTTTTGTGGTGGATTGCCCCTAATACGTGGTTCCCCTTTATCATTCACATCGTGAACGGTGTACTCTGGGGAGGTTACAACCTGGCAGCCTTTAACCTGTTGCTGGAAGTCACACCCGATGATAGTCGCAGCGTGTATGTGGGAGTATACAACACCATGATGGGTGTTGCGACAGCTGTAGGGCCTCTAATTGGCGGTTTTGCAGCCGAAGTGGTGGGGCTACGGCCGATTTTTCTTGTTTCATCGGCGACGCGGGCCCTCGCTCTGTATCTCTTTTATCGCAACGTCCCGAATACTGGTAGCAGGCGAATGCGTGTGCGCGATTTAGTGCCAGGCCCGAAGGGAAGAAGAAGTTCCCTGGGAATGTAAACGCTCAAAGGAGAAATTGTGTATAGATGCTTGATCGTAGGGAAAAAGTGTACTATAATTGGGTTTAATCCAAGAAGTGATGAGGGAGCCTAACTAAGGAATGCTGGAACATAGAGAGCTGGTGGGTGGTGCAAACCAGCCTGGTACCTTAGGATCCAACTCCTGAACTGGGAGACAATTGATCAATTGAGGTGAATTGCGCCCACAATGTGGGGGCAGTTAAGCAGGGTGGCAACGCGGGAAGTATTCTCGTCCCTGAGCTTTCGAGTTCAGAGGCGAGTTTTTTTTATTAAAATCAAGGGGGATTACGGAGATGTTAGACCTGAAGATGATACGCCAGAACCCGGATAAAGTACGGGAAGGATTGGCGAAAAAGGGCGAAGATGCACGTTACTTAGATGATCTCTTGGCACTGGATGAGCGTCGCCGCAGTATCCTTACGGATGTGGAGAAACTCAAGGCCGAGCGCAACCGGGTTTCGGATGAAGTGGCCCGCCTAAAGCGCGAAAAACAAGATGCACAGTCCCTCATTGAGGAGATGCGCGTCGTTTCGCAGAACATTAAGGACTTCGATGAGGAGCTCAGGACAGTCGATGCCCAGATCCAGGATCGCCTGTTACGCATTCCAAATCTTCCTCATGAGGGGGTACCGGTTGGGAGCACCGAAGAGGATAACCGTGAGATCCGGCGTTGGGGCGATCCAACCAAGTTCGATTTTGAGCCTCTGCCCCACTGGGAACTCGGCGTAAACCTCGATATCCTTGACTTTGAACGTGCGGGGAAAGTCACGGGGAGTCGTTTCTATTTCCTGAAAGGTGCCGGGGCACGCTTGGAGCGAGCCTTGATCAACTTTATGCTGGATCTGCACACTACCGAACATGGCTATCGCGAGATCTTTCCTCCTTTCATGGTCAATCAGGCGAGTGCCACCGGTACGGGGCAGCTTCCGAAATTTGGTGAAGACATGTTTAAGCTGGAAGGAATGGAGTACTACCTCATCCCCACCGCTGAAGTACCTGTAACCAATCTGTATCGCGACGAGATCCTAAGTGCCGAGGATCTTCCCATTTACCACACAGCCTATTCCGCCAGTTTCCGCTCGGAAGCCGGTTCTGCAGGGCGCGATACCAGGGGGCTAGTGAGAGTGCACCAGTTTAACAAAGTTGAGTTGGTCAAGTTCGTTTTGCCAGAAACGTCCTACGAGGAGTTGGAAAAACTAACAAACAACGCAGAGAGCATCTTGCAGAAACTCGGTCTACCCTACCGAGTGACCGAGATTTGTACGGCTGACTTGGGCTTTACAGCTGCTAAGAAATACGATCCTGAGGTCTGGATGCCCAGTTACCAGCGCTATGTGGAGATTTCTTCCTGCAGCAACTTTGAAGACTTCCAGGCCCGTAGAGCGAACATTCGCTTCCGGCGTGACAAGGGCTCGAAGCCTGAGTTTGTTCATACCCTTAATGGGTCAGGATTGGCTGTGGGACGCACGTTGGCGGCTATAATCGAGAACTATCAGCAAGAGGATGGATCCATTGTGGTTCCTGAGGCGTTGCGTCCTTACATGGGTGGTCTAGAGCGTGTCGAACCACGTTCCTAGAGTGGGACTTCCCGAAATAGCCACTTGTCGTATACAGAAAGTTGCGATATAATGTATCAAGCTGAGGAAGGGTGCCAGAGTGGACGAATGGAGCGGTCTTGAAAACCGTCGAGGGTTTGCGCCCTCCGTGGGTTCAAATCCCACCCCTTCCGCCATTTTTTGGAGTGTTATTAATGAAATCGAGACAAAAAGTTAAAGGAGATTTCATTCTAATTGTCGTAATTATACTCATTGGACTAGGTGTCCTTGTATATAACCAGGTAGCCGTACCCAAGAGTGCTAAGGGTACAAGAGTTGTGGTGGAGATTGAAGGGAAAGTTGTTGATCAGTTCGATCTTGCCACAGATCTGGAACCGCAACGTATCGAAACAAAGCATGGTTATAATGTCTTTGAAATCGCGGACGGACAAGTTAGAGTGTCTGAGGCCGATTGTCCCGACCTCTTATGTGTACATACGGGTTGGAGACAGCATGTTGGGCAGGTCATTGTTTGCTTACCCCACTATTTTGTGTTGAGAATTGTTGGTGATGGGGACGACCAGGGGAGCTTGGATGGCTTTACCTACTAAGCGATAAAGGTGATGATAATGGTAAAACAAAAAGTACTTATTGTGGATGACGAAATCTCTATCCAGGAGTTGATCCGCTTTAACGTTGATCAAGCGGGATTCGACACTGAGGTAGCCAGTGATGGTTTAGAGGCCATTGAGAAATTTGAGTCTTACAAGCCGGATCTCATTGTCCTTGACCTAATGCTTCCAGGCAAGGATGGCTACGATGTGTGCAAAGAGATCAGGCGCACGAGCAATGTACCCATTATTATGCTCACCGCTAAAGAAACCGAACTCGAAAGGGTACTGGGCTTAGAGCTTGGGGCCGACGATTACATGACGAAGCCCTTTAGCCCCCTGGAGCTTGTCGCACGCATTAAAGCCGTGTTGCGCAGGGCCAGTGGTCAAGAGAGCCAAGATGAAAACGAATACAAGGTGGGCAACATTTTCCTCCAGGTTGACACGAGAGAAGTAAAAGTCAACGATCACGCGGTTGACCTAACCCGTAAAGAGTTTGACCTTTTGCACATCTTTATGCAGAACATGGGCAAAGTCCTAACTCGTGAGGTCCTATTACAGAAGGTTTGGGGCTATGAGTATGAGGGTGAAACCCGCACCGTTGACGTACATATCCGTCATCTGCGTCGCAAACTTGGTCCTGAAGGAGAAACTCGTATTGAGACCATTCATGGAGTCGGGTATAAATTGAGGGGGAACTAACTTGAAGAAATGGAGCTTCACGAAGCCATTACTTTTCAAGTTAACAACGCTAGTATTAGTGGTGACCTTACTTTCTGTTGGGGTTACCACGTTTTTTATCGCGCATTACGCCAAGATCACCTTGGAGGATAAGGCCAGAGCAGACCTTCTCAATGATGCACAAATGATTCGCCTCGCTCTCCAGGAGACCACAGGGGATCTCAAGGCACGGATCGAGACGTTATCAGCGACAAGCGGACGTATCGTGACACTCAAGGATGCTTCTGGTCATACGGTTGTTGACACTATTCCTGAAGACATGGCATTCGATGACTTGATTACAGTCCATGTGCGTTTGGAGGATCAAGGGGCGCTTCTGGTCTCGATACCAGAGGAAGGCATTCTCCGTATCTATCACAATCTGATCCGAGGTTCGATTTTGGTGGGGGTGCTTGTAGCGGCGGCCGCAGTGGGAGTTGCTTACCTTCTGAATCGAGCTATCACAAACCCCCTGCAAGACTTACTGGTAGCCGTGCGCCGTCTGCAGGAAAAACAGTTTGGGCGGAAGGTTCTAGTACAGAGTACCGACGAAATTGGTCAGTTAGCGAAAGCCTTTAATGAACTGTCGGAGACGCTTGAAGAGTTGTTCTTTACCATTGGTGATCGTGAAGGTACGCTCGACACCGTCCTGTCAAGTATGGATGATGCAGTGGTGGCGGTTAACATGCGGCGCGAAGTCATTCTGGCCAACAGAGCTGCAGCCGATCTTTTCCATCATCGTCCCGAAGACATGATTGGAAAGAACCAGTTTGAGGCCACGAGAAATGAAGAGCTTGCTCGGCTGCTGGAAAAAACCATGGATGGCAAAGATTCCTTTAGCCAGGAAATGCGCCTGCGCCCGGGGAGTGAACGGACGATCGCCGTGACGTCAAGTCCCTTGGAGGATCAACGCGGAAAGATCCAAGGAGCGGTAGCGGTGATGCGTGATGTTACTTCACTACGTCACCTTGAGCAAATGCGCCAAGAGTTTGTGGCCAACGTTTCTCATGAATTGCGCACTCCCCTGACATCGATCAAG
>DUQE01000119.1 GCA_012837925.1 Bacillota bacterium
AGGGTAACCGCCATGGCTCCGATCTCCTTGGCGATCTGATACACCAAGGTCTCACGAACGCGCTCCGCCGTCTCACCCTGAAGGGTCCAAAGTTCATCAAGACTCTTAATACCCAGATATCCAGCAAGACCCCCTTCATTGTGAAGCATGGACAAGACCTCTTCTTTACTGGCTGCTCTCATGCACAGATCGAGTACGCTATCAAAAGGAAGGGCGCCACTTTGTCTCAGAGCAAACGGACCTTCATCAAAACTCGTCAAGGCATCAAGCACACGCGTTCCGCGCAGGGCAGCGATCTGGATTTCTTCGTCCAGGTGTGCCACGACAAACTGCTCCTCAGCCAGATCTACTTCTTTGGACGCTGCCTCCAGGCGAGCAAGAAACGCAAACATAAAGGCATCCACGTCACATCGCCGCTCTATTTCCGGCGTACCTGTAACCCGTGCTATTGATGGGCACTCAGCGGAGGTCGCGGACTCAATGAAAAAGACCTCAAGCGAGAGATCGGTACCCAGTAGTTTAGCCGCTTCACGTGCATTGTCTCCTGTGACAATACACTGGAGGTCATCCGTTGTGATATTATGCGATGTGAGCCAGGGTATGAGGTGTTTTTCGGCTGTGTCGTCACCACTTGAAGGAAGTGGAACGATCGTTTTCTCCAATAGTGCGCCGTCCCATACGGCTACCTGAAGGTTTTTAGCGTGGGGGTAGACAGCGAGGATTGCCATGCACATGCTCCTCTCAATGTTAAAAAATCAAAAAGCAGGTTGTATTTTCTACCTGCTTCTTTATCCTATCATTAATTTATTTCGCTACTACGCTTCGAATTCCTTCTCCTTTGGCAAGGCTTCTTTGCGTGAAAGATTAATTCTTCCTTGACGGTCAATCTCGATAACTTTGACCATTACTTCATCTCCGATGTCTACCACATCTTCGACTTTGTTCACTCGCTTGTGCTCTAATTGTGAAATATGAACCAAACCTTCCTTTCCGGGAAGGATTTCAACAAATGCACCAAAGTTCATGATCCGTTTCACAACTCCGAGATATGTCTCTCCTACTTCAACATCTTTCACGTAGCGTTCGACGAGCCTCTGTGCCTGTAGACCGCCTTCACCATCGGTCGAAGCAATGTACACGCGTCCATCGTCTTCGATATCAATGGACACGCCTGTCTTGGCAATGATCTCACGAATGATCTTTCCGCCAGGTCCGATTACATCGCGAATCTTGTCGACGGGAATCTCCATGGTGATGATCCTGGGAGCGTATCTCGATAAGTCATTGCGTGGATGTGCGATGGTTGCTTCCATCTTATCCAAGATGAACAGACGTCCTTGGCGTGCCTGCTCCAAAGCCTGAGCCATGATCTCTGCGTTCACGCCGCCGATTTTGATGTCCATCTGAAGTGCAGTAATGCCTTCACGGGTTCCGGCCACTTTAAAGTCCATGTCTCCCAGGGCATCCTCTAGACCTTGAATGTCAGTCAGAATGGTGAAATCTTCATCCAACATCATCAGACCCATAGCTATACCTGCAACAGGCCGTTTGATGGGCACGCCGGCATCCATTAGAGCTAGAGTGCTACCACAAATACTGGCCATGGAAGACGATCCGTTTGATTCGAGAACTTCGGAAACCAGGCGCAAGGTGTAGGGAAATTCTTCTTCGCAAGGAATGACCGGCAACAACGCACGTTCCGCCAATGCACCGTGACCAATTTCTCTACGACCAGGACCACGCACAGGTCGAGTTTCACCCACGCTAAACGCTGGGAAGTTGTAGTGGTGGATGTAACGCTTGCTCTCATCATCGGTGAGATTGTCAAGGAGTTGCTCGTCAGACTTTAGACCGAGCGTCAGGGCTGTCAGAACCTGCGTCTGTCCTCGAGTGAAAAGTCCGGTACCATGTACGCGAGGCAAAACGCCTACCTTACACGTAATGGGGCGGATCTCGTCTGGTTTACGGCCATCAGGCCTGACCTTATCCTTTGTGATAGAACGACGGACTTCTTCCTTAAGGACATTGTCAAACACCTGGTCCAACGTCTTGCTATTCACTTCGTACATCTCGTCACCATGCGCCTCAAGATAGGCGTCATGAACGTTCGCCTGCAGTTCGTCAAGGAGACGTTGTCTCTCCAGTTTGTCTGTTGTAAGTACCGCACTGGCTAGATCTGCCGTAACGTGCTCTCGAACCCATTTATCTGTTGTCTCTTCAGGTTGGAAAATTGCAACCTCGACTTTTTCACGACCGATTTGGGAACGAATCTGTTCTTGCAGCTCACAGAGCTCTTGAACTACTTTATGTCCAAACGCAATGGCGTCTAGTGCTACTTTTTCAGAAACTTCGTTAGCAGCTGCTTCCACCATCATGACTGCGTCCTTTGTACCCGCGACAGTGATATCTAAATCAGAATTCGCTTGTTGTTCTAGTGTTGGGTTGACAATAAACTCTCCATCGACCAAACCAACCTTTACGCCGCCAACGGGTCCGGCAAAGGGAATGTTGGATACATGTAAAGCAGCACTGGCTCCAATTAGTGCCGCAATGGTTGGCGAGTTGCTCTTGTCGACGGACAAGATAGAACAAACGATTTGAACATCGTTACGGAACCCCTCAGGAAACAGGGGACGCAAGGGACGATCGATCATGCGGGCAGAAAGAATCGCCTCTTCACTGGGTCTTCCTTCTCTTCGTCCCCAACCACCGGGAATCTTACCGGCAGCGTACATACGCTCCTCATAATCGACCAACAACGGGAAAAAATCAATACCTTCTCTAGGCTTGTTGCTCATGGTAGCTGTCGCAAGAACAACAGTCTCTCCATATCGAACAAGGACCGAGCCGTTGGCCTGTTTCGCCAGTTCACCAAACTCCAAAACCAAGGGTCTTCCCCCTAGTTCGAAACGAAACTCGCTTAGCATGTTTTAACCTCCATCTACTTATTCTAGGCCATACTAACAATCACACTATGCCTAGTATAGCCTTTTTTGCCACAGCCCATAGCCAAGCGACTGTTAGCTAAAAAAAGAGCGGGTGCTACCCGCTCTTCTCATTATCGACGCAAACCTAGCTCCTCAATAAGACTGCGGTAACGTTCAATGTCCTTTTTCATCAGATAGTTCAAAAGACCACGTCTTTGCCCAATCATCTTATAGAGGCCTCTTCTGGAATGATGGTCATTCTTGTGTACTTTCAGATGCTCCGTGAGCTCTTCGATCCGTTTTGTGAGAATGGCCACCTGAACCTCTGGAGATCCAGTGTCACCTTCGTGTCGACTATACTTTTCAATAATTTGTGCTTTTGATTCTTGTGAAATCAAAAAAGTCACCTCCACATAGTTTGTCAATTACCGCTTCCCAAGAAAAACGCCGGAGATACGCCTTTCCTAGAAAAGGGTTGCGTGCTCTTGCACTCGTGCAGAACACAATGCTATTCTAGCACAACTCTTCCATCTTGTAAATAAAATCCTGGCAACAATTGCTGGGCACGAAGCACGTCCGTTTCAATGGGTTCGCCGGATTCGTCACTCCTGAGTCTTGCCAAGAACTGTACATCAAGAAGTCCAGTGTTGAGTACTGCTCCCGAATCGAGGAGCGCAATCTCAAACCCCTGCTTGGGGCTTGGCCAGGCGATGGCTGGTATACCTTGGTTGTGAGGCAAAACACACCAAACCAGATACGTGCCTAAATCCGGAACAACGAGATTGGCGTTTACATCAAATGTAAGTACCGAAGAAACACTAGATTCGGCCACTCCCCGGTACATTGGATAATAGCCCAAGTAATCTGCTGCCTGGCTTATGTTGCCTTCCCGTATCAGTCGCCTGATAACCGTACTGCTGATGACTTGTCCATTCGCGTCTTGGACGGGCGGGACCACCGTAACAGAAAACCCGAAACGTCGGCCCTGTTCCTCAAGGTATTTGGAGTCGCCGCCACGGTTGCTGCCAAAACGGTAGTTGTACCCGCAAATCACCTCGGTAGCACGCACCTCGTTCACCAGAACTCTTTGCACAAAGTCCTCAGCTTCCATGGAGGTAAGTTCAGGTCCAAAGGTCAACCAGACAACTTCATCAATTCCAAAGGAGCGGAAAAGCTCGACTCTTCGCTCAAACGAACTCACAAGGCGGAGTTCATCGCGAAAGTACTGCTCCGGTGGTGTATCAAAGGTAAACACACAACTGGTTCCATTCGCAGGCTTGCGAGCGATCGTCTCTTCCAGCAGCTTCTGATGCCCACGGTGCACACCATCAAATGTTCCAAGTGCAATGCTTCGTGCGGTGGAGTTCTGCTTGTTAACCCACTTCAATCTCATGTTCTTTCCCTCACCCCACCATATCACTGAAAAACTCTAAAGGGTTGACAGATCAACTGGTCTGCCATTTTAATCTCTGCCAGAGCCAGGATATCACCCTCAATACTCAAGAGAACGACGTCATCACCTACTGTTAGCGTCTGCGGGACATCAAGTAAGTGTTCGGGCAA
This sequence comes from Bacillota bacterium, assembly GCA_012837925.1. Lineage (GTDB taxonomy): Bacteria > Bacillota > Limnochordia > Darwinibacteriales > Darwinibacteriaceae > UBA5420. The sequence continues at coordinate 4,491 of DUQE01000119.1, forward strand.
AACAAAGTTCCCATGTGTAATCCTTTCCTGAACCGCCGGATGGACTTTTACCTTAATCCAATCTGTCAAGGCTACATCCATGGGCAACAGAAAACGAAGATCACCCTCGGCAACCATCTTGGCAATTTCCTCGAGCGTATACGCATCAGCACATCCAAACGGACCGCTGGCCACACGCGCGAGAAATGACATGTGGGCACCTACACCAAGCTTTTCACCTAGATCATGACACAGAGTGCGAATATACGTACCTTTGGAACACGACACGCGCAAAAGTACCCGAGTTCCAAACCCCAGCTCGTCCTCTTGCTCACTCCAGATGGCCATGATATTAATCGAATGGATCTGCACGGGGCGAGCTTCACGGTGAATCGTTATCCCCTGCCGCTCCAACTGATACAGTCTCTGCCCGCCTACGCTGATCGCTGAGGCCATAGGTGGAGTCTGCATGATCCTACCATGAAACGAAGCCAAGGCATCGGCCAACTCGATCGGGGAGATAGAAAAGTCCGTCTTGATCTCGCTGGTTTCCCCACTGGCATCTTGGCTTGTTGTAGAAATCCCCAACGTAACCTCAACTACGTAGGTCTTTTGATCGTTCATGAGATAATTGGATAACTTGGTGGCGTTCCCGATCATTAAGGGTAATACTCCACTAGCACCAGGATCGAGTGTTCCAGCATGACCGACCTTCTTAGTCCGTAGCTGTTTCCGCATAAAGCTCACGACCTGATGCGAACTCATACCCGGGGGTTTCAAGACATTAACGATGCCATTCATTCAACTCACCCGTCAGATAAAAGTGTTCTGCAGTGGCAACGACCGCCTCCGACACTTCATGCAAATCCCCAAGAATAGTGGCTCCCGAGGCAAGTTTATGACCTCCGCCTCCAATATGGCGTGCGAGACTACCGACATCAGTATTATGCGCCCGTAGTCCGACCCGAATCTCACCAGGGTTTACTTCGCGAAAGACCATCGCGATTTCCGCGGTATCCAGCATGCGTACAAAACTAACCAAGTGATCGCTGTTGCCTGGATCCACATCAAATGCAAGAAACTGATCGTAACTCACGCTCACCCACACAAGTTTTCCATCCTGCGACGTCTGTAGATTCGATAGAGCAACGCCAAGAAGTCGCAGAAATCCCAAAGATTGGCTCGAAAAGATTTCTCGGGCCATTGGCGCGGGGTCTACGCCGTACTGCAACAGTTCACCCGCAACAAAAAACACTTCGCTGTTTGTGTTGGCATGGCGAAAACCGCCGGTATCACCTAAAATCCCTCCATAGAGGGCTACAGCGATGTTTCGATCAAAGGCGACTTCCAACTCAAGCAAGAGGCGGTAGATGATCATGGCGGTGGCAGCCTCTGATGGCTCCACATAGACAACATCACCAACACCTCTACCACGCTGGTGATGATCGATATTGACCAGTCTCTGAGCCCTCTTGACGTCCTCGCTTATACTACCCGTGCGTTCTGGCTCGCAATCAACGACAATGACACAACTCGTGCCTGGTTCGAATCCCACAGGTATGTGCTCGATCACGTCAAGACCAGGCCAACTCAGATCCGTAGGCACTGGATCGGCACTAACCATCCGGCATTGCTTACCCAACTGTTTGAGTCCGAAATACAAACCCAACATCGAGCCAAGGCAATCTGGATCAGGGTTTTCGTGCCCTACTACGATGAAATCATCTTGCTCCCTAAGGTACTGGGCTACGTCCTGTAGGCTATTCATCGCCACCGTCTTCCTCCCTCGAAACTTGGAGCGTACGGAGTAAGGCATCCATTTTTGCGCCTTGCTCCAGGGAGGGATCAAATTCAAAGATGATCTCCGGCGTGTGTCTAACTCTCAGACGTTTTGACAGTTCGGTTCGAATAAAGCCCTTTGCTCTGTTCAGGCCTTCGAGAGTCTGTGCCCTTTCCTCTTCGCTACCTAGTTGACTGTAATAAACCTTAGCCCACGACAAGTCTCGTGAGACATTTACTTCTGTGATACTAATCATGCCCAAGCGTGGATCCTTGACATCTTTAGCAATGATGCTACTCAGTTCCCGCTTAATCTCTTCGGCGAGACGCCCGAGTCTATCTGCCATTTCCTCTCACCTTCCTACAGGCTCCGTTCCACCTTAACCATGATGAAGGCTTCAATCACGTCACCATCTTTAACATCGTTGAACCGCTCAATCCCAATTCCACATTCATAGCCATGGGCCACTTCTCGAACATCGTCTTTAAATCGCTTTAGTGAAGATATCTTGCCTTCATGAATGATGACGTTATCACGAAGAACTCGAACTTCAGACGAACGCGTGATCTTGCCGTCAAGAACATAGCTACCTGCGATGACACCACCTGGGATCTTGAACGTCTGACGTACTTCAGCACGACCCAAGATTTGCTCCTTAAACTCAGGATCGAGTAAACCGGCCATGGCTGCCTTCACATCATCAAGCAAGTTGTAAATGATTCGGTAGACTCGAATATCTACTCCATCACGCTCTGCAGCCTTGCGAGCATTGGGCTCGGGACGAACATTGAAGGCGATAATAACCGCATCGGATGCAGTAGCCAAGAGAACATCAGACTCCGAAATCGCACCGACTCCCTGATGGATCACTTTGACTCTGACTTCATCCGTCGATAGTTTTTCTAGCGAAGCTCGTACCGCTTCGGCTGAGCCTTGAACATCCGCCTTGATAACCAAGTTCAGTTCCTTTACGTCGCCTTCTTGGATGCGCTGGAACAAGTCATCTAGCGTTACCCGGCTCGATTTGTTCAAGTCGCGGTCACGCTGCTTTTCTCTCTGAATTGATGCCACTTGTCGAGCAGTCTGTTCATCCTTAACCACGACAAAGAGATCACCGGCCTCCGGCACATCATTAATTCCCAAAACCTCAACCGGAGTTGATGGACCAGCTTCTTTAATCGTATGGCCTTGGTCATTGATCAGCGCTCGAACTCTTCCACACATGTTGCCAACGGCAAAGGAGTCTCCAACCCGTAGGGTACCTGTGGAGATCAAAACAGTGGCCACAGGGCCGCGTCCTTTGTCCAGTTTGGCATCGATAACGGTTCCCCGTGCAGGGCAGTTAGGGTTGGCCTTAAGGTCTTCAACCTCAGCCACAAGAAGAATCATTTCGAGTAGTTCATCAATACCCTCGTCTTGCAGAGCGGAAACATTAACAGCTATAGTATCGCCGCCCCACTCCTCTACTACAAGCCCATGTTCTGTCAGTTCCTGCTTCACACGTTCAGGATTGGCAGCCTGTAAATCTGTCTTGTTAATAGCGACAATGATTGGCACGTTGGCAGCCTTGGCATGGTTCAATGCTTCCACCGTCTGTGGCATGACACCATCATTGGCTGCAACAACCAGAACCGCAACGTCTGTGGCTTTTGCTCCACGGGCACGAATGGCCGTGAATGCCTCATGACCTGGAGTATCCAAGAAGGTTATTGGTTTTCCATTGTAAACAACCTGGTATGCTCCGATATGCTGTGTAATTCCACCAGCTTCGGTTGCCGTAACCTTGGTCTTCCGAATTGAGTCCAAGAGTGTTGTTTTCCCGTGATCTACGTGCCCCATGATGGTGACCACGGGCGGACGTGCCACTTGTTGGCTGGGATCCTCGCAGACTTCAGCAAAGATTTCATCGGCCAAGTCCTGTTCGGGCTTCACCGCAATGCCAAACTCTCCTGCTACAATTGCGGCGATATCATAATCAATGGTTTGGCTCAGCGAGGCCATGATCCCTATTTTCATCAACTGCTTAATGACTTCTGTACCCGACACTCCAAGCTTCTGGCTAAGCTCGTTGACGGACAGTTGTTCTCCTAACGCAACCACCTTTGGCTCCTTCGACTCCACAGATGAAGGCTTGCTCTGCGACGACCTGCGATCGCCACCCTTCTTCTTGCCAAAGGTTTTTGGCGGCGCGTCTTTCTCACGCTCTTCACGCGGGCGTTTCTTAACCTTTTTCACCTTAGTGTCATCTTCTTCGGGTACTAAGTCCGCTGGTAGCTCTTCCGGAGCATAGTGTTCTCTAAGCATATCTGCAATATCAGGTTCTATAGTACTCATATGATTCGACACTTCGGCACCGAGATCATGAAGAAAATCTACGACAACCTTGCTCTCTAGTCCGAGCTCTTTCGCCAACTCATAGATTCTTATTTTTTTCATCAGCATCACTCCTAATTTTTCTCCTGCACTGACTCCCTAATGTGAGCCCGAATCACGTTGGCAAAATTGCGGTCTAAGATTCCCAAGACCGCCCTTGGGGATTGACCGATGGCGTGACCATAGAGATCCTTTTCGCCGTATACTAAACAACTAACATTGTGATTCTGAGCCAGTGAGCTAAACTTGCGGTGCGTGTTGGAGGAAGCATCTTGTGCAATGAGGACCAGGGACACTTGGCCCCGCTTTACTCCCCCAGCCACTGCCTGTTCTCCAGAGACGACTTTGCCTGCACGTCTAGCCAAACCCAGATAACTATATACTTTGCTCATCCAAAACCCTCTTTAATTCGACAAAGACATCGTCACTTATCTTTGTCTCCAGTGATCTCTCTAACTGTTTACCTCTGACAGCTTTCTCGAGGCATTCTTCACTAGGACAGATATAGACGCCCCGCCCCGAGCGTTTCCCAGTTAAGTCTAGACCAACCGCTCCATCTGGATCTCGGACGATACGAATGAGATCCCGTTTGGGTTTCGAGGAGCGACATCCCACGCAAGTACGCATGGGTACATGCTTCTTACGCATTCCTTACCACCTACTTCTCATCACCAAAGTTGAAGTCAATGGAGTCCAACTGCGACAAATCTGTGATGACCTTTTCCTTCTTCTTTTTCGACTTCTCGGTCTCCTGCTTTTCCTTGGCCGCTGTCGCTTCGGCATCGAGCTCGACACTGCCAAATCGTTCTTGCCAGCTCTTGCGCTTAATCACATTCGTCAAGCTGGCTAAATCTTCTTCGCTGATCTCCGTGACGACAGGTTGGGGTTGGTCAGCCTTGCTCTTGGTCTTCTTCTTGGACTTCGTCTTGGGAGTCGCTACAGGTTCTTCAACTTGCTCCTCGTGCTCAACTACGTCGGCCTCAGAGGCTACTACTTCGGTTACGCCATTGTCCTCATCAAGGTCAACTAGGATATCCGTCGCTTCAATTTCTTCGGGTTCTTCCTCTACAACAGGAAGGAACTCGGGAAGGTCAGCCGCTTGCTCTTCGCTCTTAATATCAATACGCCAGCCTGTTAGACGGGCTGCAAGGCGGGCATTTTGTCCTTCTTTTCCAATGGCTAACGAGAGTTGATCGTTAGGCACCACTGTATGGGCCACTTTACCTGCTTCATCAATGATTGCATATAAGACTTTGGCTGGACTTAGAGCATTTTTGATGTATTCTTCTAGATCGCTGCGCCACTCTACAATGTCGATCCGTTCGTTTCCTAACTCGGCCACTACCGCTTGCACCCGCGAACCACGTGCTCCAACACAGGCACCGACCGGATCGATGTTTGCATCACGACTATACACAGCGATCTTCGATCGATTACCGGCTTCACGGGCCACCGACTTTATCTCGACTTCACCGCTTTGGATCTCTGGTACCTCAAACTCAAACAGAGCCCTCAACAGGCCCGGATGCGTACGAGACAAAAAGACCTGCGGCCCCTTGCTACTTTGACGGACTTCATTAATGTAGAAACGCAGTTTCATGTGGTGCCTGTATTCTTCACCTGGGATCTGTTCGCTGACAGGCAGAACAGCCTCGACATCGCCTAGGTCTACTATGACCTGCCTATGATCTGCACGTTGAATTGTGCCTGTAACTACGTCTCCTTCACGGTTTGCGTAGACATCATAGACGATAGAACGCTCTGCTTCGCGAATCTTCTGGATTACTACCTGTTTGGCAGTCTGCGCAGCGATTCGGCCGAAATCCGCTGGTGTGACCTCGCGCTCTACGATATCGTCAAGCTCGTAATTTGCATCCAAAGCCTTGGCGTCTTCAAGAGAGATCTCCAGGGTATCATCTTCAACTTCAGGAACGACAACACGTCTCGAATAAACGCGAATTTCACCGGTTTTTGCGTTTAGCTCCACTCTAGCACTGGCTGAAGAGTTGGCACCGTAGTTTTTCTTGTAAGCAGAGATGATCGCGGTTTCAATTGCCTCAATAAGGAGATCCTTAGATATACCCCTCTCTTTCTCCAGCTCTGTCAACGCACCAATTAATTCCAGATTCATTAGTCTTGGCCTCCCGTATTAGAGCTCCAGGGCCAAATTGGCCTTGGATACAAGCTCTAGGGGAATCTCAATGGTCTCCCCATCCCATTTTAGTAAAACATTGTCGCCCTGCAGGCCCTCTAAAATGCCTTCAAAGCGCTTGCGACCATGAACGCCGCTATAGGTACGAATCTGTACCAACCGTCCAGCAAACCTCTCGTAATCTGCTCGTTTCTTCAATGGCCGTTCCAGGCCAGGAGAAGATACTTCCAGCGAATATGCACCAGGAATCGGATCTTCCTGATCGAGTTTCTTGTCCAAAACCGCGCTTACCGCCTGGCAATCGTCTAAATCAATACCGCCGGGTTTATCCAGGAATACTCGGAGTATCCAGCCTGTGCTCTCCTTCACGTACTCAACATCTACTAGTTCTAGGTCACTTCCCTTGATGATTTCATCAACCCAGTCTGTGACTAGTTCTACGATATTTCCTCGTCCCACGGGTCAAACCGCCCCCTTCTTACAGAAATTATGCCCCTTTTCCTGTTCCATACGTCAAAAGAGTGGGTTTAGATCCCACTCTCCCGGCAGTTCATCAGTTAACGTATACATATTATACCACATGAACTAAAAAAGTGTCAATTGGTTCGTCTCTGGCAGGCCGTTTAGGCAACCATGAAGCCTCAACGTCTCCACAACAGCCTTGGTGATTCCCGATCGCTGTCTGAGATCTTCGACAGAGATGAACTCGCCATCTTTCCGAGCCTCTACAATGCCTGCAGCGGCGCTTGTACCGACACCCTGCAGCGAAGCGAAGGGTGGACGCAACCCACCTTCTTCAATTTGGAACAGCCGGTCGGATGACTTGTACAGATCAACAGGTAAGAATACAACGCCACGAGCCAACGCTTCAAGCACAATTTCCAGTTGCGTCAACGTGCTCCGTTCCTTCGGCGTAGCCTCAAAGCCCTTAGCATTGATAGCCTCCATCTCTGCTCTCACCCTTGACTCGCCACCAGCTAGAAGCTGTGCATCGATTTCACCAGCCCGTAGCGAGAACAAGGTGGCATAAAACGGCAAGGGGTAATGAACTTTAAAGTATGCGATACGGAAGGCCATCGTCACATAAGCAACGGCATGAGCCTTTGGGAACATGTAGCTGATCTTGTTGCATGACTCAATGTACCATTCTGGCACTTTGAATTTTCGCAACAAAGCCATGTCATCATCGCTTAATCCGCGGCCCTTACGAACCTGTTCCATGATGCGGAAAGCATCACGAGCCTCAAGCCCTCTCAACATGAGATAAGACATGATATCGTCCCGAGTGGCGATGACATTGCTCAGATCCGTGATACCAGCCCGAATAAGATCCTGGGCATTGTTGGTCCAAACATTCGTACCGTGCGACAGACCACTAATACGCACAAGATCACTAAACGTCTTCGGGGATGTGTCGATCAACATCTGGCGCACGAAGCGAGTTCCGAACTCGGGAATGCCCAGGGTGCCCACGGGAGTTCCAATTTGATCCTCGCGGACCCCAAGAGTCTCCAGCGACGAAAAGATCGCCATGGTATCCTGATCGTCCAAGGAGATGTCAGACGCAGCAACTCCTGTAAGATCCTGCAGCAGCCGTAGCATGGTTGGATCATCATGCCCTAGAATGTCCAACTTGACAAGGCTGTCCTCGAGTGCATGGTATTCAAAATGTGTTGTGATTGTCCCGCTGCTCGAATCATTAGCAGGATACTGAATCGGAGTGAACTCAAAAACGTCCTTATCAGGCGGCACAACGACCATTCCGCCGGGATGCTGTCCCGTTGTACGGCGCGCACCGGCAAGTTTGCTCACTAGCCGGTTGACTTCGGCATTACGCTTCGTCTGGTTGGTCTGCTCCAAGTACTTCATAACAAATCCATAGGCTGTCTTATCCGCCAATGTACCTATGGTTCCAGCTCGAAACACATTTTCCGATCCAAAAAGCTCAATAGTGTAGTCGTGGATCTGTGCTTGATACTCACCGCTAAAGTTCAAGTCAATGTCAGGCACTTTGTCGCCATGAAAACCCATGAAGACCTCAAAGGGAATCTCAAACCCAAACCGCTGTAGATTTGTTCCACATTCGGGACACTCCTTGTGAGGAAGATCCACACCTGAACCCACTTCGCCTTCGGTAAAAAACTCGGACCAGTGACATGAAGGACAGACATAATGGGGAGGCAAAGGATTCACTTCTGTAATACCACACATTGTGGCCACCAGCGAAGAACCCACCGAACCGCGCGAACCCACCAGGTATCCATCATCAAGAGAGCGTTTAACGAGTTTTTGAGCAATAAGGTACAACGAAGCATACCCATTACTGATAATTGCTTTTAGTTCGCGAGCAAGACGAGCTTCTACAATCGGCGGCAGGGGATCTCCATAAATCTTGCGTGCCGTCTGGTAGGTCATCTCTTCCAGGTCCTCTTCTGCGTTCTCTATGTGAGGAGGATGGAGACCGTCTGGAACAGGTTTCAGTGCCTCGATTTCTGCTGCAATCTTCCGCGGGTTCGTGACCACTACTTCATAGGCTTTCTCTTCGCCCAGATACGCAAATTCCTCGAGCATCTCGGCCGTCGTACGGTAGTAAAGCGGCGCCTGACGCTCGGCATCATCAAAACCCCTTCCAGCTAAGAGGATCGTTCTAATCAGACTGTCCTCTGGCCGGAGATAATGAACGTCGCCAGTGGCCACAACGGGGAGATTCAGACTCTCACCGATCTTCACTATTTGCTTGTTAACGCGCATCAAGTCATTCTTGGACTGCACATGTGTCGAGCCGATCAAAAACTGGTTATTATCGAGAGGCTGAATCTCTAGATAGTCGTAAAAGGAGGCGATCTTCATTACATCAGGGTTGCCGGTTAAGATCGCTTGATAAACCTCCCCTGCTTCGCAGGCTGAACCTAGAATGAGTCCTTCGCGATTGGCTTCTAGTACAGTGCGAGGAATCCTCGGACTACGATAAAAGTAGTCCAAGTGTGAATAAGAAACAAGCCGGTACAGGTTGTGGAGGCCCGTCAGGTTCTTGGCGAGGATGATAATATGATACGAACGCGACTTGCTCTCAGGATCATCGATGAGATACCCTTCAACTCCATACAGAATCTTCACGCCATGTTTCTTGCCGGCGCGATGGGCATCAGGAAACGCTTGAACGACCCCGTGATCCGTAATAGCCAGTGCTTCATGTCCAAGGGAAGCGGCCAGCTGTACGACGTCACCGACGTCTATCGTGCCATCCAAGCCACTCATTTTCGTGTGCAAATGTAACTCCACACGTTTTTCAGAAGCATCATCGATCAAGGACGGAGGAGTCTCATTAGGTGCCATGGTTTGCACCATTAAAGCCAGCTGGTTATCGAAGGACTGAAACTGAAGGTTTCCTCGGACTTTAAACCACTTCCCTTTCTTTATGCCCAGTTCTTCCGGCTCGTCCAAAAAAGCCTTACAGCTAAGAGTGTCTGTACCATCATACAGGTCAAACATGATCAAAGTCTTACCAGTACGTGTTAAGCGCGACTCAAACGAGACAACTTCACCACAGATCACAACATTGCGCTCTTCTTCTTGCAGGTCCACAATAGGGACCTCTTGTCCGGCAATGGACTTAGCGAGCAAACCACGTCTTCGTCTGTTGCTCGAGCCTCTGCTTCCGCCGTTCTCTGCAACAATCGAACTGTTCTCCACCCTGTTCACTTGCCTGGCTGCGTTCTGCAAATAGAGTTCATCGGAGTCCACAGACTCCATGGTCCATTCAAGCCGAACACTCAACACTTCGGGGACCTGGTCACGAAGTGCTTTCGACAACTCATCCCACAGCTCTGTATCGCCTTGGGGCGTCCCTTTGATGAAAATCGTCCACTCTCTGCGCTGCGGATCAACTTCAATGTGAGCAACTTCTAGTTGCGAAGCAATTGGATTCGAGCTCAAAGAGGCGAGAATGTACCTATCATCAGGCTCGAGAATAAAGGAAGTCAAAAAAATCACCCCCAAAAAAGATGAGCCCCGAGGGGCTCGAACCTGTTTGGTCCGTTGAAACTATTCTTTATGATAATCCTCATCGTAAGATTTCTTGTCGGGCAACATCGAGCGTACGATATCGCGGTACATTTCCATACGAGCCTGAAGCCCCGGAATCAGACCTCGCTTCTCCTCTTTCGTTACCTGAGAAAGACAAGATAATGGAACACGCACAATATCTACGCCATGGCGTTCAGCATATTGCGTGAGGGCAACCTCGACTCCAAAACGGCTACTCTCAAGCTTAGGGACGGCATCAAACAGAGATTTCTTAACGGCACGCTGTCCTGAAAGGGATGGTGCGATCTTTTGGGCTAGGTCTGTTGAGACTCGTCCTTCATTGAAAACCCCTATGCTCATAGCTGTCCTGCCTGATAGGACTGGTTCCACAAGTGCATCAATATGTCTTGCGTGGAGACCTACTAAATCAGCATCAACAAACAGCAGGACATCACAAGATGTGTGATTGGCACCTGCTTTCATGGCACCACCCTTGCCAACGTTTTGTGGCAAATCAACTACCTGCACTGGATATTGTGATGCTACAGCCACCGTACCATCGGTAGAGCCATCACTGACCACAATGATTTCCGTGATCACGGGACAGGCTAGCAGGGCCTCAACAACCACTCCTATGGTTTGCTCTTCGTTGTAGGCAGGAACAATAGCCGCTACGCTCACCGATCTTCCCCATCCTTCAAGAAACTTTTGATCGCCGGTACAACTTCGTCAATAGGTAAGCTAGTTTTTTCCTTGGTACGCCGGAATGTAATCTCCATTTCCCCGTTTTCCAAGGACTTCGATCCGATGGTGACGCGTATGGGGAAACCAATTAAATCAGCGTCTTTAAACTTCACGCCTGGGCGTTCATCTCTGTCATCCAAGACTACTTCGATGCCGCTGGCTTTCAACTCTTCGTACAGCTTCTTGGCAGCTTCGGCCTGTGCACTATCCTTCATGCTGACCGGCACCACGATAACTTGGTAAGGCGCAATGGATAGTGGCCAAATGATCCCGTCTTCATCATAGTTCTTCTCGATTACTGCTGCCACTGTGCGTCCCACGCCAATACCGTAACATCCCATGATCAAGGGCGTCTCTTTTCCGTTTTCGTCTAA
>DUQE01000120.1 GCA_012837925.1 Bacillota bacterium
ACATAGTTGAGAACATCGCATCCACTAATCACAGTGTCAAACGACATTCCCGACATGTCAAAATTTCGCACATCAGCCACACGAAAGGAGATGTTCTCTCTCATGGAGTCGGCCTTTGCTCGGGCTACCTCGATCATCTCCGGGGACAGGTCAACTCCTGTCAACTCATATCCTCGCCTAGCCAGGGGCATAGTCAAATTTCCCGTACCACAACCCAAATCTAAAATCTTTCTTGGTGTGTGATGATGGCGTAGCCCTAGAGCTAGGAGATACTGAACCCACTCCTCATAATCTACACCGATGGAAAGGTCATAGAACTTGGCAAGAGTGGAATAAGCGTCATTCATCCCAAGACACTGGCTCCGCGTCGGCCCAAAGCTTCTCTAGATCGTAGTAGACACGGGCTTCCTCAACGAAAATGTGCACGACCACATCCCCATAGTCCAACAACACCCAGTTGTTATCCCCGCGTCCTTCATAGCGCAGAAGCTCCGCACCTATTTCCTCCATAGCCGCTGTAACGGAGTTCACAATGGCGCGAACTTGCACATGAGTAGAAGCGCTGCCAATCACGAAATACTCCGTCTCCGTCACTACTTCAGGCATTCTTAGCACTCGAACCTCGTCAGCCTTCTTTTCGTCTGCGGCTCGAGCAGCCACCTTGGCCATGCTTTCGGCGCTGTTCTTGGTCAAATTCCCACTCTCCTATCATTTGATGATGTATAGTCCTTTCCGACAATGACGGTAACTTCTGCCCGCTCGCCATCGGATTCTTGGATGGACGCACCTAGATAATCCGCCAAAGGTTTAACCCGTTCGACGTCGGCGGCAGATACAACAACCTGCGTTGTTGCAAAGTTGAAATGTTCAGCATTGCCATGCGACACCACGTTATAACCATAGTAACCAAGCAGTTCAGCCACCTCTTGCGCCACGCCGCTACGTCCATTGCCGTTAAGGACCACTAATCTTAGAGGCTCTGGTTTGCCAAGGATTAAGGTATCGATGACCGGTTTAGCCTTCTGCTCATTAACAACCCAGTACCAAGCATCATTGAGCACCTGACTGTTTCCTGGCAGGACTGCAGTCTGCATCCTGTCGGCAGAGAACTTGGATCCCGATAAAGCAAGACTGAAGACCTTTTCCCACGGAAGGTTCGTGTTTACAATTCTAAAGGTCTGGGTGACCAGTTGTGGCAACTTCACGAGCGAAGAGGAACTCAATGCTTGGGAGACAACAGCCTCAAAAAACTGCCTTTGCCTCTCGACCCTTCCATCATACTCATCCTTGAAGGGATCTACCAAAGAAACGTCGCCCAAACGATCACGATAACGTACATACTGCAGTGCTTTTTCGCCATTTAGGACCTGCTTGCCTGGTGCGATATCGATCTCGAGACCCTGGGCTTTGTCAACGTAGTGCATCCTCCGCGCTACATTGATTTCTACGCCTCCTAAGATATCAACCAACTGCTCAAATCCCTCGAAGTCCGTATGAACATAGTACTTCACCTGGACGCCCAACAAATGAGATACGGCCTCCAAGGCCATATTGGCACCGCCATGAGCATAAGCGGCGTTAATGCGTTCCCAGCGTTGTCGAGATGGTATCCACACCCGCGTATCCCGAGGTATGGACAATACTCCTACGTCACCTGTTGTGGTATCAATGGAAAAGAGCATAATAGAATCGGCTCGAGTACTGGCCTCGAATTTCTCATCAGTCCCGAGAAACAAGACGAGGACACGCTGATCATTTGTTGCCATTGCGGGCGTTCCTTGCACACCACGTTGGAACGTATAGGTCGCTGTAAGAATCATCAAAATGATGGCCACGATAAAACTTATGGAATAAATCACAATCTGACGACGACGATAAGCCCGTTTAAGGGCTCTGCGCTCTTCGAGTTCCGCTTTTCTCCGTAGTACTTCTTCTTCTGAAAGCATAGTACTTCCCTCCCCTCTGTCTAGAGTACTTCGCCGGGCCCGCGACAAACTGGGGGACCGACCTTCTAAAGATAGAGATTATGACGCATAATATAATGTTCTACTGGTTCGGGAACAAGATAGCGAATGGATATCCCCTTTTTCACGCGCTCCCTGATCTCTGTAGAGGAAATAGCCATAGCCGGAACATTCAGCACATGAAAACGATCGCCGTGCTGCCCAACCCAACGCTGGGTCGCCACAGGTAGCTCCTCCAGACAAAATCCAGGACGAGCCGCGGCAATGAAATGTGCAATCGTCAGATACTCATCAGAGTCCTTCCACCCGGTAATCTCAAAGATCGCATCGGCTCCCGTGATAAAAAACAGCTCAGCCTCAGGTCCGTAGAATCTTTGCAGACTTCTCAGGGAATCGATTGTATAGCTGACCCCTTCGCGATCAATGTCAAGGCGTGATACCTCAAAATGAGGATTGGTTAAGGTAGCGAGTACAGTCATCATATAACGGTGCTCAGCGTCACTCACCTTACTCATTGACTTATGCGGAGGCTTGCCCGAAGGCAGGAACAAGACCTGATCAAGCTTGTACTCACAACGAGCTCCCTCGGCGGTGACCAAATGTCCATAGTGTACTGGATCAAACGTACCGCCCATGATTCCTATTCTGGGCCTCTTACTCGTCATCTACGTTACTCCTTCAGGGCAGTTGAATTTTCGGTTCTTCATCAATAGGCTTCCGATAGAGCAGAAAGCTTCGACCAATCTTTTGGACGACGTGACAGTCTAAAGCCTGTGCGATTTCATCAGCCAGTTCACCGGCATCATCCAGACAACTCTTGAGCACTTTGACTTTGATGAGCTCTCGCGCTTCTAAGACAGCATCGAGCTGCTCTATCATCTCTTCAGATAGGCCGCCCTTGCCGATTTGAAACACGGGGTCGAGCTCGTTACCTAGACCGCGCAAATATGCCCGTTGCTTACTTGTCAACATAAGGACCCTCATTCCATATACTCAAATTCTAATTCTCCAACTCTCACGGTAGCTCCTTCCGGAACACCCATTTCGGCTAAGCTTTTGTACAAGCCAATTTTTTCAAACAGATTCTGCAAATAGGCAATAGCTTCGGGGTTATTGAGATCGAGACGGCGCAAAAGGCGATCGAGACCAGCCCCCTGAACTACATAATCTTCATTATCGC
>DUQE01000121.1 GCA_012837925.1 Bacillota bacterium
CGATTCATCTCGAGCCTGGGGTGGTACAACAATCGATAACATCATACCGCGGTAGGCTCTTTTTATCAATCTTAACTTGGCGGGGTAACACCCCGCCAAAAAAACACCAAGGTGACATTTTCACAGACTATTGACAGAGTAACACATCCACCTTTCATCTCAGAGTAACACATCCACCTTTCATCTCATATCTTGTTATGAACCGTAAACGAGGACTAGATCGGCTGTAGTCCCCACGGTATTGATTTGTAAAGGAGGATTCACTTTGGAAAACAACGATAAAGTTCATGAAGAACAGCAACCTGTGACGCCGATTGATGCTCAAGTCACCCAGGTGTGTGGACCCAATACAACTCCTTACGTCGTACGTCCAGGGGACACCATGTTCAGTATCGCCCGCCAGTTCGGAGTCAGTCTTGATGCGCTCATTGCAGCTAATCCCCAGATTCCAGATCCAAGCCAGATACGTCCCGGACAAATTGTGTGCATTCCACAAACGGTCTGCCCCACGGGAACCTTTGCCTACATCGTACAACCGGGAGATACTATGTTCAGTATCGCCCGCAGATTTAATGTACCCCTTCAAGAACTAATCGATGCTAACCCGCAGATTCCCGATCCTGCGAGACTTGTTCCGGGCCAAACTGTCTGCGTACCCATTACCGCACCACCACCAACGCAGTGCCCACCAGGGACGTTTAGCTACACCGTTCAGCCCGGCGATTCTATGTTTACTATTGCACAACGCTTTGGGGTATCACTCAATGCCCTTATTGCTGCAAATCCGCAAATCCCTAATCCAAACCTCATTTTCCCCGGGCAAATTGTGTGCGTGCCAACGGGAGCCCCCGGACCATGTCCGCCTGGAACATTCCCTTACACGGTCCAGCCGGGAGATTCCATGTTTAGCATTGCCAGAAAGTTTGGCGTACCCCTTGATGCGTTAATCAGAGCCAATCCGCAGATTCCGAATCCCAACCTGATCTTCCCGGGGCAAATTGTGTGCGTACCCGGAACCAGACCACCGGGCCAGTGTCCGCCTGGAACCTTCGCCTACACGGTCCGGCCAGGGGATTCCATGTTCAGCATCGCACAACGCTTTGGGGTATCACTCAATGCCCTTATTGCTGCAAATCCACAAATCCCTAATCCCAATGAAATTTTCCCGGGCCAAATTGTCTGTGTGCCAAATCGCTAAGTGAGTGAAGCTTGCACCTTCTGAGCATACTAGTCTCAGGAGGTGCAGTTTTATGCTCAAGGCACAGGTTTCTTTATATCCAGTCGGGCAGGAGGAAGTCACAAGTTTACAGGGGCTATCTACGCACTTTTTGAATGAACATGCCCTCGACTATGACTCACAGCCGGGTAACACATCACTAAACACAACCATCGCGGGGCCGTCTGATGAAGTGTGGACCGCGTTGCGACATTTGTTTCAGGAAAACTTGTCCAAAGGCCATGATGTGGTCATGGTCACCACCATGACCCACTACGGCGATAATCCCGAGCAAATCTGAGATTCCTCACCTCCCGTAAAGACCTTCTAGGAAGGCTTTTGAGCGCGTCCGAAAAAAGGTTGTTTCGGTCACAGCGCACACCGAAAAACGCTTGACGCGTCGTTCGAAATTTGCTACGCTGAGTATGGGCATTGGTGAAAGACTTCACCATAGAAAACAAAATGTGGAGGTTAGATACATGAAAAGACTATCTTTAGTGGTAACGTTAGTTTTAGTGTTATCTCTTTCGTTGGTTGCCCAGGCTGCCTATGTAGATGGTACATATGAGGCTTGGAGTGACGCTAGCGACAAGAGCATTCAATCATCCAAGGTATTCATCGAAGATGGTAAAATTGTGGCAGTAATTCTTCGCGAGTATACGGACAAGCATGTGGAGAAAGACTTCTCTACCTATTCATGGCCACAAGCTGGCGAAGCAGCACGCACTCTGGGAGCCCAGTTCGTAGCGAACCAATCGGCTAAGGCTGACATCGTAACCGGTGCTACTGGCAGCTCCACTGGTTGGATTCAAGCAACCGAAAGAGCACTTGCCAAAGCTAGCGGTACTGCACCTGCAACCAAGTACTTTGATGGAACCTTCCTCGGTCGTTCAGAGACCTCCTCTTATGGTCAATACTACAAGGTAGTATGGGTTACCCTGAAAGACGACAAGATCGTTGACTACAAGGTACAACGTGTATTGCCTGACCACACCATCCAGGATCCTGCTGAGTATGGCTGGCCTCTAGAGATGGCTCGCGATGCTTACAAAGAAGCAGCACTTACTGCTGAGCCAGGTTATGTTGATGTGATCTCCGGCGCAACCGGTTTGACCCATCAATCCAACCACGCAGTTCGCGACGCTTTGGATAAAGCTCTAACGAAGTAGTTTCACCAATAGGCCCATAGAAAGGCACCCGGCTAGCCGGGTGCCTTTCATCGATCATTATTCCTAAAATCCCATGATGTTATAACCGGTATCCACGTACAGCACTTCTCCTGTTATGCCGCTGGAAAGATCGCTAGCCAAAAATACTGCCGTGTCACCCACCTCTCGACCTTCCACAGTGCGTTTCAGGGGAGCCCGCTGTTCGTGCACCTCCAGAATGTCCAGGAACCCAGAGACACCTCGGGCGGCCACAGTGTTGATTGGCCCCGCCGATATTGCGTTCACTCGCACCCCTGCAGGTCCAAGATCGTGGGCCAAATAACGTACACTTGCCTCCAAAGCCGCTTTCGCAACACCCATCACGTTATATCCAGGCATGACCTTTTCAGCACCGTAATATGTGAGAGTAGTGATACTGGCCTTGTCGCTGAGAACCGGCGTTAAAGCCCTCGCCAGGGCCACGAGCGAATAGGTGCTAATCTCGAGAGCTGTCAAAAAGTGTTCTCGTTCGGTAAACAGATACGCATTCTGTAAAGATTCCCTGGGCGCAAAAGCCAAAGAATGCACGAGACCGTGAATGGTGCCAACCTTTTCTCGGATACTCTCTTGCACCTGCTCAATTTGATCCGGAAGAGAAACGTCGCAGGGCAAAACCGCGATGGGCGCATGGGCGAGTTCTTTCGCCAAATCTTCAACGGCCCCCTTGGTACGTTCGTTTTGGTAACCTAAAATGAGCTGAGCGCCTTGGTCATCCATGGATTTAGCAATGGACCACGCAATGCTTCGCTTATTGGCAACGTTGAAAATAGCAATACGCTTGTCTTGAAGTAACACATAAACACCTCTTTAGCTTGTTTGTGTAAGGATATTATGCACCATTTTCAACATACCTGCAGACCAGTATTACGATCTGGTCATAAGGGCTCAACTGTTGCCTAAATTGTGTTCGTTAAGGCGAAAAGCCAGTCGCAGCAAACTATCAGTAAGGTGGATGTTCTCCACGATCACATGATCGGGTACTGACAGATGGGCCGGCGAGAAGTTCCAGATACTGCGGACTCCTCCCTCAACCAGCAGATCGCACACGCTCTGCCCTGCGGACTTGGGAGTAGCAATAATCCCAATATCCGTAGGATTTTCTCTAAGATACGTGGAGATCTCATCGATGGAGCGAATGGCACAACCCCCATGGTAGTTGCCTATCAGATGGGGATCAACGTCAAAAATGGCCTTAATATCAAATCCTTCTTCACGAAACCACTCATAACTACCAATAGCTTTCCCCAAATTGCCCGCACCCACTAAGACCATGGAGTGCTTTCTTGTTATGCCTAAAATCTGCTTCACCTGATCGAGAAGTTCTTTCACATTATAACCGTACCCCTGTTGGCCAAAGGATCCAAAATAACTCAAATCAGAACGGATTTGGGCAGCTGTGAAATCCAGCGCCTCCCCTATTTGGGCTGAAGAGATTCGCTCTGTTCCGGCTGACTCTAGTTCGGTCAAGTAGCGGAAATACACAGGTAAGCGCACAACAACTCCCTGCGGAACTGTTTCTCCCTTCTTTCTCCCTCTTAAAGTCATAGTACTCCTCCTTGATAACACGTTTACTTGATTTGTTAATTATTCGACGAAAAGGCCTTGTATCCTTTTTCACAAGAGGAATTATTTTACCATAATTTCCCTTTTTTCTTCAAGAACACGATTTGTGATCCCGTCTCGAACCGTAATCACCGTTTGATACACCCCTCGCGGGGCCCACCAGGGAATATCCACATAGATATAAAACCAGGTGCTTTCCGGGGGCTCGATGTACCACTCTTCGAGCTCCAGCACATCCTTTTCGAAAAAAAGTCTTAAGCCACTTCGTGTTTCCAAAGCCACATCCACGGTCAGTCGTAGAAGGTAAAGCTGATCCTGTTCAGCCACTCCAAAGTCGGCGATCACAAGATACGCATAACCCCTCTCGCCTCTCTTAAACTCCCCACTGTGATTAGGATCGTAGTCATCAAACCCTCGCACTTCATAGGCCCATTCCGCAACCGTAAAGTGCATTGCGGGCGTGTCTACCGCGGTTTCAGCAGCATAGCCAGCGCCACTTAAACCCAAAAAGATACATAGGATTAACACTACTAACATATCAATACCCCTATTCTTACTAGGATTTAGCCCACAAATGTGTAATACTTACAGTGGGAAAGGATGAGTTCATTGCTTAAAGAATTGAACCAGGGAACTTGGAGTCGTCCAACTGACAAGTCTGCCGTTTATCTGGAAATCGCCCCTGGCGAACAATGGGGAATCCGAGTGACGTTGATCGATGACTACGCCAAGGTAGAGGCCGTCGATGGCCCAAAAGGCGTTTGGTACAAAGCATCGGATCGTTTTTCCACAACTCTCCGCCCACCTACGCTTTTGCAGCGCTTATCAGGCATTACACTTGAAGATAAGATCATGGCCGAAGTGAAGAAAAAGCGTCTCGTTGCCCAAGAAGAAAACGCACGCCTGAGGGAGGAGTGTTAGAGTTCTTAACCCCTTTGAGAAATGTACCCATTCATGATTGGGGAGGTTGGGAGGATC